>CAMCZO010000025.1 GCA_945887955.1 Chitinophaga pinensis | reverse complement strand
GAATAGCGGCACTTGTGTTTTTTATCAATACTGGCACAAAAGGTAAAGCCTCCTTGTTATCGGCCTCAAATATTTTACCTCTTATAATATATTGTGCCTTCATAATAGAAAGCGAAAGAAAAAAAACTAAAGTAACCGCAACAGATTTTAATTGCATAAAAATATAAAATTACAAATAACTTCGAGATAAAAAGACAAGGGTGTTTATATTTTTAGGCTTAATTAAAAACTTTCTTAATGTTTTTAAGCTAAAGCTATTTTTATTACAATAAAGTTTAAATTTGTAATATGTATTCAATTATTGTAAACGGAAACAAAAAGTTTAAAACCAAATTAAATTTAGAAAAGAACCTATTTGAAGGGACTTTAAACGATTTATTTGTTAAAGGTGATTTTATAAAAATAAATAATTATCAATATCATATTATACTTCAAGAAAAATCTTACACAGTAGATATAATAAAACTTAATATTGAAGAAAAAAAACTATTGCTAAAAATAAACTCTATTAAGTTCGATATAGATTTAAAAGATAAATACGACGAATTACTTCATAATTTAGGTTTAGATGATTTGGCAGTTAAAAAAATAAATGAGATCAAAGCGCCTATGCCAGGAATGGTTCTGTCTATATTAATAAATGAGGGTGATGTAGTTAAAAAAGGCGATTCACTTTTAGTTTTAGAGGCGATGAAAATGGAAAACATTATTAAGTCGCCAGCCGATGGGACTATTAAAAAAATTAATGCCATTACTGGAATTGCAGTTGAAAAAAATCAATTATTAATTCAATTTTTACCATGAGCGACAATAGAAGAGATTTTATTAAAAAGAGTACTTTAATTGGCTTATCTGGATTAGTGAGTACTTTATTTGGAAACGAAAAGTTATCTCATCTCGAATCTTTATCTAAACTTTCAGACTCAGAGATTTTATTTTATTTACCTAAATTACCTTATAGTTATGATGCATTAGAACCATATATAGATAAACAAACTATGGAAGTTCATCATAGCAAGCATCATCAAACCTATGTAGATAAATTAAACAAGGCTCTCGAAAATTATAATGAAGATAAATCACTTAATTTACTTTTAAAAAAAGCGTCTGATTTAAATACTGCAATTCGAAATAACGCTGGGGGTCATTTTAATCACTCATTATTCTGGCAATTACTTAGTCCAAATCCTAATGGAGAAAAATCAATTCCTCTTACTAAACTAAACGAAGCAATTAATAATCAATTTAAATCGTTCGATAATTTTAAAAAAGAATTTACTGAAATAGCCCTTAAAACATTTGGAAGCGGATGGTGTTGGTTAATTTTACAAGAAGGGAAATTAAAAATCACCTCAACACCAAACCAGGATAATCCCTTAATGAATATGGCATCAGAAAATGGAAAACCAATTTTAGCATTAGATATTTGGGAACATGCCTATTATTTAAAATATCAAAATAAACGTGCCGATTATATAACTAATTGGTGGAATATTATCAACTGGAAAAAAGCAGAAGAATTATTTTTAGATAAATAAATTCATTATAACCTTCAGTTTTTTGATAAAAATTAATACTAAAACATGATTCATAAAAATTTTAAAAATATAGATAAGGTTATTTATGGCCGTGGTTCTTTTTCTCAATTAGCAGAAACAATTGCGCCAACTAGGATCGAAAACAATAATTATTTTGTTTATGTTATCGATAATTATTTTAAAGGAAAAGAATTAAGTGAAAAAATTCAGAATGAACCAAGTGATTTAATTTATTTTATAGATGTTGATCCTTGCGAACCAACTACCGAATTAATAGATGATTTACGAAATGAAATTCTTTTAAAAAAAGGTTTGCCTAGCGGCGTTGTTGGCATTGGCGGTGGAAGTATTATGGATATTGCAAAAGCACTGTCTTTAATGTTAACTAACGAAGGCTCTTCTGCTTTATATCAAGGTTTAAATTTAATTCAAAAAGCAGGGGTTTATCATCTTGGAATCCCTACTATAAGTGGAACCGGAGCTGAAGTATCTATGACTGCAGTGCTAACTGGCCCCGAAAAAAAATTAGGATTAAAATGTGATTGGACTGTTTTTAATCAAGTAATTTTAGACCCCGAATTAATTGCTAGCGTGCCAAAAGATTGGTGGTTTTATACTGGCATGGATACTTATATTCATTGCATCGAATCGCATAATGGTATTCGGAATAATGCCTTTAGTTTAGCTTACGGAGATCAAGCCTTAAAATTATGTCGCGAGGTTTATTTAAATGATTCGGCTGGACAAACTTCCGAAAATGATGACATTTTAATGGTAGCTTCCTTAATGGGAGGCCTTAGTTTAACTTATAGCGAAGTAGGTGTTTGTCATGCTTTAAGTTATGGTTTATCAAAAATACTTGGTACCAGGCATTGCTTCGCCAATTGTATTATTTTTCAGCATCTTGGAGATATTTACCCTCAAGGCCATAGCGAATTCATAAAAATGATGGCTAAACATAACATTAAATTACCTCAAGGCTTGAGCAAAAATTGGAATAACGAAACTTTAAATAAGATGGCGATGGTGAGTTATAATTTGCCATTTATGTGGAATCATGCTTTAGGAAATAATTTTAAAGAAATTGCCACTTTAGACTATATAAAAAACTTATTTAAACGATTATAACAAATTAACTTAAAATTAATTAAGCATTAAATCCCAAAAATACTTTACGTCCGTTTTCTTCAAATCTGATTGAATCTGATAATTGGGTCATTAAAAAAACACCTCTTCCGCTTAATTTTTCTATGTTTAATGGGTTTGTAGGATCGGGAAGAATTAATGGGTCAAAACCGCTCCCCTCATCACATACGGAAAAGATTAACACATTGTTTTCGTTTTCAAAATCAATACTTACAAATTTATTTGGATTAGATTTATTTCCGTGTTGGATAGCATTATTAACAGCTTCTGTTAATGCAATTAATATATTTCCATAGCAATCTTCTTTAACTTTATGGGTATCACAAACCTCTTCAATTAATTGCTCCACAAGATAAAGGCTTTGCGGTTGTGAATTTATTTTAAGAGCATGTCTCATTATATTATTTCTTAATTTGGGCTATTTATATTATTAAAATAGCTATTTACTTTTTCTTTATAATACGGAGTTAAACTCGGCGGAACACTATTTAACATCTCCATTTCTTTTTCTTTAAGTCTTTTATACTCTAAAAATTGACTAGGGTTGCTTAAATTTTGTTGATTTGATTCATTGCTTTTACGCTGTTCATCTTCTTCCCTTTCCTGTTCTGCTTTCTCACTTTCTAACAATCGGGTTAAAATTTCCTCTTGTCGGCGCATCGTTTCGCTTGTAATCCGTTTATTTACAAGATCTTTTTCGGTTTCTTCCATTAAATTGGCAATATCTCCTCCCGGATTATTCCCCTTATTTTTTAACTTTTCCATCATTGATTGCATTTGCCTACGCAAAGCTTCTTGTTGTGCTGCCATTTTAGCAAATTGTTCACTGCTTCCTGGCATGCTAGCTCCACTTTTTCCGTTTTGCCCCATTCCATTGGCATGATTTTTACCCTTTTGGTCTCCTGGCTTTTCACCTGGTTTTTTACCTTTTTCTAAAGCATCTTTTAATTGCTGCAATTGTTTATTTAATTGCTCCTGCATCTTTTTTACGTTTTGAGTCTGTTTGCCACTAGAAGATGGATTTTGGCCATTACCAGGTTTTTTACATTTTCCTTTTCCAGGCTTTCCTTTGTTTTTCTTTTGAGCCTTCATTTGTTGCTGCATTTGATCTAAGGCTTCGTTTAACAATAATGCTAAATTATTTACCGAGGCCATGGTGTATTGCATCCCCATAGAACTACTCTCTATATCACGCTCAGCCAATGCTTTTACTGACTTTTCAATGTTTAAATGTATGGCACTAATTTCGCGATTGACTACTGCGCTAATTTGCGGGGCTCTTTTACTCAGGGCCAATAAACTATCTTCAATCATCTTGCTATCTTCCTTTAATTTATTTTGCTTCTTTGGAATATCAATATATTGTGGGTTATCCATTCTAGTAACAGAAAGGGTTTGAATTAATTCTTCCTGCGAAAAAGAAAGTTTTACCAGGTTTTCTAATATTTGCCTTAGCGTTTGTGCATTTTCTTCCTGTTGATTTTCTTCAGTCTCTTCCATCGATTGTTCCATTTCTTCTTTCATCTCTTCCATTTTTTCGCTGGCCGATTTTTGCGCTTCGGAAGATTGCTTTTTTTTATTTTCGCTCAATTGTGATGAACTTTTTTGCATTTCCTTGGTGATTTCATTTTGTTTTTCTTCTAATTTAGGAAGCGCGTTTGGTTCCTCAAGTACTTTATTTTTTTCTTCTATGTCTTTTAAATCTTTTTTTAATTCATCGAATTCTTTTTTAATATCGTTTTGTTTCTTTTCTAATTCTTTTGAATCGGGGTTATTCTGATTATCTTTTTTATCCTCTGTTTCTTTTTTTAAGGCATCTTGTTTATTTTTTAAATCTTCTAGCTTTTCAATTGCATTTTGCATTTTTTGTTGAACCTCTAATTGTTTAAATGCTTCTAAATTACGATCCAATTCTTTTTCAATGTCTTTATTTGTGAGTTTTAATTCTTCGAGCTTTTCTTGCACTTGTGTTTTATCTAGCTGCTCTAGCATTTTATTGAGCTCGTCAAATAATTTTTTCATCTCTGGAGTCATCACGTTTTCGAACAACTGCTCAAGTTGTTTTTGTTTTTCCATTATAGACTCATCTGTTTTAGTAAACTCGTTTTGTTGTTTTATGTTTTGTTCGTTTTGTTGTTTTACTTCATTAATTTTGTTTTGAAGTGCTTGTTGTTTTTTTATAAGCTCTTCAATATTCTTTTTTTCTTCGTAACCTAATTGTTTCTTTTCGTTAATTTTTTTTGCCAATTCATTTACGTCTTTTTGCAATTGTTTTGCTTTTTGAATGCTCTCTTCCAAATCTTTTTTAATTTCACTATTGTTTTTTTCTGATGATTGATTTATTTCTTCTGTTGTTGGCGCTTTAAAAATCATTACTTGAGTTTTAGCCGCCTTGGGTCCATTAACCCCATCGTTATCAAATACTTCAAAATAGTATTCAATTTTATCGTCTGGATTTAAATTAAATGGTTTGGCATCTAAAAAATAAAAATAGGTTTGCGAAGAATTTGATTTCAAAAATTTGATTGGAACACTTGCATTTGTTTCGGTAACAATACCTATTGAATCAGTTGCAATTTTTTTAGAATGGAAGGTTAATCTACTAAACCCATAATCATCTTTTATCTGTCCACTAAAGTAAATGTTTTTTGGCTCCAGGGAGTCTCGCTTTTCGCTTACATCAATCAAAGGACTTTGATCAAGAATCACATGAATAGAATAGTTAACAGAATCGAGGGCTTTTAATACAAATTTATTAAGTACTTTGATAGAATAGTTATTACTTTTTAAAAATTTACGAGAGTAGACAAATTGATTTTCGCCACTTTTTTGGGGTGTTGCCGAACTATCTGAAAATCTTAAAAATAAATCACTCGTATTTTTAGTGTTAAAAATCCATTTTATTTTTGTTCCTTGAGGTATTTGTAAATCGCCAGTATTTGAAATGTTTTCGTTAGCCTTGTTTAAATAGTTCGGATAAATGAGCTGTAAATTAAATTGTAATAAACTTGGCTTGGGCAAAACAATTAATTCATATTCTTTTGATAAAAATCCTGCGGCGCTTAATTGAAACGATGTGCTTTTTTGAACATTTGAAAAGATGTAATGAAAAGAACTACTTGTGCTTTTTTCTAATTTATATTCAATGCCATTTATTTCAATAAAAACTTCATTAGGGACTGAATTTCCAACCATATCAACCTCTAACTTAAAATCTTCGGTTTGAAGTGTTGTTAAATTTTTATTTTGAATATTAAATTTAAATGGCATTTCTTTTTCGTAATAAGTTTGGTAATTAACCAATCTTTTGGTGCTTTTAGTGATAAGTTGAGGCCAAAATATTAGAATAACAGTGGCGCCAAAAAACAAGGGCAGCACATATTTTAAATACTTTTTATTTTCATTTAAATCAACCGCCATAGAAAATGGAACTGGAGTTAATTCAATGGTTTTTTGATGAATACTTGCCAGTAATAACTCAGCAGAATCTGTTAAACCTTGTTTATTTTGAAGCTGAATTAAATTAAGTAACTTATCTTTCACCATCGAAAAATGTTTACCAATAATATTTGCTGCATCATTATAAGAAATAATATTTCCTATTTTGTTCAGTTTAAGTAATGGAATAGCAATATATTTATATAAAACAAGAACAACAGCCGCAATAAACGCAAAAAAAAGAAATGCTCTTATTATCATATTAAACTCACCAAGATATTCTAAAATAGTAACCGTAAAAAAAGCAGAAAGCAGAATTCCGAAAGAATAAATTATCCCTTTAATTAATTGATTTTTGTAATAACGACGAATAAATTCATCGAGCTTTTGAATGACTATATTAGAATCTGAATTCAAGGTCTTAAAGATATATACAAATATAAGATTCTAAGAAAATAATACCCTTAATTAGTTTTGTTAAAAAGTGTTTTGTTAAAAAAATAAAAAATAAATAAATAATATAGCTTGAAAACAAACTATAACTAATTAACAAAATCGATTATGAATATTTCTGTTTTAGTATTCAAAACATTTGATATGTTTATTTGTTTGTGAAATTAATAAATCTATTTTTTTTGTAAATTTAAACTCTATATTTTATATCTTAAAATGACCACAGATAAATTTGTTAGCCGACACAACGGCCCTCGAGAGCAAGAGGTAAAAGTAATGCTTAAAAAAATTGGAGTTTCTAGTATTGATGAGTTAATCAATCAAACAGTTCCTGATAAAATTCGTTTAAAACAACCTTTGCGTATTGAGGCATCATTAAGCGAATATCAATATTCAAAACACTTAAAAGAGCTTGGTAAAAAAAATAAATTATTTCGTTCATATATTGGGTTAGGATATTATAACAATATATTACCTGCAGTTATTCAAAGAAATGTTTTGGAAAATCCAGGCTGGTATACCGCTTACACACCATATCAAGCAGAGATAGCTCAAGGTAGATTAGAGGCTATTTTAAATTTTCAAACCATGGTCATGGATTTAACTGCTATGCCAATTGCAAATGCATCGTTGTTAGATGAAGCAACTGCCGCTGCCGAAGCATTAGCAATGTTTTATAGCAACCGTAGTAAAGACAAAATTAAAAATGGAGGAAATAAATTTTTTATTAGCGAAACTGTATTTTCCCAAACAATAGATGTTGTAAGAACACGTGCATTGCCATATGGAATTGAATTAGTTATTGCTGATGCAAATACAACATCATTGGACGATTCCTTTTTCGGAGCCTTAATTCAGTATCCGGATATGAATGGCGAAGTAAATGACTACAAACAATTTGTTGCTGATTCGCATTCAAAAGAAATTCAAGTTGTTGTGGCAACAGATTTATTAGCACTTGCATTATTAACACCTCCTGGCGAGTGGGGAGCTGATTGCGTAGTTGGTAACTCTCAACGCTTTGGTGTGCCATTAGGATATGGCGGCCCTCATGCCGCATTTTTTACTTGTAAAGAAGATTATAAACGTTCTATACCAGGGCGAATTATAGGTGTTTCTGTCGATGCGGAGGGAAAACCAGCTTTAAGGATGGCTTTACAAACTCGTGAACAACATATTAAACGTGATAAAGCAACTTCAAACATTTGTACGGCACAAGCCTTATTAGCTATTATGGCTAGTATGTTTGCTGTATATCATGGGCAAGAAGGAATTAGGGCTATTGCACAAGGTGTTCATGACGCTACCGATACTTTAGTTGGTGCTTTAAAAAGTGGTGGATTTGAAGTAAAAACAAAGTTATATTTTGATACTATTATTGTGGCATGTGATGCTGATAAAATAGTGACTGCCGCTGAAGCAAAAGAAATTAATTTTAGAAAAGTCGATGCTAAACATATTGGAATTTCTTTAGATCAAACTGTTGAACAGCAAGATTTAGTAGATATTTTATCAATTTTTAATATCACATTAAATGCAGAGCCTAATATATCTCATGTAATTTCTTCATCAAACTTAAATCGTCAATCTCTTTTTTTAACGCACCCCGTATTTAATAGCTACCATAGCGAAAGTGAGATGATGCGTTACATTAAGCGATTAGAAAATAAAGATTTATCATTGGTACATTCAATGATTTCATTAGGTTCTTGTACAATGAAATTAAATGCCGCATCAGAATTATTACCGATTACATGGCCTGAGTTTGCAAATATTCATCCCTTCGTTCCGGTTAATCAAGCCCAAGGTTATGCAGAATTAATTGAACAATTAAATAAAGATCTTTCAGAAATTACTGGCTTTGCTCGAATGAGTTTTCAACCTAATTCAGGGGCTCAAGGAGAGTATGCGGGCCTGATGGTGATAAGAGCTTATCATCACTCGAATGGACATTTGGATCGAAACATTGCTTTAATCCCATCGTCTGCTCATGGAACAAATCCTGCTAGTGCAGTAATGGCTGGCATGACGGTTGTTGTTACTAAATGTGATGAAAAAGGAAATATAGATTTATTGGATTTAAAAGATAAAGTAGAAAAATATAAAAATAATTTATCTTGTCTAATGGTTACTTATCCATCTACCCACGGCGTTTACGAAGAATCTATTATGGATATTACTCAATTAATTCATGATAACGGCGGCTTAGTATACATGGACGGCGCTAATATGAATGCTCAAGTAGGCTTAACTTCTCCCGGAAATATTGGGGCTGATGTTTGTCACTTAAATTTACATAAAACCTTCGCCATTCCTCATGGAGGAGGCGGGCCAGGTATGGGTCCAATTGGAGTAATAGAGAAATTAGTTCAATTTTTACCTTCACATACTATTATTAATACGAGTGGCGAAAAAGGAATAACTGCAGTTTCTGCAGCTCCTTATGGAAGCGCTTTAATTTTATTAATATCTTATGGATATATAAAAATGCTTGGAAATGATGGATTAAAAATTGCTACAGAAACTGCCATACTTAATGCAAATTACATTAAAGATAGTTTAAAAGATTATTTTAAAATTTTGTACACCGGAAAAAATGGCCGCTGTGCTCATGAAATGATTTTAGATTGTAATGAATTTAAAATGTCTACTGGCGTTGAGGTGGCAGACATTGCAAAACGATTGATGGATTATGGATTTCATGCTCCAACTGTTGCTTTTCCAGTTGTTAATACTTTAATGGTTGAGCCAACAGAATCTGAAGGAAAATCAGAATTAGATCGTTTTTGCGAAGCAATGATTTCAATTCGTCAAGAAATAAAAGAAATTGAAAATGGGCAATATGATAAAACAGATAATGTAATTAAAAATGCGCCTCACACCTGTAATTTAATTACTAATGACGTTTGGTTAAAACCATATTCTCGACAAAAAGCAGCATTTCCGTTAGCATGGGTAAGTAATAATAAATTTTGGCCTAGCGTGGGTCGAGTGGATAATGCTTATGGTGATAGAAATTTAGTTTGCTCTTGTGCACCAATCGAATCTTATGTAATTGATTCAATTAATACATAAATTCATTTATTTTTAGTTTCTTTACATTCAAATTAAGATTTTAATATGGAATTATATTTAGATTCGGCCAACTTAAAAGAAATTGAAGAAGGATTTAAGCTAGGCTTTTTAAATGGCTTAACTACCACCCCAACTTTTATGCAAAAAGAAGGGATTACAGATATTGACGGTACCATTGTAAAATTAAGTAAAATTGTTCCTGTTCTTCAAATAGAAGCTTTAGGAGATTCGGCAGAAGAAGTATTAGCTGAAGCCGAAAGACAATTGGCTTTAGGTTTAGATCCAACAAAAACAGTATTTAAAATTCCTGTTTCTTTAGAAGGAGTAAGGGCTTGTAAATTACTTCGTGATAAAGGCTACTTAGTTAACGTGCACTTAGTATACACCTTACAGCAAGCCTATATGGCAATGCAAGCGGGGGCTACATATGTTTGTCCATTAGTTGGTCGATTACAAGACCAAGGACACGATGCATTAGCATTAGTTGAACAATGTGTAGATGCCGTGGAATTATATGGTTACGATACCAAAATTATGTTTTCTTCAGTTAGACATGCCGAACATGTTAGAAATGCTATAAATATTGGAGTTCATACTATTACTGTGCCATTAAAAATTTTAAAACAACTTACTGAAAATAATTTTACAACTTTAGGGACCGAGCAATTTATTACAGATACTCGATTAATGATGGTAAAAGTAAAAGATGCCATTAATAATATTAATCCAATAGTTTCAGAAGACACAAATATTACTGATGCTATTATAAAAATGACTGAATTTAATTTTGGTGCAATTACCGTGGTTACAAATTCTGGAGATATTAAAGGCGTATTTACTGACGGATCGCTTAGAAAATTATTAATGGAAAAAGGGCGAGACATTTTAAACAAAAAATTAAGTGATTTAGAATTTAAAAGCCCAATTTGTATTGATGGTGAGTTATTGCTTAACGAAGCAAATTCTTTATTCAAAAAAACATCCGTAGATACAATTGTAGTAACAATAAAAGGTAAGCCAATTGGAATGCTTGATATTCAAGATTTAAAATCTTAAAACGAATAAAAAAATTTAAATAAAAAAAAGGTAGCTAATGGCTACCTTTTTTGTTTTGTATACTGTATTATTATTTAAATGCTATAACTTTGCTTTTATTTGAATCATATCGTATCCTTCGATAATGTCGCCAACTGCAATGTTATTAAATCCTTCAATATCTAATCCACACTCGTAATTTGCAGAAACTTCTTTTACATCATCTTTAAATCGTTTTAATGAACCTAAAGAACCTGTATGAATAACAATTCCATCACGAATAACTCTCACTTTTGTGTTACGAGTTATCTTACCATCTAATACATAGCAGCCTGCAATTGTACCCACTTTAGTAATTTCAAAAACATTTCTTATTTCTATATTACAAACTACTTTTTCTTCAAACTCAGGCGCCAACATACCTTCCATGGCCGCTTTAATTTCGTTTATTGCGTCATAAATAATAGAATATAAACGAATATCAATTTCTTCAACCTCAGCTAATTTGCGAGCGCTCGTAATTGGTCTAACCTGGAAACCAATAATAATTGCGTTAGAGGCAGAGGCCAGTAAAACATCGCTTTCACTAATTGCACCAACTGATTTATGTATAATATTTACAGCTACTTTTTCGGTAGATAATTTTATTAATGAATCTGATAATGCTTCAATAGATCCATCCACATCACCTTTTACAATTACGTTTAACTCTTTAAAGTCTCCAATAGCTAAACGTCGTCCAATTTCATCTAAAGTAATATGTTTATGTGTTCTAATTCCTTGTTCACGCTGAAGCTGCAAACGTTTATTAGCAATTTCACGAGCTTCACGCTCATCGTCCATCACATTAAATTTATCGCCAGCTGTTGGTGCGCCACTTAAACCTAAAACTTTAACAGGATGAGAAGGGCCTGCCTGATCTACTTTTTGACCACGTTCGTTAAACATTGCACGCACACGGCCACTATAACTACCAGCTAAAATAATATCTCCTATTTTTAAAGTTCCTGTTTGAACTAAAATTGTAGAAACGTAACCCCTTCCCTCTTCCATACTCGCCTCAATTACACTTCCAGCGGCGTTACGATTTGGATTTGCTTTCAAATCCATCATATCCGATTCTAACATTACTTTTTCTAATAATAAATCTATATTTTTACCTTGTTTTGCTGATACCTCTTGGCATTGATATTTTCCTCCCCACTCTTCTACTAATATATTCATTACAGACAATCCTTCGCGAATTTTATCAGGATTAGCGCCAGGTTTATCTATTTTGTTAATTGCAAAAATCATTTTTACACCTGCTGCTTGAGCGTGATTAATTGCTTCTTTTGTTTGGGGCATAATACTATCATCTGCGGCAACAACTATTATAGCAATATCTGTTACTTTAGCTCCACGGGCACGCATGGCTGTAAATGCCTCATGACCTGGGGTGTCTAAAAATGTCATGCTACGACCATCTTTTAACTTAACATTGTATGCACCAATGTGTTGTGTAATGCCTCCTGCTTCGCCAGCAACAACATTAGCGCTTCGAATAAAATCTAATAATGATGTTTTTCCATGATCCACATGCCCCATTACAGTAACAATAGGTGGGCGAGGGAGTAAATCTTCAGGCGCGTCTTTATCTTCCTCTTTTATAGTTTCAATATCTTCGGCACTAGCAAATTCTACTCTGTAACCAAATTCTTCGGCAACAATACTAATAGTTTCGGCATCTAGTCTCTGGTTTATAGATACAAAAAGTCCTAATGACATGCAGGTTGAAATAATTTGAGTTACTTGAACATCCATCATTTGAGCTAATTGATTAGCGCTCACAAACTCTGCAACTCTTAATAACTTTTTGTCTGCCTCATCAATAACTGCTTTTTCTGCTAAACGATCCCTTACTTCATCGCGTTTTTCACGGCGATATTTTGAAGTTTTAGATTTATTCCCTTTTTCGCTTAAACGAGCTAAGGTTTCTTTAATTTGAGCTTGAATTTCTTCTTCAGTTAATTCGTGACGAGGTTTACCAGGAATAGATGGCCCTGGTTTTTTTGCCCTAGGGTCGCCATATTTTACTTTTGCTTTTTCTCGAGCAATGGCTGATTGTTCCTTGCCAACTTTTTTAATTTCTTCTTGAGATAAAACTCCTTTTCGAATCCGTTTTCTTTTTTTCTTATCAATATTATTTGAAGAAGAAGCAGGTTTTTTAGGTGTTTCTTTTATAACGGGTAATTCAATACTGCCTAATATTTTAATTCCTTCAAGTTTTTCGTATTTAGTTTTTATAAATTCTTCTTTTATCTCTTCTTTGACAGGGCTATCTGAAGGTTCTTTTATATCATTATTTAATTCAACGTCTAATTCCGAATTATTTGTTTTTGTTAAGGAAGTCGACTCTTCTTGCACTAATTGCTCATCTATTTCTTTGCTGATTTTTGGTTTTTTAGTCGGCTTAGTTTTAAGATTCATAGAATCCAAATCGAGCTTTCCTATAACTTTAGGTCCATCTAAAATTTCAGTTTCTTTTACTAGTTCGATTTTTTCCGGAACCGCCTCTGTTTTTTGAGTTGTTAAATCTTTAAAAACAATTTCGTTAGAAGGGGTTTCGTCAATTAATTTTTTTTTCGTTGTATCTATTAAAACAATCGGATCGCGCTTTAATTTATTAACATTTTGTGCAATGTTATCCGCTTCCTCTCGAGCTGTCTTATCACCAGAAAACTCTTTAAGAAGCAATAAATGTTCATCATCCCCAATTTTCGCGTTGGGATTATTTTCAACCGGATGACCTTTGGATGCAAGAAATTCAACTATCTTTCCTAAAGATAAATTAAACTCTTTGGCCACTTTACTTAATCGAAGTGTTTTAGCTCCTTCTGACATATTTTATAATAACAATTCTATATTAATTTAAGTCGGTTTATTTAGGCAAACCATGCCGTTTTAAAAAGTGATGTAACTAATTTACTCTTCAAATTCAGCTCTTAAAACCTCGCGCACGCCTTTAATCACATCTTCTTCAATACCTGTTCGACGTGCTAATTCTTCATCACTTAATTCAAGAACAGCCTTAGCGGTATCGCAACCAATAGATTTTAATAAGTCAATAACGCTTGCCTCAATTTCGTCTGAAAATTCTTCTAAATCAACATCATCTTCTGTTTCAATATCAACATCTGTATCTCTGAAAACATCAATTTCATATCCTGTTAATTTACCCGCTAACTTAATATTATAACCACCTTTTCCGATAGCTAAGCTAATTTGATCGGGCTTTAAAAATACTTCGGCACGTTTAGTATCTTCATTTATTTTAATTGTTGTGATTTTAGCCGGACTTAAAGATCGTTGAATTAAAAGTGTTGAATTTGCTGTATAATTGATTACGTCAATATTTTCGTTTTTCAATTCTCTAACAATCCCATGAATTCTTGATCCTTTCATTCCAACACAAGCGCCAACTGGGTCTATTCTATCATCATAACTTTCTACAGCTACTTTAGCTCTTTCGCCTGGTTCGCGAACAATTTTCTTAATGGTAATTAAGCCATCAAAAATTTCAGGAACTTCAGTTTCAAATAAGCGCTCTAAAAACACTGGCGAAGTTCGCGATACAATAATTGAAGGCGTTCCATTTTTCATTTCCACTTTAGAGACAACGGCTTTAACAGTGTCGCCTTTTTTAAAGAAATCAGATGGGATTTGTTCTGTTTTTGGCAACAATAGTTCGTTCCCCTCATCATCCATCAGCATTATTTCTTTTTTCCAAACTTGATATACCTCTGCGGTAACAACATCTCCTACTTTTTCTTTGTATTTATTATAAACTTCGCTTTTTTCTAATTCAAGAATTTTTTGAACTAAATTTTGACGAACCGATAAAACAGCGCGACGACCAAAGTCTTCTAATTTTACTTTTTCAGAAACATCTTCACCTATTTCAAAATCAGGCTCTATTTTTTGAGCATCAGAAAAACTGATGTGCTTGTTTTCATCATAATCAAAAGAATCTTCTGCAAATTCATCATCTACAATTGTACGATTTTTATAAATTTCAACATCGCCTTTATCCGGATTAACAATGATATCATAGTTTTTATCGCTACCATATTTTTTAATCAACATGCTTCTAAAAACATCTTCAATAATACTCATCAAAGTGGCGCGATCGATATTTTTAATATCTTTAAATTCCGAAAACGACTCAATAAGGTTTACGCTTTCCATGGCTTTTTTTGTTTTATAACAAAGTTCTTTTTTTTATTCACTTTGTTTTTTGGTTAATATTTAAGTTTAATTTTTGATTCTTTTACTTTTTCAAACAAAATCAATTCTTGTTTTATTACATCTATTTTTCCTTTACCTATCACTTTTTTCTCGCGAGTGGTCGTTTCTAATTTAATTTCTTTGTCGTTACATGATACCAATACCCCTTCAGTTTTTGTTCCATCCTGCAACTTAATTTCAAAATTACGACCAATATGTTTGGGGTATTGCCTTGGATAAACTAAAGGAGTTGTTGCTCCATGAGAACTAACATCTAAAGCATAATCGTCTTTTTCTCTACTTAAATTCCCTTCAATAAATCGGCTTAAGCCAACACAATCTTTAATTGTTACCCCATTATCACCATCAATAAATAAATTAATATGATTATCAGAGCTAATTTTAATACCAGATACAAAAATAGAAGTATTAAGCAAGAACTCTTCTGCTAGTTTTAATATGTGTTCTTTTGATATCAAATTTTTAACAATAAAATAGGGGACTTTTGTCCCCCACATTCAAATTCTATTTTCGAGGACAAATATAAAGAATTTTTTGAATAATAAAACGAAAATTCATTAAAAAACGAAGAATTCGAGTCAAAATTAAAGAAATAATGGCTGATTGAAAAAAAAGATCAAATTATTAAAAAAGTTTATTTAAACTTAGTTAGCTAATTATTAATAAGTTATAACATAATTTGAAATAAAATGTAATTTTTGTTTAAAAATCAAAGTCAATTTGTTAACTTAAAGTTTTGTATTAACATCCTTATTTTTATTTTTGTGTCAAAATTTAAATCATAAAATAATGTCTGAAATTGCAAACAAAGTAAAATCAATCATCGTTGATAAATTAGGAGTAGATGAAAAAGAAGTAACTCCAACAGCTAGTTTTACTAACGATTTAGGAGCAGATTCTCTTGATACGGTTGAGTTAATAATGGAATTTGAAAAAGAATTTAACATCGCCATTCCTGACGAACAAGCAGAAAAAATTGCTACTGTGGGCGATGCAATCGCATACATTGAAGCTAACGCAAAAAGCTAATTTGTTTATATGCATTTAAAACGTGTAGTAGTTACCGGCTTGGGTGCTGTAACTCCTTTAGGCAATAGTGTAAATGACTATTGGAACAATTTAATAAATGGGGTAAGCGGGTCCGCTCCTATTACACGTTTTGATGCATCTAAGTTTAAAACCCGCTTTGCTTGTGAAGTAAAAGGGTTCAATCTTGATGACTACTTTGAAAAAAAAGAATCTCGTAAACTAGACGCTTTCTCTCATTACGGAATTGCAGCAAGTGTTCAAGCCGTTGCCGATAGTGGAATTATTGCTGAAGGGATAGATAAAAACGAAATCGGCGTGATATGGGGAAGCGGAATTGGAGGCTTAGATACTTTCCAAAACGAAACTTTTGCTTTTGCAAAAGGAGATGGAACCCCAAGATTTAATCCTTTTTTTATACCGAAAATGATTGCAGATATATGCAGCGGTCATATTTCTATGCGTTTTGGTTTCAGAGGTCCAAACTTTACAACAGTTTCCGCCTGTGCATCATCTACTAATGCCTTAATTGATGCCTTTAATTATATTCGATGGGGCAAAGCAATTGCTATTGTTACTGGAGGAAGCGAAGCGGCAATTAACGAAAGTGGTATGGGAGGATTTAACGCTTGTCAGGCCATGAGTACTCGAAATGAATTACCGGCCGAAGCCTCTCGTCCATATGATAAAAATAGAGATGGATTCGTTTTAGGCGAAGGTTCGGGTGCACTCATTTTAGAAGAATTAGAACATGCTCTTGCTCGAGGTGCAAAAATTTATGCTGAAATAATTGGTGGCGGAATGAGTGCTGATGCTTACCATATAACAGCCCCACATCCTGAAGGATTAGGAGCCAAATTAGTAATGAATCGCGCATTAAAAGATGCAGGCATTTCTATTAACGAAGTGGATTACATTAATACACATGGAACAAGTACTCCACTCGGAGATACTGCCGAATTAAAAGCGATTGTAAGCGTTTTTGGAGAAAATGCTTACAAACTTAACATTAGTTCAACAAAAAGCATGACTGGTCATCTTTTAGGTGCTGCCGGTGCTATTGAGGCAATTGCCTCTATTTTAGCAATTAAAAATAACGTTATTCCACCTACAATAAATCACCTTACCCCAGACCCTGACATTGATCAAAACTTAAATCTTACTTTAAATAAAAAACAAGAACGAATTGTAAATATTGCTATCAGTAATACATTTGGTTTTGGTGGACACAACGCGGCAGTGGTAATAAAAAAATTTAATCATTAACATTTTGGTATTTAAAAAAATCACATCACTTTTCATTTCTAAACAAACGAAAAGCGATAAGGATTTTAAAAAATGGATTAAACTTATAACAGGCTTTAATCCAAAAAACATTTCTTTATACCAACAAGCCTTTTTTCATAGTAGCGTTTCGGTGAAAAGAAGTGGCACGATAATTAGTAACGAACGATTAGAATTTTTAGGAGATGCAATTCTTGGTGCAATAATTGCAGATTATTTATTCAAAATGTTTCCTTTTAAAGATGAAGGATTTCTCACACAGTTACGTAGCAAAATTGTGAATGGACAAAGCTTAAAAGAATTAGCTTTAAAATTTGGCTTTAATAATTTTTTACAAGCCACCCTAACGAAAGAAGAAAAAATAAAATCAAGTGCTTACGGCGATGCGTTTGAGGCCCTAATTGGAGCTGTTTTTTTGGATTTGGGCTATTTGAAAACACAAGAATTTATTATTTCTAAAATTATAAAAATTCATTTAGATGTTGATGCTTTGGTAAATACTAATGATGATTACAAAAGTCAACTTCAAATCTTTTGTCAAAAAAACAAACTGGCTTTTGAGTATAAACTAGTTAGCGAAGAGCAAATAGGGGCAAATAAACAGTATGTGATTGAGCTGTTAATTAACGATAAATCATATATTCGTTTTGAAAATTATAGCAAGCGGACGGCTGAACAAAAAGCAGCTCAACTTACTCTTGAGATTTTAAAAACCGAATTGGAAAATACCCAATTATAGATTTCAAGAAAATTTTTACGGTCTTTTCTCATATGAGTTTAAACTTGTAACTTTATTTCATAAAATTTTGGCAAAACACGTTTTAAATAATTCAAAAGAAGAATTCAACTTTTTTCTCATTGGCATAACCTGTCCAATTAATCAATATGAAATGGTGAGTTTAATAAATAATTGTTTACAAATAGACTTGAGTTTAAATTCTTTTGTGGAATTAAAATTAAAAAAAAACAAAGTATTTTCTTTTTCATTATTCTCTTTTTTTGATGAAGACTTAGGAATAGACTA
This sequence comes from Chitinophaga pinensis, assembly GCA_945887955.1. GTDB lineage: Bacteria > Bacteroidota > Bacteroidia > B-17B0 > Aurantibacillaceae > Aurantibacillus. Next base: position 16,335 of record CAMCZO010000025.1, on the reverse strand, counting down.
TGTTTTTATTCCTAATTTAAGTAACTTTGAAACGCAGTCGGCTTTAAATGTTATTAATGAAAATAATTTATTTAAAGATCAGGTTATCGAAGAACAGGTAAGACTTTTAAACGAATTGCCAAAAACCGATTATTTGATAATGCTAAAAGGAGAAGATGTAATTAATTATCGATTTAAAATTTCGGAGCAACTAAAAAAAAGAAATGCCATTATACAATTACAAAACATTGAACCAAGTACTTTACCAAGTAAACGAAATTTAATTTTTTAAAAACAGCCTTGTTTCTAAAATTAAATTCAAATTAAACTATTTTAAATGGATGAACTAAATAAATACATCTCAAAATTACGTGAAGATTTTACTAAAGGTAAATTAAACAAAGAAGATGTTCATCAAAATCCTGCCATTCAATTTGAAACATGGTTAAATCAAGCCGTCGAAGCCAAAATACCAGAAGTACAAGCAATGACACTAAGTACTGTTTCAAAAAATAATTCACCATCTTCACGAATAGTATATTTAAGAGAATTTGGTGAAAATCAATTTTATTTTTATGGTAATTATAGTTCGCGAAAAGCTTTACAATTAAAAGAAAATTCAAACGCGTGTTTAAATTTTTTCTGGCCACAACTAGAAAGGCAAATTAGAATAGAAGGTCATGTTAAAATTTGCGACGATGCTATTAGTGATGCATATTTTAATGCCCGTCCAATTGAATCAAAAATTGGAGCATGGGCATCGCAACAAAGTGAAGAATTAGATTCAAGAGAAGAATTAGATAAATGTGTTGAAAAATTTAAAAATAAATTTGAAGGGCAAGAAATTAAGAGGCCTCCATATTGGGGAGGTTGGGTTTTTACAGCAAATTATTATGAATTTTGGCAAGGCCGCAAAAGCCGACTTCATGATAGAATATGCTACAATTTAAAAAATACAGATTGGTCTATAAACAGAATTGCCCCTTAAAAAATGACTAAAGAAGAAAAAATTAAAAATTTTGATGCGAATGGAATTGGACAACTAAACGACGGTTTATTTGGATTACCCTTTACTTTAGATGAATGCGATACGGTTTTAATTCCTGTTCCATGGGAAGTAACAGTAAGTTATGGAGGAGGAACGGCAAATGGCCCTGAAGCTATTATTAAAGCAAGCTACCAAGTTGATTTATATGATCCATTAGTTCTTAACGCCTGGAAAAAAGGAATAGGAATGGATGTATTACCTGCTGAGATTAAAGAAAAAAGTTCTTTGTTACGAGAATCTGCAGAAAACTATATTAATGCTTTAGCTCAAGGCGAAGATGAAAACAACTCAGAATTAAAAGAAATTTCAACTCGCATTAAAAAAGAATGTTTGTGGCTAAACGATTATATTAAAAATAGAGCGCTTCATTTTTTAAACAAAAATAAAACTGTTGGCTTAATTGGAGGCGACCATTCAACACCTCTTGGCATGATGCAAGCCCTCTCAGAAAAATTTGGGAAATTTACTATCCTTCAAATAGATGCCCATGCTGATTTAAGAAATGCTTTCGAAGGGTTTGAATTTTCTCATGCATCTATAATGTATAATGCGTTAAAAATTAAAGAAGTCGAAAAAATAGTACAGGTTGGCATTCGAGATTATTGCGAAGAAGAATTAAACCTAATTAATACTAGTAATGGTAGGATAAAAACATTTTTTGATCGAGATATAAAATATGCTCTATTTAATGGCGATAGTTGGGATAGAATTTGCAATCGTATTATTAAAGAACTGCCTCAAGCGATATACCTCAGTTTTGATATAGATGGTCTTGACCCGAAATTATGCCCTAATACTGGAACCCCTGTAGCAGGTGGGTTTGAAACTGAACAGGTTTTATATCTGCTCGAAAAAATAGTTAAAAGTGGACGAACCATCATTGCCTTTGATATTAACGAAGTTTGCCCGGGCCCTGATGGAGATGATTGGGATGCTAATGTGGCCGCCAGATTACTTTTTAGAATTTCGAATTTAGTTAACCTGAGTCAAAATAAATAATGGCCTATAAATTAAACTTATTATTCGTTTGTTTTTTTACTATAAGCACTATGTTTTCTAAAAAATTAAAAGAAGGCCCTTATAGAGGCGTATTAATTCTAAATGAAGAAAGTGGATTAGAACTACCTTTTAATTTTAATGTTATTTATAAAAATAAAAAACCAATTATTATTATAAAAAATGGTGACGAAAGAATTGTTGTTGATGAAATTAATATAAAAGGAGATTCTGTTAATTTTAAAATGCCAATTTTTGATACTGAATTTAAAACCATTTTAATCGAAAATAATTTAGTTGGCCTTTGGATTAATAATTATAAAACCTCTAAAAATAAAATAAAATTTAAAGCTACCTTTGGAGAAGAAAATCGTTTTCTGTTTTCAAATTCAAACATTAATCAAGATTTTGAAGGTCGATGGGAAACAGATTTTTCTCCTGGACTAAAAGATAGTTCTAAAGCAATAGGTGTTTTTCATCATATCGAAAAAACAAACTACATCAGTGGAACATTTTTAACCGAAACAGGCGACTATCGTTATTTAGAAGGAATGAGCCACGAAAATAAATTATCGCTATCTACTTTTGATGGCTATCATGCCTATTTATTTGAAGCAGAATTTAAAAACGAAAAAATAATTGGTGATTTTTATAGCGGTATTTCTTATCATGAAAAATGGATAGCTACTCTTAATACTAATTTTAAATTAGTTGATGCCGAGGCTATTACTTTTTTAAAAAACAAAGATGCGCAACTAAATTTTTCTTTTCCTGATGTAAATAAAAAGATAATCACATTAACTGATAAAAAATTTGAAAACAAACCCATAATCATTCAAATTATGGGAACCTGGTGCCCTAATTGTTTAGATGAAAGCATTTATTTTTCTAAACTTTATAAAGAATTTAATCCAAAAGGTTTAGAAATAATTGCCTTAGCTTTTGAAAAAACAAATGATTTTGAAAAATCTAGAAATCAAGTTTTACGTTTAATAAAAAGATTAAGTATCGATTACACCATATTAATTACTCAACAAACGGGTAAGGAAAAAGCAAGCGAAGTTTTATCGGCATTAAATAAAATATCATCTTTTCCAACAAGTATCTTTTTAAATAAACAACATCAAGTAGTTAAAATTCACACTGGCTTTAATGGCCCTGCAACAGGAAATGAATTTGAAATTTATAAACAGAGAACCGAAACAATAATTAAATCTTTATTAATAGATTAAATAAAAAAACAATTTATGTTTACTGGAATAATAGAAACATTTGGGCGTGTTGAAAAAATAGAAAGAGAAAATTCAAATATTAATTTCACTTTTTCTAGTTCGATTAGCTCTGAGTTAAAAGTAGATCAAAGCCTTTCTCATAATGGCGTGTGTCTTACCGTAGTAAAAATTATTGATAAAAATTATGTAGTTACCGCAATTGAAGAAACTTTAAAACGAACAAATTTAGGAGCCTTAGGTTTAGGTGACATGGTAAATCTTGAAAGATGTATGCCTGCTAATGGTAGGTTTGACGGGCATATTGTTCAGGGCCACATTGATACTACTGCAAAATGCATAGAAATTAATAACTTAAATGGCAGCTGGGTATTTGTATTTGAGTACGAAAAAAATAAAAATAATATTACAGTCGAAAAAGGATCTGTTACCATTAATGGCGTAAGTCTTACGGTAGTAAATTCGGAAGAAAACATTTTTTCGGTTTGTATTATTCCCTTTACATTTGAGCATACCAATTTTAATAAACTTACACTTGGCTCAATTGTAAACCTTGAATTTGATATTATAGGAAAATATTTAAAAAAATTATTAAATAAATAATTTTTAAAAGAAACCCTAAGTTTTAAAACGCCGAACTAACAATTCACAGTCGCTTCAAGTGTATTTGCTTTTTTAAATAATTATCGAGAAGATGGTTTCCTGTTAGAAGTTCTCGATACAAAAAATTAAAGAGGCAGATTTTTTTAACGAACTTACAAGTTTTGTTGTGGAGTTCTGGAGAGAATACTGAAACTTTAAAAATTGGTTATTATTTTATTGGTGCATTAATTATGTTGACTATTCTCCATAAAATCACTGGATAAAATTTCTTATTAATCAACAAATTCTTAATAGCCTTTATTGGATATAAATCTATTTTGATATCTGCTTTTGTTTATTATTGCAATAGTGATTAAATTTTAAAGGTAAGGGAACGAATAAAGTTTTGTAGTAAAAATCACAAAACAAAATTGAGATGTTTGAAATACCGCTCCCTTATTAAATTAATTTATCGCACATTAATGATTAATAATCTAAATTTAATTATAAGTCATCATAAATTTTTCACATTTCTCTTTATAAATTAAGGGTTTTTGTTATTTTTACATCAAAAATCAATGCAAAATTCTAACAAGTATATCAAATGGTTGTGGATTCTTTTAATAAGTCCGGCTATTTTTATCGTTCTTTTGGTATTTTTAGTAGGTATTGGTGTTTTTGGCTCTCTGCCTAAGGTAGAAGAGTTATTAAATCCAAAAAATAATTTAGCCTCTATAGTATATAGTGGTGATATGAAAATATTAGGAAAATATTATAGTGAAAATAGAGTAAATGTTGATTTTGAAAAAATAGATAAAGATGTTATTAATGCTTTAATATGCTCTGAGGATATTAGGTTTTATGAGCATAATGGCGTAGATTTTAAAGCGCTTTTAAGGTCGTTTTTTGGGGTTTTTACAGGGGGTAATAAAGGCGGTGGGAGCACAATTTCTCAACAACTAGCCAAGATGATGTTTCCTAGAGACCGGCTCAATAAAATAGAATTAGTTATTAGAAAATTAAAGGAATGGATTATCGCCACTAAACTTGAAAAATATTATACAAAGGACGAAATTTTAGCTTTATATCTAAATAAATTTGATTTTTTAAATTTAGCCGTAGGAATTAAATCCGCCGCTCAAATTTATTTTAATTGTAACCAAGATAGCTTAAAAATTGAACAAGCGGCTATGTTAGTTGGAATGGCTAAAAACCCCTCTTTATATAATCCGGTTAGACATAATGAAGTTACTCTGAAAAGAAGAAATGTTGTATTAAGTCAAATGTTAAAATATGGCTACCTAACTAAATTTAAATTTGATAGTTTAACCGTTTTGCCTTTAGCTATATTATTTCGGCCTGAGGATCATAACGATGGATTGGCCCCTTATTTTAGAGAATATTTAAGAGATGTTTTTTTAAAAAATTGGTGTAAATCTCATATTAACTCAAAAACAGGAGAGCCATATAATATTTATAAAGATGGCTTAAAAATTTTTACCACCATTGATTCTAGAATGCAAACTTACGCTGAAGAGTCTGTATATGAGCACATGCAAAAGCTACAAAAAATGTTTAGTAAAGAGTGTTTAAATAAGAAAAACGCACCTTTTGCTATGAATGTTAGAACAGAAGATATAGAAGGCATCATGAAAGCTTCTATAAAAAGAAGTATGCGATATATTGAATTAAAAAAAGCTGGTTTATCCTATGAAAAAATATTAGATAATTTTAATAAGCCGGTTAATATGGTCGTTTATAGTTTAAGAGGTGATATAGATACGGTTATGTCTCCTTATGATAGTATAAAATACTATAAAAGCTTTTTGCAAACAGGTTTTATGGCATTGGAACCACAAACCGGTTATGTAAAAGCTTGGGTAGGCGGTATTAATCATAAATATTTTAAATACGATCACGTAAAAGTAAGTAAGCGCCAGGTAGGTTCTACTTTTAAACCATTTGTATATGCTTTAGCAATTCAAGAGGGCAAGAGCCCATGTTATCAAATCCCAAATATTAAAGTATGCATCGAAACTCCAAATGGAAGACAATGGTGTCCTGATAATAGTGGTGGATCAGGGAGCGGGCAAATGATAACAATAAAAAAAGCATTGGCTCTATCAGTTAATTACATATCAGCAGCTTTAATGAAAATATATGGTCCTCATGCAGTAGTTAATTTAGTAAAGCGATTAGGAATAACCTCTGAAATACCTTTGAATCCTTCTATTTGTTTAGGAACTGCAGAAATAAGTGTTTTTGAAATGGTAGGCGCAATTTCAACTTTTGCAAATAAAGGCACTTTTCTTCAACCAACTTTCGTGACTCGCATTGAAGATGAAAATGGTAAAGTGTTGGAAGAATTTATACCTAAAGGTGATGAAGTTTTTAGTGAAGAGAATGCCTATACTATGATTCAATTAATGCAAGGCGTTGTTCAATATGGAACTGGTTCTGTTTTAAGGGGGTCAAGATATAATTTAACAAATCAAATCGCAGGCAAAACAGGAACAACTCAGCGTAATTCAGATGGATGGTTTCTTGGCTTAACCCCAGATTTAGTTGCAGGTTGTTGGGTAGGCGGAGAAGATAGAAGTATTCACTTTAATTCAACAGCAGAAGGACAAGGGGCATCTATGGCTCTTCCAATTTGGGGTAAATTTTTCGTAAAAGTTTATGCAGACAAAACCTTAAAATTAAGTAAGGCCGACTTCACAAAACCAAAAAATTTAGATCCAATGCTAGAAATGGATTGCAGTAAATATGATGATCAAACATTAGAAGGTAATACTGAAGAAAATGAATTTGATAATTAGAAAAATTATTCAGTCTGATAAATTAATATAATTGATGCTATTCAATAGCTGAAGAAAACAAAATATGATTAATAGAGCTGTTAAAAATGTAGAAGAAGCTTTAAAAGATATTCAAGATGGGATGACACTCATGTTTGGTGGTTTTGGTTTATGCGGCATACCAGAAAATTGTATAGCTGAATTAGTAAAAAAAGGCACAAAAAATTTAACCTGCATAAGCAACAACGCCGGCGTAGACAATTTTGGATTAGGCTTGTTATTACAAACTAAACAAATAAAAAAAATGATTTCGAGTTATGTTGGAGAAAATGAAGAGTTTGAACGCCAAATGTTGAGTGGCGAATTAGAAGTGGAGTTGATTCCCCAAGGTACTTTAGCAACTCGATGCATGGCTGCAGGTTATGGCATGCCAGTGATTTATACTCCCGCAGGCGTTGGAACAGAAGTGGCTATTGGAAAAGAAACCCGTAAGTTTAATTACAACGGTGAAGAAAAAGAATATTTAATGGAAAAAGCTTTTGAATCTGATTTTGCTATTGTAAAAGCATGGAAAGGAGATACTGCAGGAAATTTAATTTATAAAAACACCGCAAGAAATTTTAATCCTATGATGGCCATGGCCGGAAAAATTACTATAGCTGAGGTTGAAATTTTAGTGCCTGCCGGAGAATTAGATCCTGATCAAGTTCATACTCCAGGAATTTATGTTCATCGTATTTTTCAAGGTGCTTTTTATGAAAAACGGATTGAACAAGTGACCATCAGAAAAAAATAATTTGTTTTAAATGTTATTTAATTCAATACATTTTTTATTTTTTCTGCCAATTGTTGTTGGGTTATATTATCTATTACCCCAAAAATTAAGATGGATTTTGATTTTTGTTTCCAGCTGTTATTTTTACATGGCTTTTATTCCTAAGTATATTTTTATACTTTTTTTTATTATAATAATAGATTATTTATCTGCCATTGCAATTGAAAAAAATGAAGGAAAATTAAAGTTAACCTATCTTATTGCAAGTTTGAGTGCCAATATTTTATTACTTTGTTTTTTTAAATACTTCAATTTTTTAAATGATAATTTAGCGCCTTTATTTTCTTTGTTTGGAAAAGATTTTCACCCAATTAATCTGCAAATTATTTTACCCATTGGCCTTTCATTTCATACATTTCAATCAATGAGTTATACTATTGAGGTTTATCGAGGCAAACAAAAAGCCGAAAAACATATAGGCTATTTTGCGAACTATGTCTTGTTTTTTCCTCAAATGGTCGCCGGACCAATTGAAAGATATGATCGATTAGGCGAAGAATTAAAAAAAGAACAGAATTTCATTTATCAAAACATTTCTGATGGCCTAAAATTAGTTTTATTTGGATTGTTTGTTAAAATGACAATTGCAGATAACATTGCTCCATTTGTTAATCAAATATATAACGACCCCTTAAAACATAGTAGCGAAGAAGTTTTGCTAGGCGTTTTTATGTTTTCTTTTCAAATTTATGCAGATTTTTTTGGTTACTCAACTATCGCATTAGGAAGCGCCAAAATACTTGGCATTACAATTATGGATAATTTTAAAACCCCTTATTTTTCTAAAAGTGTTACCGAATTTTGGTCTCGTTGGCATATTTCGTTAAGCTCATGGTTTAAAGATTATTTGTATATACCTCTCGGAGGAAACCGAGTAGCGATTCCGAGATGGAGTTTAAATATTTTAATTGTATTTATGCTAAGTGGTCTTTGGCACGGCGCAAATTGGACTTTTGTAGTTTGGGGTGCCTTACACGGATTAGTTTTATTAATAGAACGCTATTTTTCAAAAATATTTATGTTTGAAATTAAAAAAGAATGGAGTTTACTAAATGTATTTCTTATTTTAAAAACATTTATTGTTACTTCATTTATTTGGATTTTTTTTAGAGCCGAAAATTTTAATAAAGCAAAAGAAATTATTAGTGTCATATTTATAAATAATAATATTAAGTTTAATGTAATTAGTTTGAAGGTCCCACTAATTGCCATATTAGGATTAATTATTTTTGATTTTTTTCAATATAACTCTAGGTTCGATAAAAAACTCAACACTTTTAAAGCCCCTTATCGATGGGCAATCTACTCATTTTTATTGTTTTGTTTATTTGCTTTATCTGGCACAGAAAAATTCTCATTTATTTATTTCCAGTTTTAATGATAAAAAAAATAGTAATAAAAATTTGTTTGTTAATTTTAATTACAATCGTCTTAAATATTATTTATAATCTAACTTTTTATAAAAAAGATTTAGCTGAGAAGTGTGAGCAGATATTAGAAATAAATAATAACCAAGCAACAACAGATATTTTTTATTTTGCAGAATCATCTAACTTTAATACTCGAGAAGATGATTCGATAAAAAACAGTATTTCTGAAATTACCAATTTTTTTTATCCTAAATTAAAAATAACTGCGATAAATAAACCAGCAAGCCACGCTGGTATTTTTAAAAAATGGCTTACTCAAATTAATCTAAAAGAACACAAACCAAAAGCTATTATTGTTACACTTAACCTGCGCTCTTTTGATGCTGCATGGATTCATTCAAAACTTGAAACTCCACTTCAAGAGTCTATGGTTCTTGCTCAACCTTATCCAAATTTAATTAATAGATTTTTACTTTCTCTTCAGGCTTTTGATAATAAAACTGAAAAGCAACGAGAAAAAGAAATGCTTAATGAATGGGAAAATACTCAATTAATATTTCCTTTTCCGTTTAAATATAAAACAGTCAAAGAATGGGATAATTCAATGGCAAATGGGAGTTATATAAAGGCTGATGGTTCTTGGGATAATGATAAGATTGAATTAGCTTGTCATTATGTTAAAAGTTATGCATTTAATATTAAGGAATCTAACCCTAGGATAAAAGATTATGATGAAATTTTAAATTGGTGCAATATCAACGAGGTCCCTTTATATTTAAATTTATTAGCCGAAAATATAGAGTATGCAGATAGTTTAGTAGGAAAGGAATTGGTATTTTTAATAAAAGAAAATAGAGATTTTTTGGTTAAACGATATTCGAAAAATAATTGTATTGTGGTTGATAATTTAGAATTAGTAAGTGGAAAAGAATTTACAGATCAAACATGGACTACAGAACACTATGGTTATAAAGGTCGAATGGTAATTGCAAAAAATTTAGCTATTGCAATTAAAAATAAATTTAATAATGATTATAAAAATTTATATTAGTTATGTTAGATAAAAATGGTATTGCTAAACGCATTGCTCAAGAAGTTAAAGATGGCATGTTTGTTAATTTAGGAATAGGAATTCCAACCTTGGTTGCAAACTATATTCCAGAAGGATTTAATATCGTATTGCAATCAGAAAATGGAATTTTAGGTATGGGCCCTTTCCCATTTGAAGGTGAAGAAAATGCAGATTTAATAAATGCTGGGAAACAAACTATTACCCTTCTTAAAGGGTCAAGTATTTTTGATAGCGCATTAAGTTTTGGAATGATTAGAGCTCAAAAAGTTGATTTAACTATTTTGGGAGCTATGGAAGTGAGTGAAACAGGAGATATAGCAAATTGGAAAATTCCTGGAAAAATGGTTAAAGGAATGGGCGGCGCTATGGATTTAGTTGCTAGTGCCAAAAATATTATTGTCGCTATGCAACAAGTAAATAAAGCTGGGCAATCAAAGTTTTTACAAAAATGTGAATTACCATTAACCGGCATCGCATGTGTTAAAAAGGTTGTAACAGAACTTGGTGTTTATGAAATTTCTCATCACGGTGGATTTAAATTATTAGAAAGGGCTCCTGGCATTAGTATAGAACAAATAAAAAATGCGACTGCCGGAAAATTAATAATTGAAGGCAACATAAAAGAAATGGTTATATAAAATGAGAAAATCCTATTTTTTTGTTATTTTTCTTTTAGCACTTATTGTATTAATGTCATGTGATGAATCTTATGTGACAATTAATCAAGAAAGATTAGTGCCTGATAAAAAAAAATTTATTGATGATAATTTATTAAGGGATTCTTCTTCACATTCTAATTACTTAAGTTATTCAAAACCCGGTGCACATGGCCAAGAATTAGTTTTTAAAGTTAAAGAGCTTTACAAAAGTAAAAAAATTCGAATTGTTGTTTGTGGTAAATTTCGTACAAATAATATTTATTCTAAATCAACTATTACAACTGCAGTTTTATCTGGAAATGAAAATAAAGTATTGATTTGGAAACCAATTTTTTTAAAATATGCATATAAAGAAATAAATAAATGGAGTTGGTATAAAGACTCAATTGATTTAAATGAAACCTTTGATGGTAAGGAATATAATTATATAAATACTTTTGCCGTTTTAGGAGATGTAAATTTTGAAAAATTTGATGTAGATTCTTTATCAGTAACTATTAAATATAAACCCTAATTAATATCTTGTAATTGAAAGATAAAATAAATATTTTTTTAAATAAATTTAAAATTAAAAATACATACAGTAGAAATATTATTGCATCAATTTTATTTATAATATCCTTACATTTTTATTTTTATTCTTACATAGGTACATATAACTACCTTCATAAAAGACCCTGTTCTGTTCACTCATCTGCACAATGTCAGAGGGCTTCAGTTGCATTAAATTATTATGAAGAAGATATGAATTTTTTTAAGCCACGAGTTCAGAAAACAGTTAATATTGATGGTGAAAGTCGGATAACAGGTCTTGAATTTCCGATAATTTATTATACTGCTGCAATTTTTTATAAGTGTTTCGGGTTCAACGAAATTTACTTAAAATACATTAGTTTATTTTTATGCTCTATTGGTTTTATTTTTTATAATCTCTTAGTTTTAAAATATATTAAAAATATTATTCTGTCAATTGTACTTGTTTTAGCAGCATCTTTTTCACCCGTTCTTTTATATTATATTCCAAATTTTATGCCTGATGCACCTGCTTTTGGTTTAATGCTTACTGCTTGGTATTTCTTTTTCATCTTCTTAGAATCGAATAAAACTTATAATTTAAAATTGTTTATTTTATTTGGATGCTTAAGCGCATTAATTAAGGCGCCATTTTTAATGGGATTTATAGTTGTATTATTTTTAATAGCTTTAGATTATCTGAAATTTTTTAAAACAAATGGCAAAGAAAATATATTTTTAAACCGAAAAAAAATTACGTTGCATATTTTGTTGGGTTTTGCTATTGTTATCTCATGGTATTGTTATGCCTCTTGGCTTGCTAAAATAAATAATAATGTAACATTCTCACTCGAACCAGTTTTTGCAAGTAGTTGGGAAGTTGTTTCAAAAGTATATGAGACCGTAATAAATTTTTGGCTCTTTCAATATTATCCATACGAGACGTATGTTTTTATAGCTGCCATAATTTTAATTTTAATAATTGGATTCAAATTTGTAAACAGATTATTAGCTACTATTACTGTCTTATATATTTTGGGATCGTTATGCTATATTTATTTATTTTTAAACCAATTTATGTGGCACGACTATTATATTATATCATTATTGCCCGTTGTATTCTTTTTGTTTTTAACTTTCGCTGATTTTATAAGAACTATTTCTGACAAATATTCTTCTATAATTTTATTAATATTATTTATTATCATCTATTTTAATATTAAAGAATGTCGAATTTGGACTAAAAAACAATATAATGATCGGTTTAGTGAATACGTGCTCTCATCTGATCCTACTAATACTTATATTGCCTATGAAGACCTTGAGACTAAATTAAGAAGTTTGGGAATCAAAAGAGATAACAAGGTTTTATTTGCTTTCGATAACTATTTTTGTAATCAAATGTATCTGTCTAATCAACTAGGTTATAGTTTTGACACGGCTATTTCTTCAACTGATTTAAAAAAATTAGTAAGTAATCCAAAGTATAAATATTTAGTTGTTAATGATACTATTCTGTTTAATAAGATATATGGAAAAGATCTTAAAGAAAAAATAATATCAAGTCACAGAAGCCTACTTATTTATAAACTATTCAATTAATATTAGTTAATGCAAATTCATCAGAATAATTTTATTAGAAACGCTACTTTTTTCCTTGGATTATTAGTGTGTTTGTTTTTTTTTGGACTTAACATTACAAGCTTTTCTTTAATTTATTTTCCGGGAGATTTAGGTGATGCTCGTTTTAATAATTATCTTTTAGAACATGCTCATCAATTTTTTTGTGGCAATTTGGATTCTTTTTGGAACGCGCCATTTATGTTTCCTGAAAAAAACATCATTGCTTTTTCAGATAATCTTTTGGGCTCAGCTCCTTTTTATTCTATTTTTAGAATTTTTGGTCAAGATAGAGAAACGTCCTTTCAATTTTGGTTTTTATTAATGATTTGTTTAAACTACTGTAGCTGTTATTTTCTACTAAAATATCTTTTTAAAAATCCTATTGCAGCTATACTTGGTGCAATAGTCTATTCATGCTCATTGGCTCTTCAAAATCAAATTGGCCATGCGCAAACCATTCCTAGGTTTGCCATTCCAATAGCATTATGGATGGGATTATTATTTATTGAAAACCTAAACCCAAATTATTTTTTTGCAATGATTTTTTTTGTAGTATTTCAAATATATTGTGGTATTTATTTAGGTTTCATGTTAATTATTCCTGTAGCTTTTTTAGTACTTTCTTCGTTTTTTGTAAAACGAAATTTATATCTAACTAAGATAAAAGAGTTCAAATGGTGCCGAAGTATTTTAATTTCATTATTATTAAATAGTTTAATTTTAATGCCATTAATTTTTCCTTATATTAAAAGAGCCGAACTATCTGGCTTTTATTCTTACCATGAAATAGTTCAAAATATCCCCACTATTAAATCCTATTTTTTTTCTAGTCCAGGGACCTTATTTTGGGTAAAATTAGAACATATTGCCGATGAGTATCCTTCTTTTTGGGATCACCGTCTCTTTCCAGGAGGCTTAGCAAGTATTTCAATTTTAATATTTTTTGTTGTTGTAATCTATAGAGTTTATTCAAAAAAGAATTCTGCAAATACAATCATTTTATTATTCACCTGTTTTTTTACTTTTTTATTTTTTATCCGTATAAATGAATTCTCTTTTTATAAACTTATATTTAATATTCCAGGATTTGGTTCTATGAGAGCTCTTCAGCGTATTATTAATTTAGAACTTATATTTTATGCCATAGCTGTTGCTTTTGTTTTTAACTTATTTTTCAATACCATGAAAAGATGGAATCAGTTTAGCTTATTTATTTTAGTAATGTGTGTAATAATCATTGATAATTTTAGTTTTGCTAACACTACACATAGAGTAGAAAAAAGCATTTCTCAAAAAAGAATTAATAACCTAATTTGTAAAATGAAAAATATATCCAAAGATGGCATTGTTTCTTATGAACCAGATTCTATGACATCTTATTCTCACGAATATCAATTAGACGCTATGCTAGCTTCGCAATCACTTTCATTAAAGTGCTTAAATGGCTATTCTGCAACATCTCCTGAAGGGTTTAGTTTTTATTGGAATAATCCGAATGAAGAAAGTCGAAATGTTTGGATAAACCTGAAGGAATTACCATTAAAAAAAATTAATATTATACATTAATGTTTTAGATAAAGATTTAGATTTTTTTGTAATTTTTGAATTTAAATCTTCAATGAAATAGGCCATATTTTATAATACTATAAATTGCTCTAAAACCATCCTTCCAATTAATCTTTTTCCCATCTTCATATGTTCTTCCATAGTATGAAATGCCGACTTCATAAATTCTTATATTTTTTAGCCGGGCTATTTTTGCTGTTACCTCTGGCTCAAACCCAAAACGTTTTTCTTTTAAATTGATATTTTTTATAATTTCAGAACGAAATAACTTGTAACAAGTTTCCATATCAGTGAGATTCAAATTATTAAAGCTATTGCTTAAAAAAGTCAAAAGTTTATTGCCAAGACTATGCCAAAAAAACAAAATCCGGTGTGGTTTCCCACCAATAAATCGCGAACCATAAACTACATCAGCAACATCATCTAAAATTGGCTTAAGTAATATGTTATATTCATTAGGATCGTATTCTAAATCGGCATCTTGAATAATTATATAATCGCCTTTTGCTAGTTCAATAGCTTTGTGAATAGCTGCGCCTTTGCCCTTATTTTTAATTTGGTTAAATAATGTATAATTTATAAAGGAACTTTTTTTAAAATAACTTTCTATCGCTTCTTTTGTATCGTCGCTTGAGTAATCATTAACAATTATAATTTCTTTATCAATATTATCGGGTAAATTAACGGCAATTATTTTATCGAGAATTAAATGAATTGTCTTCCCCTCGTTGTATGCAGGTATAAGAATTGATAAAATTTTTGACATTGGCTACTAATTATTTTCTAAAATACTTTCAAACAAAAACTTTCCATCTTCGTTAAATAATTCTTTATCGCTGGCTCTTTCAGGATGAGGCATCATTCCAAAAACATTTCGACTTTCATTACAAATACCCGCAATATTTTCTATCGCTCCATTAGGATTTGCTTCATCTGTAATATTTCCATTAACATCACAATATCTAAATAATATTTGATTGTTTTGATTTAATTTTTTCATGGTTTGTGCATCCGAAAAATATTTCCCTTCGCCATGTGCAATAGGAATTTTTAACGATCTGTTTTCCGGAATTTTTGAAGTAATTAATGAATTAGTAGTTTGTGATTTTATATAAACATTTTTACAAATAAATTTTCTAGTGTTGTTATGTAATAGTGCTCCTTGAAGCAAACCAGTTTCACATAATATCTGAAAGCCATTACACACTCCAAATAAAAAGCCTCCACTGTTTGCATGATTAATTACGCTTTGCATTATTGGCGAAAATTTTGCAATAGCTCCGCTTCTTAAATAATCTCCATAAGAAAAACCACCAGGCAAAACAATGTGAGTACATCCCTCTAAATCTGTATTTTTGTGCCACAATTTTATAGTGTTTTGCTTCATTACGGTTTGTAAAACATAAACCATATCCTCATCACAATTAGATCCGGGAAAAACAACAACACCAAATTTCATAATAGATTAATTTTAGGTTACAAAAATATCAAGTTCATTTAGAATTCTTGTATTTATTTTTAACAATGTATTAAAAAAAAGACTGATTTAAATTTGATTAAATAAACTAGATTATTATATTAATTAAAATCACTTCAATAAAGTAAGATGTCCCATTGTATTATAGAAAATGCCATCAAGGGCTTTGTATTTTATTTTATAGATATACAGACCTTCTTTGATCGGCTCATCGCTATTTTTGTTTGTGCCATCCCAGCCTTTGTAAATATCGGTTGAGCGGAATATTGAACTTCCCCAACGGTCAAATATTTCAAGATCATATTGTTTAGTGTCTATTCCAAAATTAGAAAATATGGGGATAAACACATCGTTTTTCCCATCGTTATTTGGCGTAAATGAATTAGGAATAAATAAATTAAAATTATTTTTCACCACCAAGGTTTTGCTTAGCTCATCTTTACATCCATCTATTGTGGTGGCTTTTAGTGTTATTTTGTATTCAGCCACCTGAGTAAAAGTAATTTTTGGGTTTAATTCATTACTTTGATTAATGCCATTAACTAGCCACTGATAATTATTATCCCCCAAAACGGCGCTTAAATTATT
>CAMCZO010000024.1 GCA_945887955.1 Chitinophaga pinensis | reverse complement strand
ACATGACTTGGATTTGCAAGTGATGAAGTATTTGCAGAAGAAATAGTGTCATTAAAATTCCATTGACGGGCAGAAACCGAATAACCAGCCGCAGCGCATAACGAAGGTGCTGCAAAATGAACTTGCCCACACACAATGCTACTACTAATTGGTCCTAATATCGGCTTCTGTTCGAAAAAACTTGAAATAAAATTGGGCAAGCCACACTCGTTTGACGTTGCAACAAAAGGATGAACTAATATTGTTCCTAGCCCAACGGCTTGAGGTGAATAGCTGCACAAGGCGCCCGCGGCATTAGGATTATTGATTACCCCCAAGGTAAGTGAATTAGTTGTAGCAACGTATATTTTGCCATCTGGTGCCAGCTGGAGAGCATGGAATGAAGTAACATTTGACGTAAATGCATTATTGCTAAGTACTATTTTGGAAGCCGCAATGGCTGAAGGAGATCCGGCGCAAAGGTTATATTGACATAAAAAGTTTTGATCGTTTGAGTAGCTGATATATAATTTGGTGCCATCTGGTGAAAATTCTATGCCGAGTGAATTAGGAGTTGAATATGTGTAAACAGCAGGGGGATTTATTATGCTATCAAGCTTAAGCGCGTTGGATAGAGCTCCGGTACTATTATCAAAATCGTACAGTTCAACTGTACGAAATGGCAAAGTAGCGCAAACCTTTCTACCATTGGGCGAGAATTTGTGAAGACCCCTATAGAAACCCGGGATTACGCCATAATTATGGGGTTGGTTTGATCCTATAGCGGAAATAACCGGTGTGGCGCTGATGTTTGAACTAGTTACCAGATAAGCATAGTATTGATTATTTCCAGGGATACTACCTGTGTGAGCCAACAGCCAGTGGTCTTTTTGATTGCAATGCCGGGTTACAGCCAGTTTACTTACCATGGGCGTACCTGTTGGACTTACAGGGAGATTTAACGCAGTAACAGACCCAAGTCCAGCCGCTAGGCTCATATCCACCAAAGCATAATTGATCACAGGAGGAAATGGTGAAGGAGCGAAGTGGTTTAACTGATTATGTGTGATCACATAATACCGGCTTCCACTTTTCCTGATTACGATGCTTGACTGAGCGCCACTATAATGGCCACCAATGTTGAGGCCATTCGCCATTGTATCATTGTTTTTATTATATATGATATCCCCTCCTCTTACATAGAACAGTAGGTTCCCTAACGAATCTGATATTCCAGAAGAAGAGAACTGAGTCCATAAATTACTTGTGCCAACTGTAACCGGGGCCCCATTTTGAAAATTCAACGAGGCATAAATTCCAAAATGCCATTGCGCTGCTTCTTTTTGTGAAAAGCAAGTAAGTGTAATGAAACAAAATATGGTTAAAATATTTTTTATGGTTTTGTTTTATATAAATGTAGTTTAGATTTTTTGATAAAACAATATCTATTTAATCCCCTTTACCACTTAATCAACTTCTGCGTTTTTAAACTATTTTTATTTTGTACTTCAACAAAATAAATACCATTGGCTTTTGCAGATGTTATCGAATAGAAAGTACTAAAGTTAAAAAAAAATAATGTTATCGGCTACTCTGCTTCTCCAAATTTGCTTTCGTAATATTTACAAGTCAATTGTCCTGAAGGTTAGGTTTATTCTGGGTGTGGAAATTAGTTTTGTTGGAGGAAGTCTATGAAGCCAATTTGTTTGCGTGATGTCTTTCATTATCAATAAACTTCCGTGTTCTAAAATTAATGAAATGGTTTCTTTAGTTTGCTTGTGCTTGAAGGCAAATTTACGTTCAGCTCCAAAACTCAATGAGCCAATTGCTCCGTTTTTTTTTAATACTTTTTCTGCATCGCTATGCCAAGTCATTCCTTCATCGCCATTATGGTATAAGTTAAGCAAACAGGAATTAAATTTTTCGCCCGTTTTATCTTCAGCAACTTTTTTTAATTCTAATAATTCGGTTGTCCAGGCTAAGGCTTTTTTAGTGGTGTTGGAATAGGTGTAGTCAAAATCAGTATCGCCATACCAAGCTACTTTTCGTTTGGTAATTATTAATTTTCCATAGATAATAGCTTGGTCATTATCCCATTTAATTGTATTTATTAAACAATCAAAGTAACGATTAGCTTCTTGATTAGTGAATAGTTTCCCATAATAATTTACTATGCCATCTTTAGGTAGTAAATTTTTTGAGCTTTGACTTTCGTTGTCGAATAAATCCATTTTTTAAATTTTGATTTTATACAATATTCAAAAACTTTATTTTAAATTTTAATTGCTTTATTTTCTGATGCAAAAAATACTTTATTATTTTATTCTAAATAAGCACAATTGGTTTGAAACGGAAGAGTTTAATTAGTTGTATTCGAATGTTATTTATTTATTCTGTTTAAAATTATTTTTAAAACTACGCTTACAATTGATAGGAGCATAAAAACTACTCCAATAGTTGGTTTACCTCCAATGGCCATAAAAATTCCAGCAATAAAAAGTAACAGCGAAGAGGCGTATCCAATCCAAGTTTTATTCATGGTATTTTTATAAATAAAAAAACCTTCGCTTTTCTACGAAGGTTTTTTTAATGATTATTAATTATTATTTCTTTTTATCAAAATCTACAACTATTGGTGTTGAGATACATAATGAAGAGTATGTTCCAATTACACGACCAATTAATAAGGCGAAAATAAATCCTCTAATACTTTCTCCTCCAAAAATAAATATAACTAACAAAACAAAGAACACAGTTAATGATGTTAAAATAGTTCGACTTAATGTGCTATTTAAAGCATAATTAATTAATTTGTCTCTTTCTTCACCATACACATTAGTTTTACCACTATCGTTTAATCGTTCACGGATACGGTCAAATACAACAACTGTTTCAGTCATTGTGTAACCCATTACAGTTAAGATGGCAGCAATAAAATCTTGCCCAATTTCTAAAGGCAATAATCCATCGCAAATGGTATAACAAGATAACACGATTAATACGTCATGAAATAAAGCAACTACCGAGCCTAAACCATATTGCCATTTTCTAAATCGGACTACAATATATAAGAACATCATTAAGCAAGAAAATAATATGGCACCATATGCACCGTAAACAATATCTGTTGCAATGGTTGGACCTACTTTTTGTTGTTGAACAATATCATACTTTGCTTTTAAAGTTGATAAACCTTTATTTAATTGATCTTCTACTTCTTTATCTGAATTTGGATTATTATCGCTCACCCGATACGTTGTAGTAATTTTAGCTTGATTAGGGCTTCCAATCGTTTTAACATCTAAAGCAGCACCTTTAAAAACAGGGGCTAATGCTTTTTTAATGTCATCAGTATTCATGTCTCTTTCAAAACGAACTTGATATGTTCGTCCACCTTTAAAATCAACACCTAAATTTAGACCTCCATTTTTAAAATAGAAAACCACACCTAAAACAATAATAATTGTAGAGATGGCGTAATACAATTTACGTTTTCCAACAAAATCAAAGGAGATGTTTTTGAAAGCATTTTTATTAAATCCATTATCAAAAGGAATTTCCATTTTACGCTCTAACATCCACTCAAAAATAACTCGTGAAATTAAGATGGCTGAAAATAACGAAGTACAAATACCAATAAATAATGTAGTTGCAAATCCTTGAACTGGACCTGAACCAAATACATATAAAATTACAGCTAAAATTGCGAGCGTTACGTTGGAGTCAATAATAGATGACATGGCATGTTTAAACCCTTCTTTAATAGCTTGAGAAGTGCTTTTTCCTAAAATTAATTCTTCTCGAATACGTTCAAAAATTAATATGTTTGCATCTACTGCCAAGCCAATGGTTAAGACGATACCAGCAATACCTGGTAAAGTTAATACTGCACCAAGAGAAGTTAATATCCCCATGATAAAAAACATATTGGCAATTAAAGCAACGTTTGCAACCAAACCAGCTTTATTATAATACATGGCCATGAAAACTAAAATAACCAATAAGGCAATAACAAAACTAAGTAAGCCTGAGTCAATTGCTTCTTGACCGAGCGATGGGCCAACAATACTTTCTTCAACAATATGAGCTGGAGCTGGTAATTTACCTGCACTTAAAATTGCTGCTAAAGCATCGGCTTCTGTGTCGGTAAAGTTTCCTGTAATTTGAGATTGACCACCAGAGATTTCAGAATTTACGCGAGGTGCCGAGTAAACCATGTTATCCATAACCACTGCAACACATTTTCCTTTATTAGCACCTGTAATAGTTTTCCATTTTTGAGCAGCTTCAGAATTCATGCTCATACTAATTAAAGGAACGCCTCCTTGACGTTGATCGTAATCTTTTCGAGCATCGGTAATAATATCTCCACTCAATGCGGCTTTGCCTTTACTGTCTGTTTGTTTAATAGCAAATAACTCAAAATAACTACCTACAACTTTTCCATCTTCTGATTTTTGTTCAACTTCTTTAGAACCCCACATGAATTTTAATTTAGAAGGGAATATGTTTTTAGAGCGTGCAATTTTTAAATATTGATTTACTTTAGCTGTATCAGATTTAGATGTTGCAAAACCAACAACAGCTCCTTCGGCATAAGCCTTAGGGTTTCCTTTTTCATCTAAAGTAACACGTCCTTTTAAAGGAACTAAAGGAAATGCATTTTGATAGAAAGAGAATAAAGGAACTCTCTTAATAAAATTTTTAATTGCAGTATCTTGAGGATTTACTGAAGCTGTTTTAACTGAACTCGAATCTATTTTGGTAGTATCTTTTATAGAAACAGTAGAAGTTACAACTGTTGAATTATTTTTAACACTTAACGAGTCCGATTTTATTGAATCGGTTTTAGTTGTTTTGTTTCCATTTAAATAATTACTAATTGCAATGTTTGCTTTGTCTAAAAGAGGTGCAATTTCTCCGTTTTCGTATGTTTCCCAAAATTCTAAATTAGCTGTTCCTTGCAATAATTCGCGAACACGAGCTTTATCTTTTACACCAGGAAGTTCTACTAAAATTCGGCCACTTGCTTCTAATTTTTGAATATTTGGTTGCGTTACACCAAAACGATCTATCCTTGATCTGAATGTTTTCTCAGCGTTACCTATAGACTCATTAACGCGCTCACGGATATATTTAACAACCTCTTCATTACTAGAATTGTAGCTAATTTTGTTTTTATTTTCGATAGATTGAAAAAGTGGTGCCAAACGAGCATTTGGCGACATTTTTTTAAATGTTTTTTCAAATAGCGTAATAAAATCATCATTATTATTTACACCAAGGTTTTTTTGCGTTTCGGCTAAGGCAGTATTAAAATTAATATCCGCGTTGTTGTTTGTTAAACTCTTAATAATATCCATTACAGATACTTCAAGAGTTACATTCATCCCTCCACGTAAATCTAAACCCAAATTAATTTCATTCTTTTTACATTCTTCGTAAGTGTATTCAGCAATTAATATGTTATAAACACTTTGCTTCTTCATCGAATCTAAATATCGATCGGTAATATGATTTTTTACTGAGTCGATATAGCTCAATTCTTTCGAAGAGTTTCCTTTAGCATAGTCCTTAGCTGCCGATTTTACTTTAGCAGAATTTGAGGCGTTTTCAGCGTATGAAACCGCATCACTTTCTACACCTCGAGTAATCCATGTAAATGATAAATAAAACACACACGCCAAGCCTAATAAAATGGCAAATAACTTTATAGCTCCTTTGTTTTGCATAATCTAAATTTCTACTTATTTTTTAATTTAAGGGTGCAAATATATCATTTTGCAATGTATTTCACAATTTTGAGTTAAAAAACAGCAAGTCTTATCATTTATCGCCTCAATAATAAGAGTATTTTAAGTTTTTAAAATATAATTTAATAAAATTTTATGTTTCTTTAAAAACAATTTACATTTACTTCAATTAGATTTTATTAAAGTTGAATCTAAAACAAATCAAAATATTCTAAAAAATTACTTTTATTATTGTTACCTTTATTGACTAAATTTTTATTTAATTATGTTTGATTTTCTTAAAAATATATTTGGCACCAAAAGTGAGAAAGATATTAAAAACCTCGATTCTAAAGTTGAAGAAATAAATGAAATTTTTACTTCGTTAAATTCTATTTCTAATAACGACTTAAGAGCAAAAACTAACGAACTAAAAATAGCCATTCAATCTGCTGTTAAAACTCAAAACGAAAGAATTACTGCGATTAAAACTCAGATCAATTCAGACTTAGAGATGGATATAAATACAAAAGAAGATTTATACAAAGAAATTGATGATTTAGAGATTGGAATCACAAGTTCTTTAGCTGATGCTCTAACTGAAGCCCTTCCGCAAGCCTTTGCCATATTAAAAGAAACTGCCCGACGGTTTAAAGATAACAATGAATTAGAAGTTGAAGCAACAGACTATGATAGAGAATTATCAAAAACGCATAAAAATATAGAAATTAAAGGTGCTAAAGCAATTTTTAAAAATAGTTGGTTGGCTGCAGGTAATGAAATAACATGGGACATGGTTCATTACAATGTTCAATTAATAGGAGGGATGGTATTGCATGATGGGAAAATTTCAGAAATGACAACTGGTGAGGGTAAAACATTAGTATCTACTTTGCCAATTTTTTTAAATGCACTAGGAGGAAGAGGGGTTCATGTTGTAACTGTAAATAATTATTTGGCCAAGCGAGATAGCGAATGGAATGCACCCTTATTTCAATTTCATGGATTAAGTGTAGATTGTATTGATAAGCATGATCCAAATACCGACGAGCGTCGTAAGGCATATAATTGCGACATTACCTACGGTACCAATAATGAATTCGGATTTGATTATTTAAGAGATAATATGGCTAGAAGTGTTGATGAGTTGGTTCAACGCAAACATAATTTTGCCATTGTTGATGAGGTTGACTCTGTTTTAATTGACGATGCACGTACCCCTTTAATTATAAGCGGGCCAACACCTCAGGGTGATAAGCACGAATTTATAGAATATAAGCCACGTATTGAAAAATTAATAAATGCTCAAAAACAATATTTACAATTATGCATCATTGATGCTAAAAAATTAGTAACGGAAGGCAAAGAAAAAGAAGCGGGGATACCACTTTTAAGAGCCTATAGAGGTTTGCCAAAAAATTCAGCATTAATTAAGTTTTTAAGTGAACAAGGCGTAAGAGCTTTACTGCAAAAAACAGAAAATTTTTACATGCAAGATCAAAATAAAGAAATGCATAAAATAGATGTGGAACTTTATTTTACAATAGACGAAAAAAATAATCACGTTGAGCTTTCTGAAAAGGGAATAGATTTTTTAACTGGCAATAGCGATGACCCTAAGTTTTTCGTTATTCCTAATGTAGGTGACGAAGTTGCTGAAATTGAAAAAAGCATGACCGATGCCAAAGAGAAAATATTGGCTAAAGAAGTTGTTATGCGTGAATTTAGTATTAAAAGCGAACGAATACATACGGTAAATCAATTACTAAAAGCGTATACCGTTTTTGAAAAAGATACGGAATATGTGATTGATGGAGGTCAAGTTAAAATTGTTGACGAGCAAACTGGACGTATTATGGAAGGCCGTCGATATAGTGATGGACTTCATCAAGCCATTGAAGCAAAAGAAAATGTAAAAATTGAAGCCGCTACACAAACATACGCCACCGTTACATTACAAAATTATTTTCGTATGTATAATAAGTTGGCTGGTATGACGGGAACTGCCTCAACAGAAGCGCAAGAGTTTTGGTCAATTTATAAGTTAGATGTTACAGAAATACCTACTAACAAGCCAATGACTCGTAAAGATGAACAGGATTTAGTTTATAAAACTAAGCGTGAAAAATATAATGCAGTAATCGACGAAGTTGTAAAACTAGTTGCAGAAGGTCGTCCTGTTTTGATTGGTACTACTACGGTAGAGATTTCAGAATTATTAAGCCGAATGTTAAAATTACGTAGTATCAAACACAATGTTTTAAATGCGAAATTACACGCTAAAGAAGCTGATATTGTTGCCGAAGCAGGTATGGCAGGAACGGTAACTATTGCTACTAATATGGCTGGTCGTGGAACGGATATTAAACTTGGACCTGGTGTTAAAGAAGTTGGTGGCTTAGCAATTATTGGAACAGAAAGACATGAAAGTCGTCGAGTAGATAGACAATTACGAGGTCGTGCTGGCCGACAAGGAGACCCCGGAAGCTCACAATTTTTCGCAAGTTTGGAGGATAATTTAATGAGGTTATTTGGTAGCGAACGAATTGCTTCTTTAATGGATCGCATGGGATTAAAAGAGGGAGAAGTGATTCAACACAGCATGATAACAAAAAGTATTGAACGTGCTCAAAAGAAAGTTGAAGAAAATAATTTCGGTATTCGTAAACGTTTAATTGAGTATGACGACGTTATGAATGCACAGCGTGAAGTGATTTATAAACGGAGACGAAATGCTTTGTATGGTGATAAACTTAGTATTGATATTGCAAATATGATTTTTGAAATTTCAGCAAGCATCATTGAAGAATATCAAGCTCAAAAAGATTTTGATGGGTTTAATTTAGAATGTATTAAAAACTTTGGTATTGAGTCTCCATTTACTGAACAAGAATTTAATAATGGTAAAGAAGATGATTTAATACAACAATTGTTTGAGTCTGCCCAAAAACATTATACCGAAAAAATACAATTAGTAGCCGAACAAGCATTTCCTGTTGTGAAAGATGTTTACACTAATCCAAATAATAATTTCGAAAACATTGTAACACCTTTTAGTGATGGGATTAGAGGAGTTCAGGTTGTTGTTAATTTAAAGAAAGCATTCGAAACAAAAGGGCGAGAATTGATATTAGGATTTGAAAAAGCGGTAGTTTTAGCAATGATTGACGATTCGTGGAAAGAGCATTTACGCGAATTAGATGATTTAAAACAAGCGGTTCAAAACGCTTCTCTTGAGCAAAAAGACCCTTTAGTAATTTATAAGTTAGAATCATTTAATTTATTTAAAGAAATGATTATTAAAGCAAATAAAGAAGTGATTTCGTTTTTAATGAAAGGTGGATTACCTGCCGAAGAAAATAATAAGCCACAAGCTCGCTTTACTCAAACCCAAATTCAACCAAAAAAAGAAAAATTAACCGAAACCAGAGATGAGCATGCGATTGAGGAACAAAATGCCCAACAAAAACCTAAATCACAGCCAATAAGAGTTGATGCAAAAATTGGCCGCAACGATCCTTGCCCATGCGGTAGCGGAAAAAAATATAAAGGTTGTCACGGAGTAGGTGTTTAATAAAAATATTTTATTTTTTTTGAGGCACCAATTTAAAATTATAAATATTATTATTGAATTATAGTTCTTTTCTATATTTTTTTTTAATAGGATTTTTCTTTTATTAAATTTTAAATAGTTTTTTTCTGTTTTTATTGCTGAAGTTTATGAGTACTTATTGGATTAAATTTAAATACTAATCACTTAGGGTGAATTACATTAACAAAAACATAAACTATTCTAATGTGATTTAGGTTTATTAACATATTAAAAAAAAAACGTATTTTTATTTTTCAATTGTATTAAATTTTTATTCTCTTGCTATTAATGGCGCTTCCTAATTATATTTTTATTACCGGCTTTATGGGTTCTGGCAAAACCACATTCGGAAAAAAATTAGCAGCTCTTTTAAAATACGATCACCTCGATCTAGATCAATGGATTGAAGAAAATGAAAATGTAACCATTGAAGCTGTTTTTAAAAATGAAGGCGAACAATTTTTTAGAGAATTAGAAACTAAATATCTAAAAAAAATAATTAAAATTAAAAAATCAGCAGTTGTTTCTTTGGGCGGTGGCGCGGTCTGTTTTAATGATAATTTAAATCTTGTAAAAAAAAATGGCTTATTAATTTATATTAAATTAAGCCCGCTTGTATTAACCAATAGAATTATTAAATCAAAAATTAAACGACCTTTACTGCAAAATTTAAACCGAAAAGAACTTTTAACTGAAATAAAAAAATTACTTTTAAAAAGAAAAATTTTTTACGAGCAAGCTCATTTAATTATTAATGACCTAAACCTTAATCCCAAAAATGTTGCTCAATTAATGCAAGAATATTTAACAACAAACAAATCCTAATCTCATCTTTATAAATAAATAATTATGTTATCTTTAATTTATTAAAATTTGATTATAATTATGAAAACAAAAATTTATCTATCTGTCTGCCTAGTATTAAGTGTTTATTTTTTTAAGGCTCAAAACAATAAAGAATTTGAAGAGTATAAAAAAAATGAGGCTAAAGCATTCCAAGATTACAAAGAAAAAGAAAATAAAGAATTTGCTAATTTCCTGAAACAACGTTGGGCGCCCTTTACCTCTAAAAAAGGCCAACCTGCTCCAATAAACCCTAAACCTCTGGTTATTCCTACTAATGTTCCTAAGCCGATAGATCAACCAAATAAAGACAATTTGCCTCTGGTAAAGCCCGAACTTAAAGGCCTTGAGTTTAAACCAGCGCCTCAGCCATTTGTTGCATCTGATAAGTTTGAATCAAAAAAAGCAATCGTTTTTTATGGTACACCTTTATCTATTGGTTACAATCCTTTTATTTTACAACACGTAAGTTCTATTTCTGAAGATGGTTTAGGAAATTACTGGGATTTAATGTGTAGTAAAAACTATTCTACTTTTGTTAATGAGATTGAAGCCATTTCAGTAAGTCTTAGTTTAAATGATTGGGGTAAATATCTTTTAATTAAAAAAATATCTGAGCAATTTCATCAAAATAAAAATGATCAAGTTTGTTTGCAATTTTTTATCCTTAATCAATTAGGTTTTGATTCTAAAGTTGCAAAAGCTGATGATAATTTTGTGTTGTTATTGCCCACCGAAGAATTGGTTTATGGCATCTCTTTTATTCCAATTAACGGAAAAAAATATTATGTTATCAATTCTAATGGCTCAAGCTTTTATACCTTTAATAAATCATTTTCTTCAAAAAATAAATCCATTAGTTTTAATTCAAATAAGGCCCTAACTATTAACGACGACATAAAACAAAAAGTATTTACCCTAAAAAACGGAAAAACAATCATTATAGACTATAATGCCAATGCCATAAATTATTTAAACGATTTTCCGCAGGCCGAACTCTCTGTTTTTTTTAATTACCCTGTTACCGAAATTACCGAAATGTCTATTTTAAGAGAATTAAAACCGCAACTTATTGGACTCTCTGAAATTGACGCCGTTAATTTTTTACTTTCGTTTTTACATTCTTCTTTCGAATACAAAACAGATGATCTACAGTTTGGTCGCGAAAAATGGTTTTACCCCGAACATTTGTTTTTTTACCCCTTTTCTGATTGCGAAGATAGATCGATTTTATTTGCTTATTTAGTTAAAAGCCTTTTAAATTTAGAGGTTATTGGTTTAAACTACGAAAACCATGTGAGTACTGCCGTGCTTTTTAATGGCGATTTAAAAGGTGATAAAATTGTTTATAAAAACAAATCTTACCTTGCTTGCGACCCTACTTTTATTGGTGCTTCAGTAGGCATGACCATGCCGCAATTTATTAACGCCGCACCAAAAGTAATAGAGATCAAATAAATTATTTTTCGCTTTTTATTGGCTTTACAACGCAGGCATATTGTATATATTTGCAATCGCTCAAAAAACCTAATGTAAAAAGGTTTGCTATAAAAAAACCTACTGATGGGGTTGGCTTTAATCCTTTGATTTGTATTATATTAAAATTTAAATCGTTAAACATTTCTTCTATACTTTTTTTTGTAAAAAAACGCAAATGGGTCCTATCCATTACTCCATTATCTTCGTATCTAAAATTTTTTCCAAAAACATATTTTTTAAAAACTCTCCAGTACCTTACATTTGGTATAGAACAAACTATAAGGCCCTGATCAGAAAGATTTTCGCGCAGTCGCGAAATAATTTCGTAAGGATTAACCAAATGCTCTAACACATCATTAAAGGTAATGCAATCAAAATAATTTTTAGGTAATTGGCCAATTGTATCCACTAAATCGCCTTGAAGTACGGTATCTATTTTTTTTCTTGCCATCTCGGCCGATTGTTTATCTAATTCTAATCCCCATACTTCTGATGATAAAAATTGTTTTTTTACCTCAGCACCAAAATACCCTTCGCCGCATCCACAATCTAAAATTTTTTTAGAACTTTTTGGGATAAACGCTGTCATTTCTAATCGCTTGTTAGCATAATATCCATCGGGCTTGGTAATCATGTCATCTATTTCACTCGCCTCAACTTTTTTGTTTGTCATTTATTATTTTTTTATTTAATCAAAAATACAAAACGAATTGTATTTTATGCCATAAAATAATATTCTTTAAAATTAGATGCTAAACCAGTATTAGATATAAAAAATTTAGTTCTGTTTATTTCAGAAAAAATATTTTTTAATTTTATTTTTTTGGAAGTATAAAAAAAGATTGATAATCTACTTTTATTTGGTCGGGCGGTATATTATAAATCCAGCTAAACATAGTTTCAAAATCGGTGTTGCCCTCTTTATCGGCCTGTATAAAATCTATTTTGGTTTTTGTAAACACACAAATTATTTGATTCGATTCGTTTTTTTTATCTGTCTCTAATTCGTAATCGTTTTCTTTATCAAAATCAATTGGGAAATTATATTTTTTATTTGCTCCTAACTCAAATACAGGCTTTGATTTTTAAGGGTATAAAAAAATATCAAGTTTTAATGTTTAAAAGCGAACTCTTTGAATCTTTCGTCTTTTATTATTATTTCGATAAGGCGTGCCTTTAATTACAATCGAATAACATAAGTTTACAGATATATAGGAATCTTTAGAATCAGGATTTCCTCTCGGCGCATTGTTAGCGTTATTTCCAGAACCATCATCAACCCAACCGTAATTATTTGAAAACCCATCGGGCTGGTCTAATCCCAACTCTGGATTTCTATTACTGAGAGCAGCAGCTACTGAGCTATTTAAGCTCGCTGGATTTGCCCAGGTATTACTTGATATATCATCTAAGTAATCGGTAGTGGTATATCTCCAATTTATTTCTAAACCAATTCGTTTAGCCATATGGCCCCTTTTTATAATTGTAAAATAAAACCCAACACCCAAAGGAATAGAAACACCCATTTTTGAATAAGTACTTGACTGGCCTTCAGTTTTTAAAGGCTGTAAGTTAACCCAATCTCCGTTATAAAGTGCCTTTGGATTATGATAAAAAATACCGAAGCCAGAAAAAAGATAGCCAGTAAGGTATATTTTTTTCTGTGGATACATAGACAAGGGTAAAATTGGGTTGTAAAAGAGATAATTTACAGTGGTTTCAATATCAAAAATATCATTTCTAAAATTTAAATTTCTGTATTTCCTTCCAGGATTTGTTGTAATTTTATCATCTCCTGTAATACGCAAGTAATTAACTGCTCCTTTAACCGAAAAATTGGGTGATATTTTGTATTTAACAAAAAGAGTTTGATTAGGTCTGGTTTTAATTAATTTTAAATCAAAAAAAGTAGGTCTAGCTTCTTTTAAACCTCCACCAATATCTCCTAAATAGTTGGATACGCCTGTAGCAAAACCAAATTCTAGATTATAATTTTTTTGAGCGTTCGTAAACGTAAATAAAAACAAAAAAACAAATAAAAAATTTAATATTTTATTTTTTAAAATATACATAATAAATAAACCTTACAAATATACTCTTTTTTATCAAAAATTATGACAAAAAAATAAATTTATGTATTTTTTTACATTATTAAATAGTTATAAAATGCTTTTGTAACTTTGAATATGATGAAAAAATATGTTATTGCTATTCATGGAGGCGCTGGAACAATTTTGCGCTCAAATATGACGAATGAGATAGAACAAAAATACAAAATGGCCCTTAATGAATCTATTTTGGCTGGCGAAAACATATTATTAAATTCTGGTTTAGCCATTGATGCTGTTGAAGCTGCTATTCGTTCGTTAGAAAACAATCCATTATTTAACGCGGGGAGAGGTTCAGTGTTTTCGCACGAAGGCGAGCATGAAATGGATGCTTCAATTATGAATGGAAAAGATTTAATGGCAGGGGCAGTAGCTGGTGTAAAGAATGTAAAAAATCCTATTACTTTAGCTAAATCTGTAATGCAACATTCAAATCATGTTTTTATGGCAGGGCAGGGAGCAGAAGTTTTTGCAAAACAATTAAATATAGAAATGGCACCAAATGAGTATTTTTTTGAGCAAATGCGTTATGATCAGCTAATTCAAGCAAAAGCGTCTGACACAATTCATTTAGACCATGTAGATAATAAATTTGAAAATGGCGAAAAAAAATTTGGTACAGTTGGAGCAGTTGCACTAGATGTTTTTGGAAATATATCGGCAGGAACAAGTACCGGCGGCATGACTAATAAAAAACATGGTAGAGTAGGAGATACTCCAATAATTGGGGCAGGAACCTATGCCAATAATCAAACATGTGCGGTTTCTTGCACAGGCCATGGAGAATTTTTTATTCGTTCTGTAGTGGCATATGATATTTCTTGTTTGATCGAATACAAAGGTTTTTCATTAAAAGAGGCCTGTAATTTGGTTGTAAAAGATAAACTTGTAAAAATTGGAGGTGAAGGAGGACTCATTGCTCTTGATACCAGAGGAAATATTGAACTATGTTTTAATTCAGAAGGGATGTATCGCGCATCAAAAAAATCGAATGAGGAGGTGTATTTAGGTATTTACAGGGATTAATTTTTATGATCTATTTAATCAAATCTATTTTCACTGAATGTAATGATAATTTTTTTTGCTTTAAATCAAAAACATCACCCAGCGACATCACGTGAACAGTAAGGTTTTCAATCGAAACAGGCTCTCCTATTTCTACATCTGTAATGTTTGTATGACGCATATTAGTCCCATCAACTAGTATTACTAAACCAGATCCAATCGCTTCCATTGTTTGCCCATTTGTAATTAATAATCCAGTATCTTCTCCTAAACCAATTCCTACATTTACTGGGTTACTTGCGCAGGCATATAATAATCTTCCAATACGGCCACGTTGAACAAAATGAGTGTCAATAATAACATTATTTATAAATCCTAAACCTCCAGTTATTTTAACTTCTCCTTTTAAAAGTGCTTCAGAGCTACTACCTTGATAAATCATATTATTTGAACTTGCTGCAGCACCTGCTGATGTCCCTGAAATAATAAAAGGTTCATTTTCATATTTATCTAGCAGAAGTTGATGAAAAGTTGTTCCACCAATAATTGAACTTAATCTTAATTGATCTCCACCAGTAAACATGACTACATCTGCATTTTTTAATCTTAAAATGTTTTCTTCTGCATTGGCGTCTTCTCTTGTTCTAATGTCTAATAAAAAGACTTCATGCATTTCTAATTGCTTAAACGCATTTATATAACCTTCGCCAACTTCTTGTGGTATACTGCTAGCCGTTGTGATAATTTCTATTCGCGATAAAAGTCCTTTTGACGATTCAATGCTTATTCTTTTTAAAATCCCTTTTTCAAAAAACTTTAAGTTATTTGGTAAATCATCGGGTCTATTAGAAAAACTTCCTTTATCAACCGAACCACCAATGATTATTAATTTACCTTTAGGACTATTCATACAATTAAATTTACTTTAAACAAAACTAAACTAATTATCAGATAAAAAATTATAAAATAAGATCATTTACAACCTTATTTTAAACAGGCTGTTGTTTAGATTAAAATAAGTAGTAATTTCATAAAAAAACAAATAATAGTTAATTATTTTTGTAAGTTTAAAAACTACTCTAAGCATTTATGAAAATTATTGAAATAAAAATTCTTCGCGGTCCTAATTATTGGTCTAATTATCGAAAAAAGTTAATTGCCATGAAATTAGATATTGGTGAATTAGAATCAAAGCCGACAAACGAAATTGATGGTTTTTTGGATCGATTAAAAACAATGTTTCCAAGCATGTTAAGTCATCGATGTTCAAAAGGCTTTGAAGGAGGATTTTTTGAAAGAGTGAATGAAGGGACTTGGATGGGGCATGTGATAGAACATATTGCCTTAGAAATACAAACATTGGCCGGAATGGAAGTTGGCTTTGGAAGAACTCGTGGCAGTGGAACTAAAGGAATTTATCATGTTGTTTTTTCATACATGGAAGAAAATGTAGGTGTTTATGCCGCTAAAGCATCGGTTGCAATAGCAGATGCATTGACATATTCAAAGGAATATAATTTAGCACTCGATTTAAAAACAATGCGTAAAATGCGAGAGCAAGATCGCTTTGGACCAAGTACAGGTTCGATAGTTGATGAAGCAGTTGCAAGAAATATTCCATTTATTAGATTAAATAAAGATTCTCTGGTTCAATTAGGTTATGGTAAAAATCAGGTAAGATTTAGAGCCACTATGACCGACAGAACTAGTTCAATAGCTGTTGATTTGGCAAGTAACAAAGAAGAAACTAAACGGATGTTACAACAAGCTGCAATTCCTGTTGCAAATGGAATGTGTATTGTTAATGAAGATGAAATTAAAGAGGTGGTTGAAAAAATTGATTTTCCATTAGTATTTAAACCATTGGATGGGAATCATGGAAAAGGTGCTTCTGTAAATATTAAAACTTTAGAAGAAGCTTTTGCAGCTTTTCATCATGCTAAAAAGTATTCTAGAAAAATTATTGTCGAAAAATTTATAACAGGTTATGATTATAGAGTATTGGTGATAAATAATCGTTTTATTGCCGCAGCTCTCAGAGAACCAGCTCACGTGATTGGTAATGGAAAATCAACGATTCAAGAACTAATAAAAACTGAAAATGAAGACCCTCGAAGAGGTTATGGTCATGAAAATGTTTTAACTGAAATTACAATTGATAAAGAAACTCAAGATCAACTAGCCAAATATAATTACACCATTAATACTATATTAAAAAAAGATGAAAAGTGTTATTTAAAAGGAACCGCTAATTTAAGTACTGGTGGGACATCAACAGATGTTACAGATACAATTCATCCAAATAATATCTTTATTTGCGAACGCATATCTCGAATTATTGGTTTAGATATTTGTGGTATTGATATTATGGCTACTAATTTAAGCGATCCTTTAGAATTAACTGGTGGCGTTGTTATAGAAGTGAATGCTGCTCCCGGATTTAGAATGCATTTAGCCCCAGCTACTGGGTTGCCTCGCAATGTGGCCGCTTCGGTTTTAGATATGCTTTATCCTCCTGGAAAAACCTGTCGAATTCCAATTATTGCCATAACAGGTACCAACGGAAAAACAACTACAACCCGTTTAATTGCTCACATCGTAAAAAATAATGGCTATAGAGTTGGGTTTTCTACGTCGGATGGTATTTATGTTCAAAATTCTATGCTCACCAAAGGCGATACTACAGGACCCTTGAGTGCTGAATTTATTTTAAAAGATCCAACAGTAGAATTTGCTGTATTAGAAACTGCTCGCGGAGGAATATTAAGATCTGGTCTTGGTTTTGGAAGATGTGATATTGCTGTAGTAACAAATATACAGGAAGATCATTTAGGACTTTCGGACATTAATACCTTAAAAGATATGGCAAACGTTAAAGCGGTGGTCGTGAAAAGTGTTAAGCGCGATGGATACGCAATTTTAAATGCCGATAATGAATATTGTTTAGAAATTGCTAAAACAGCTAGTTGTAATATTGCTTTTTTTAGTATGAATGAAAATAACCCCATTATTAGAGATCATTGTAAAAAAGGGGGAATTGCTGCTATTTATGAAAATGGATATGTTACTATAAAAAAAGGGGAATGGAAATTTAGAGTAGATAAGGTAACTAATATTCCTTTAACTTTTGGTGGACGCGTTTCTTTTATGATTTCGAATGTACTAGCAGCTACCTTAGCCACATATTGTTATGGTTTTACTATCGAAGATATAAAAACAAATTTAGGAACATTTATCCCATCAGCAGCTCAAACTCCTGGTAGGATGAATATTTTTGATTTTAAAGAATATAAAGTGTTAATTGATTTTGCTCACAATGCAGATGGGTTTAGAGGTATAAAAGAGTTTTTATCTACCACTGTTTCGCCTTATAAAATAGGAATTATAACAGGAACTGGCGATAGGCGTGATGAAGATATTCGAGATATGGGAAGAATTTCAGCTCAAATGTTTGATCACATTATTATCAGACAGGATAAGTTTTTGAGAGGCCGAAAAGCAGATGATATTGTTAAATTATTAGTTGAAGGAATACATCAACAAAATCCCAAACAATCTTATGAATATATTCCTAAAGAAGTTGAAGCATTAAAACATGCATTATCACTAGCTAAGCCCGGAACCTTTATTACAGCCTTAAGTGATGTGATTGACAATGCGATTGATTTGGTGCAATCTTATTTAGATAAAGAAAGAGAACTTTAATTAAATAATTAATTCTGATTTAATTTTTTTTCTTTTCTTTTCTTTTCATGATTTTTTCTTGCAAATTATTTTAATAGATTTTTTCTGATTTTTAATTAAGCCCAAGTAGTTTCTTAAAGAATAGGAGGCACTCCTATAAATCGTAAAAGCAGTCTAAACTTAATTTAGACTCATCATGTGCACTTGTATTTACTATTTTTTAAAGAGAATAGATTGTAAAATAAAAAAGACTAGTTTGCCTTAATTATTTTTTTATTTAGTATTCCTTTTATGGTTTTTATTTCGATCAAATATAAACCATTTGAAAAAGAAGATAAACTTAAATGATGTATTCCTTTATTCAAGAATTCGCTGAAGATAATTAATCCCAATGGATTATATATTTTTATATCGATATCTAAATCAAAACTTTCAATAGCAAAAATTCCATGTGTTGGGTTTGGAAAAACAGAAATTAAAATGTCATCATTTTTATAGGTATTAATGTCGAGGCAGTTGCTAACATTTAATGTAAATTGTTTGGATGATTTACAAGTTGTGATAGAATTACTTGCAGTAACTGTATAAACAGTTGTAAGGCTTGGAGAAACTATTATAGGGGAATTGATTATCCCATTGCTCCAACTATATGTAT
Source organism: Chitinophaga pinensis (assembly GCA_945887955.1). Lineage (GTDB taxonomy): Bacteria > Bacteroidota > Bacteroidia > B-17B0 > Aurantibacillaceae > Aurantibacillus. The sequence continues at coordinate 15,831 of CAMCZO010000024.1, read as the reverse complement.
TACTGGTGTTAGCAGTAATAGTTGCTGTTTGATTTAAACAAATAATAGAATGAGAAGAAATTATAGAAATTATTGGTAATGGAAAAACTATGATTGTATTAGTTACAATGCTTTTGCAACCTGAAGCAGTATTGGTTCCAATAACTGAATAACTTGAGTTGCTTAATGGTGAAACTATAATTGAAGACGAATTTGATCCAGTTGACCAACTATAAGTATTGCTTCCTGTTACATTTATACTTATTGATTCTGTTAAACAGATAGATGAAGTTAGAGGACTAATAGTTAAATTGGGTAATGGAAGTGCGACCACAACATGGCTTTGGGTGTTTACGCAACCATTAATATCTTTACCAATAAGATTAATATTTAAACTTGCATTTATTGATGAAATAGAAATACTTGGAGTAATAGCTCCATTATTCCAGGTATAAGATAATGCTCCCATCGCTGAATATGATGATGAAGTGCCAAAACAAACTGCTGTAGGTCCAATTATACTTAAAATTGGCAATGAGTTCACTGTAACACTGATTAAGCTTCTTGGAGATATTGAACACGAATTAGCTTCAGCATAATAATTGTAAACAGTTTGTGAATTTATTGATGTTAATGTTGGGCTATTAAAAACACTTCCGCTTGCAATTGAAACTGAGCTTGTAGGGGAGTTATACCACAATAAATTAGAAGGAAATTGATTCAGAGCTGTAAAGGTTAAAGATGAACCCGAACAAATTATAGGGAGTGATGAGGTGATAATACTATCTGGATTGCATGGAGGTTTAAATTTCCACAAGTCATTCATATGATCAAAATTTATACCATTAGAATCGTAACCTTCGCCACCCAATAACCAAAAATCTGTATGGATTTCTTTCCACCAGGTATTAAATAATCTTCCGCCTGGATTATTATTAATTGAAGGAATTCCCATGATGCCATAAGTTCCTGCTTGATTGGTTAAATTACTTCCTTTCATCCAAGTCCATTCTCCAGTGCTAGGTTTGTATTTCCATAAATCATTAAGTGGATTTAAATTTGTACTTGTCCAACCGGTTCCTCCAAACAACCATAAATCTCCTAAACCATCCGACCAAGACGCGGCTGTAAATCTACCTCCAGGACTATTTGTTGCTGATGCAATACCCATAGTTCCATAAGTAGCAAGTTGATTTCCTATGTTTGATCCACTAATCCATGTCCACAAATTTCCTATTGGGTCATATTTCCATAAATCATTAAAATAACCTGAACTTCTACCTCCAAAAAGATAAAATAATCCATTACTTCCTTTCCAAAAAGAAGGGAATTCTTTTCCTCCCGGAGAATTACTTGGTGAAGTGATATTAATGGTCCCGTAGTTTCCTACTTGTCCGGTAAGATTGCTACCATTTATCCAGGTCCATTGATTTGATGTCACATTATATTTCCAAAAATCGTTTAAAAAACCTCCAAAGCCTGAAGCAGGAAAACCTCTTCCACCAAACATGCAAAGATTACCTGTTGCATCAAGCCATGTTGCTGAACCATATCTGGCCCCTGGATTATTATTTATAGAGGGTGTGCCTTGAGAACCGTAAACTCCATTTTGATTAATGATATTAAAGCCTTTCATCCAAATCCAAATATTTGTAATTGGATTGTATTTCCATAAATCACCTAATCTGCCAAACGTATTATTTGAGGAAAATCCATCGCCACCAAATAGCCAAAAATTTCCAGATGCATCAACCCAAGACGCAGAAAACTCTCTTGCTCCAGGTTCGTTAGAAACAGAAGCTATACCTTGCAAACCATAATTTCCTATTTGATTAGGCCCATTTGAACCTCTTATCCAGGTCCATTGATTATTTGAAACATTATATTTCCAGAGGTCGTTAAGCCAACAAACATTGTTTGATGATGAGTAACCTTCTCCACCAAATAACCATAAATTACCAGAAGCATCTACCCAAGTTGCAGCGCCATGCCTTCCTCCAGGATCAATTGTAGGCGAAGATATGCCTTGAGTTCCATAAATACCTGTAACACCATTTGAATTACTTCCATGCATCCAAGTGTAATTTTGAGAAATTAAATTAAATTCTATAATCAGATTAAAGAATATAAAAAATAAAATATTTTTCGTAAACCACATTTTAAAAATCTCGTTTGAGAGCTTACTAATTTTAAATCAATTTAAAAAAAATTAATAACTCACTATGAAAAATGAATTTTTAGGAGAATTTATTTTACATAAACAACTAGATTTATTTTGTGACATTAGTTAGATTAATGCAAAATATAAAAAAAAAGGTTAAAAATCTATACCCCATATTCTGTGATCTGAGATTCTTCATTGGTTTAATTTATGTTATTAGTTATATCAATCATAATATGATAATTTTCAATGTATGATCTAATTGTTTGGCTTTCATTTTTAAAAATGTTTATTGCCTCAGTAGATTTGGTTTCATCTTTATTGTACCCTGTAAACGTTTTTTCAATTGCATCTTTTACTTCCTTTTCTTTGCCTTTGCCTTTTCCTGAAAGACTAATTTTATATAGATAGCGCTGAACAATTGCATCTGGATTAAATATTTGTTGAGTGTACCATCCATCAGGAATTTCTTTATAAGCACGTGCTATTACATAAAAACCGACCGAAGCATCATTGGTAATTTTTTCATTTTTTATCACCAAATTTACAGTCGAATATTTGCTAAATTCATTTTCTGTGATTTTCAACTTTGCAACAACATCTGATAATTTACTAGATAAAGAAAGCCCCTCAGGATTGTTAATATTAATCCTGTTTACTATTGATGTGATATTGAAATAGTCAGTCGCTACACTATAAAATTTCGAGTCGATTTTATTCAAGTCATTCAACAGATAAGTTACCAAGTCATTTGAAACACCATCAAACTGAGGATTTATTATATATTTACCTTCAGCATCAATAAACCCAATTTTTTTACCAGTTAAGACTAAAGCAAGTTTAGCATTGTATGGCAACGCCAAATCGAATTGTGGATTAATGACAATTTTGCCATCTTTATCAATATATCCCCAACTTTTACCTGATTTTACAGCTGCTAAATCATTTCCCATAAAAGGAAAAGCTTCTCCAAACTGAGGATTAATAATTATTTTACCATCCTTATCACACCAACCCCATTTTTTGTCTTGTTCAATTAAGTATTTATCGCCATCATTAAACATAATTGAGAATTGAGGGTTTATTACGAATTTTCCTGATTCATCAATTACTCCTGCCTTTTCTTCAAGATAAACAACGGCTTTACTTTTTATAAACCTTTCCCCGATTTTAGTAAATTGATAGTTGATCATAATTTTACCATCTTTATCAATAAAACCCCACTTCCCTTCATTATTTTCAACAGCACATCTGCTTTCTGAAAATCTGCCTGTTTTTTTGAATTGTGGATTGATAGCTATTTTCCCTTCCTTGTTTACAAATCCCCATTTTTCACCACTACTATCAATTATGCTGAATGCAGCTAAACCTTCGCTAAAAATCTTTACCGTTGCAGCATCCTGAAGTATAAATTTTATTTCCCCTTTATTGTTAATTGCACTCGGAGGGCCGTTTTCAGAAACTACCCATGCCAAATCATCACTAAAAACAGTAGCAGACTTATAATTTGCTGAAATTGCAAACTTTCCGTCTTCTGAAATAAAACCCCATTTGGGTTCTTCACCAGAAGTTTTAACTAATGCCAATCCGTTTCTAAAAATTGTAGCTTCGCTAAACTGCGGATTAATTTCAATTTTGCCCTCCATGTTAATGTACTGAAACTCTTTTCCGTTTTTGACAGGAATTAGTTTAATTTGAGAAACACTTTTTTCACCTTCTCCACAAGATGAAGCAGATATTACAACGTATAAAAAAAGAACGAAAAATTTTAAATTTTTTTTCATAACTAAGGATAAATCTAAATTAAGTAATAAAGATAGGATATCTTTTTCTTTTGAACAACAATTTTTAGTATTTAATCAGCTTTTTTAATCAGTTATAGTTTGATCGGAAATTATCTTTTTGAAAAGTAGAAGCATGTTTTTCTTTTACCTTGATAATTTTATAGCTCTCTGAAAGTTATGAATATAATCTAGTCGGATGTTAGATGAATACAAGAGACTTATTAGACTATAATTTTTTAAACTGAATTTGAATTATTCAGTCTGGAGCTAAGGTTTTTACATTGTGATTATAAAATATTTTTAGTAAACAACATTTTAAAACAGCTCGTTTTATAATTGGGCATGTATTTAAATATTAATTAAGACTTATAAATGAAGACAATTACTGAAAATTATATTTTACAAGTTTAAAAAAAGAACAAAAATACACCTAAGTATCTATTTGTTTTAAATTAAAGGAACAATAAATTTTTACAAGCTTTTATGAGAGCCATCGCAAAATCCAGGGTTTGCAGTAAGCTTACAGTTGCATAAATATGCTGTTTTTGTTTCTTCGGCTACAAAAACTTTAGGTACAAAAGAAGATCCTTTATGTGAGCCATCGCAAAATGGTTGATTACTTGAATTTCCGCATGAACACCATGCATAAGTTTTTCCAGCTTCTAGTTGAACAGGTAGTGGTGATTTTCCAGCAATTGTTGGTTTTTCCATTTTTTTTATTTTTGTAAATGTAAGATTAATTATTGATTTTTTTTATCACAAATCAAAAATTAGCTTACTCTTTTAAAAGTTTAATTATAGATGTTTTTTGGGCTGTTATTTTTAAAAAATAAATGCCATTAATTAGAGAATCAAAGTTTTGTTGATCAATATTTTTTCCTGAAAAAATAAGTTGTCCAAAGCTATTGTACAATTCAAAATTTTCATTGCCAAGGGTGTTTTTTAATGTGATTTTATTCGAAAATGGATTAGGATATATGGATAGCTTTGATGAATTAATTTCATTTAAATTATTTATTAATTGATTACTTCTAACGCATATTAAATTGTGTTTAGTTGTTTTTGCATCAAAAGTTGTTATTCCAAATTGTGTATACATATACCAAGCATTTGATGTTTGATTTGGAAGTGTAGTTGATGACCAATATTTTTTAGCACTAGTAATATTAAAATAATTTGTATTCAATGATGGGTTTATTAATGTTTCGTCATTTATGGATTGTAGTTCTTTAATGTTTGGTAAACGCCAATCTGTCTTCCCAGTTAGTGTTAATGTATTTGCATAAATTAAAGATTGTTCCCAACTTAAAGTATCAGCAAATGGTGTTTTTTCCCAAATAAGATTAGTCATATTATCACTAATTGTTCCATTTCCATTGTCGGTAAAACGTGTTTGAACTACAACAGGAGTTATTGGATTTCTAACTGCTCTTGCATGAAATTTTTTATTTCCTCCGGCACTAATTGTTTCTGTTTTTGGATGATTACCAATGCCTCCCCCCGCATTAGTTGCCCAAATTTTTGTGATGTCGTTTACTTGTTTATCTATCGACCACCAATATTGTGCAGTGGTTGTCGTAAAAACAGAAGCATCTAATGATGGATTAGAATATTGAAGATTCATAATACTAAATAATTCATGTGCATTAGGTAATCTCCAATCAGTTTCTGAGCCCAATATTAAATTTGAACAATATGTTATAGCATTTTCAATGGTCATTTCTCCACCATCAGATTTTTGCCATATTAACCCAGTTATGGTATCGGTAACAGTTCCGTTTCCATTATCAATAAAAAAAGGTGTGTTAATTGAATAATCATTATCCTCACCAAAAGTACCAGTATAGCTTGTGTTTTGCCCTGTATCCGGCAAGCGTTTCATTGTTTTTACAAAACTTTGACTAAAATATAAAGTTGTATTAAGAAGTAAAATCCCTGTAAGTAGCTTTTTTTTCATTTTAAATAAATATTTAATCAATCATTAATTTTTTTGTGACTTCAAATTTTGCTGAAATTATTTTAATAATATAAGTGCCTTTTGATAGATTTTTTATATCAATATTTGACTTATAGTTATCATTTTTAGAAATTAAATTTCCTTTGAAATCATAAATTGAAATACATTGGATGTCTTTTTCATTAATATCTTTTCTTAATTTAATATTTAATACATCACTCGTTGGATTTGGGAAAATAGTAAATAAATTATCAAAAAATGTAATCTCATTAAATCCCAAAGATGGAACGGTACATTGAGCTGGTCCATTATAATTAGTATTAGTGGTTCCTGTTGGTGTTACATATTTAAAAGTATAAAGTCCGGCTGCAGTTGCAGTATAATTTGTTGCATAACCTGCAATCCCATTTAATGAATAAGATGTGTTGTACCCATAATTTGCATTAGCGACACAGGATGTTATTAAAGCTCCTGTTAAGGGTGTCCAATTTTCGTTTCTTACCGGAGCGCCTTGAGGTTGAGGTATAATTTGTAAATTGGCATCTTCAGTTACTTGTCCAACCATCTTTCCTATCATATAAGGTGCAGTTGTTGTGCCGTGATAATGATAAACACCGTTAGTGCCATTATGTCCATGATTAGCATCAAGCGTTGACATAGAAGAACCATTAGGCTCTTGGCTTCCATAAACCGCATATCCATCAAGTCCAAATGCGATAGGTAAGGTTTGAGATGCCTGGCCTAAAGTTATTAAATGCAAAGGGGCGGTATGATAATGATAGTCATCTCCTTTTCCACAATGTCCTCCATAATTATCTAACTGTCCATCTAAATATGAATCTATTCCGGTATTGGTATGATAATTAAAAATTGGAACACCATTTATCGCCATGGCTATTGCACCTTTTAAGAAATGAGAAGCGGATACTGGAACTGGATTTGCTGCTAACACTGGATTTAATGGAATACTCCAATGATTAGGATTGATATAACATTTTGAAACTGGAACTTGTTGTTGCCAACCGGTATTGGAAATTCCAACCATCATCTGATGGTTAGGGATGCCAGTTGAATTCACATAAAAATAATTAGCATCATAGGTGGTGGATACTGTTGATGAAAACTGAGAAAAAGCTGAATTTAGAAAAGCTGGATCTGTTGTTGAAAGAATTTTTTTTGTAAAACCATATAATGACATTGTAATGCCAATAAAAAATACGGGATATAGGTATTTTAATTTTTTTCTATCAGAAAGAGAATAAATCCATAATCCAAAAAGAGATAAAGAAAATAGAATTATCCAAAATTTATAATCGAAAACACGTTGAATAGTCGATTTTTTTTGAGGGGAAATAATATTGATTCTTTTTATCCAATCATTTTTTTTATTTACAAATGCCTGATCTTGATTTGATAAATAGGTAAAAGGAAATTTTGTAATTACTTTATTAGCATCTTCAATATAAACAACTCCATTTTTAAACATCATAAATGACCCATCAATAAATTTATTTTCCTTTTGAATAAACCAATGCCTGAGACCAATTTCATTATTATCAATAGAATGTGAGAAAGCGAAATTGTACAATAAAATAAATAAGAGTAGCGTAAATTTTTTCATGTGATTTTTTTTGGTAAAATTTATTCTTTTTTTTGGATTTATTTTTGATTATATATTAATAAAAAAAACACTCAATTGAGTGTTTTTTTTTTAAGTTTAAGATTCTTTATTTTTCAGAAACTCCTTCTGGTTTTGGAAGAAGTGCTTTACGGCTTAATTTAATTTTTTTAGTTTTAGGGTCATCGCCTACATATTTTACCTCAATAATATCACCTTCTTTTAAAACACCTTCTAATGTATCGATTCGTTTCCAATCATATTCACTAATGTGAAGTAAGCCATCTTTACCTGGCATAATTTCAACAAAAGCACCATAGGGCATAATTGTTTTAACTTTAGCTTGATATATATCTCCTAATTCTGGAACAGCAACAATTCCTTTAACACGAGCTTTAGCAGCGGTTACATCTGTAAGATTGGTTCCAAAAATTTCTACAATACCATTTTTTCCTTCTTCGGTAATCACAATTGTAGTATTAGTTGATTTTTGCATTTCTTGAATTACTTTTCCTCCTGGGCCAATAATTGCTCCTATAAATTCTCCAGCTATAACAATTCGTTCAAAACGAGGGGCATGTTCTTTATAATCAGCACGAGGTGAATCTAATGCTTTTAACATTTCGTTCATAATATGCAAACGACCTTGCTTAGCTTGCTCCATCGCTTTTTCCATAACTTCGTAAGGTAAGCCATTTACTTTTAAGTCCATTTGAACAGCAGTAATTCCATCTTTAGTACCACATACTTTAAAGTCCATATCACCTAAATGGTCTTCGTCTCCTAAAATATCTGATAAAATTGCATAATTACCTTTTTCGTCGGTTATTAAACCCATAGCAATTCCTGCAACAGGTTTTTTAATTTTAACACCTGCATCCATTAAGGCTAATGTTCCAGCACAAACGGTTGCCATACTAGAAGATCCATTACTTTCTAAAATATCGCTTACAATCCGAATTGTGTATCCTGTATCCATCGGTACTACTTTTTTTAAAGCCCGAAGAGCTAAATTACCATGTCCTACCTCACGTCGTCCAACGCCGCGATTAGGCTTAGCTTCGCCGGTACTAAAACCAGGGAAATTGTAATGTAAAATAAATGTTTCTTCTCCAGTATTAAATGCGCCATCAATTCGTAATTTATCTAAAGGAGTACCTAAAGTAACTGTTGTAAGTGACTGAGTTTCACCACGAGTAAATACTGCACTTCCGTGTGGAGTAGGCAAGTAACCTACTTCGGCCCAAATAGGACGGATGTCTGTTGTTTTTCTACCATCTAAACGTACTTTTTCATCAATTGCTAACCTACGAACGGCAACATATTCAACTTCATGGTAGTATTTGTTTATTAGGCTTTCTTTTTCTTTTAATTCTTCAGGCGAATATTGTTTTTTAAATTCTTCTAAAGGAGCTTTAAAATTAGCTTTTCTATTATTTTTATTTGGATCAAGTTTTTTAGCGGCAGCATAAACAGCATCGTAAGTTTCCTTCATTACTTTGGCCTTAAGATCTGCATCATTAGTTTCGTGATTATATTCTCTTTTTGGCTTAACACCTGCTTTGGCTGCAAAATCGTTTATCGCTTTAATTTGTATTTTAATAGCTTCGTGAGCAAATTTAATTGCTTCAAGCATTTCAGCTTCGCTTACTTCACTCATTTCGCCCTCTACCATTCCAATATCAGTAGCAGAAGCGGCAACAATCATTTCAAGAGTATTGCCAATTAATTGAGATTTTGTTGGATTAATAACAAGTTTACCATCAATTTTTGCCACACGAACTTCGCTGATAGGACCATTAAAAGGAATATCGCTCACCGCAATAGCTGCAGAAGCTGCTAAACCTACTAATGCATCAGGTATATTTTCTTTATCAGATGAAATTAATGATAACATTAATTGTGTATCAGAATGATAATCTTCAGGAAATTGAGGGCGTAAAGCACGATCAACTATACGAGAAATTAAAACTTCGTAATCAGATAATTTAGCTTCGCGTTTAAAAAATCCACCAGGAAAACGGCCTGTAGAGGCATATTTTTCTTGATAATCAACAGTTAAAGGTAAAAAGTCAATACCTTCTTTTGCATCTTTATTACTAACTATAGTTGCTAAAATCATGGTGTTACCTAATCTTACTACTACTGAACCATCAGCTTGTTTAGCTAATTTGCCTGTTTCTAATGAAATGATTCGGCCATCGCCAATATCAAAACTGTGTGTTGTTCCTATTTGTGACATTTTTTTTTATTTTATGTTTCGACGTTTTCGAAACGGATTTATACTAATTGTTTAATATTTTAATAAAAAAGGCACTTCGAATTAATTTTCGAAATGCCCCCTGTTCTATAAATTTAATCCGAAAATTATTTACGGATATCTAATGTTTTTATAATAGCACGGTAACGCATTAAATCATTCTTTTTCAAATAATCTAATAAAGCACGTCGTTTACCTACTAAATTTAATAAAGAACGTTGCGTTCCAAAATCTTTTTTGTTTTTCTTTAAATGGCCTGTTAGATGGTCAATGCGCATTGTAAATAATGCAACTTGAGACTCAGAACTTCCAGTGTTTTTTTCAGTTCCACCGTGTTTTTTAAAAATGTCTTTTTTTACTTGAGATGATAAATACATTGTATGTCTTTTTATAAGGCTACAAATATAGCCTAATTTTAGATAAAACGCAAAATATATTTTTGATTTTATATCAATAACCTATTAAACGTTCAGATTTTAATAAATAAATAACAGAAAGACATTATTTAATTCGAAGTTCCATTTGTTTTGCGAAACAAAATCACCTTCCTTTTTTTATAAGAATAAGCCTTAATATTTTAGTGCCAATCAAAAATAGACTATATGTATTTTAAGATTTTGTTTGATTTTCTCATTTGAAAGTTATGTCCAGCTTCATGAATTTGATTTTATTTTAGTTCGAACAAGAATATGGAAGTGTAAATGCTTATCTGATAGATTTATAAATAATTTGCAATATTTACTTTTTCGTGTTATTAAAACTTGCAGTTATTACTAAAAATTAAATATGAGTAATGAAATAGATTAGCTTCCCCTTAGTTTCAATTTTTTATACTCCAGAATTGCATCTTTTAATTATAATATAAAATGGGTTTTAATAAGTAATTATTAATTCATTATTGGTTAACCTAACTTTATAATCTATTAGTATTCATACCAAAAAAAAATATATAAAAAATCAATCTTAAAGCAATAAAATTTTAATGAGCATTCAATATTTAAAAAAAACTAATTATTGCTTTTTTACTTATAGTTTTTATTTATTCAAAAAATGGAAATGATTGATATCTAATTAAATTTAATGATACCTTCAAAATATGAAGATAGTTAAGATTTATGAAAACAACATAAAACATTTTAAAAAATAACTATCATAAATAAATTTAAATGAAAATAAATAGAAGTATATTAATTTTATTATATTGTTTAAATACAATTTTTATTTTTTCTCAAAACTATGTTGATTTATTAAAACTTAATTTAAACACAACGAATTTAAATACTTTTGATTCAAGTTCATCAAAAACACAAGTGAATGAACTAATGTTAGATTTTACTATCCCAATTAAATTAAATGAAAAGACTAGTTTAATTTCTGGACTGATTTATGAAAACATTCAAACCAAATTATTTGAAGATGGCAATGTAAAAACATTTGGTTCAACTACACTTAAAGTTGGCGCGAATAAATTAATTAACGATCGATGGTCAGCAACTGCCGTTCTTCTGCCTAAAATCGCTTCCGATTATAAAAGTATCTCAGGAAAAGATATTCAGTTTGGTGCTATTGGTATCATGAAATACAAAAAGAGCGATAATAAAAATTTTAAATTTGGTTTGTATTATAACTCCGAATTATTTGGTCCGTTTTTTGTGCCAATGATAGGAATGTATTATTTAAGTCCAAATAAAAAATTTGAAACAAACATCATGTTGCCTTTACAAGCCGATGTGAATTACAAATTAATTCCATTTATAAATTTTGGATTAAATTTCAACGGGCAAATACGTTCTTATCATTTAACTGATGTTACCCCATCATTTAAAAGCACTTATATTGCCCGTTCCACTAATGAATTGTATGCTTACTTAAAATTTAATGCCACTAAAAACATAAGTATTACCATAAAAGTTGGTCAATCAATTGGAAGAACCTACAACGTATTTGATGAAGGCGACAAAGTAACATTTGGATTGCCGGCTACATTTATTGGAGGTAAACGCCAACAACTAAATACTAATTTTTCAAATGGCATGATATTTCAAGGGACTTTGCTTTACAGATTCAATTTAGAAAAGAAACCATAACATTTAAGCTTAACTTATGCAATCTATTTTAAAAGACGACAAAAAAATCATCAAAGTGTGGACAATTTATGATTGGACAAACTCTGTTTTTCCAGCCTACTATTTTAACTAATTCTAAAACTAAATTGTTTAATTATGTTTTATCAAATCTTACGTTTCCTTTTTCGCATCACCAACAAGTTTTATTTTAGAAACTTACAGATAAACGGCCTGGAGAATATCCCTAAAAATGGACCAGTATTTTTAGCAGCCAATCACCCAAGCGCATTTATGGATCCTATGGTAATTGTTACAATTACTAAACGTCCGTTATTTATGTTAGCCAAAGGGGTGCTATTTCAAAATCCATTCTTGAAATGGTTATTACCACATCTCAATATTATACCGATTTATAGAAGTCATGAAACTCCTGAATTAACTAATAAGAACAAAGAAGTGTTTTCGAAATGTTATATGCATTTTGCAAAAGGTGGAGCTATCCTCGCCTTCCCCGAAGGAATTTCATTAACAGAACGTAAGATCAAAAAAATTCAATCGGGAGCTGCTCGTATTTGCCTTGGAGCTGAAGCGGAAAATAATTTTTCGTTAGATGTAAAGATCGTAACTATTGGTTTGAATTTTTCTAACCCTCACAAATTTCAGAGTGATTTGTATATAAATATTGATAAGCCCATAAATGTTTCTGATTATTATGATCAGTATAAACAAGATACCTTTAAAGCCGCTCATGCACTTACCGATGCCATCCGTGATCGCTTAGAAGCTCAAGTGATAGCCATTCAGGATTCGGAAATGGATAAACTTGTTTCGAATATTGAAATCATTTTTAAAGCACAAATATTAGAAGATCTTGGGCATTCACCAAAAATTATGGCTCACGATTTTAATACAACAAGGCAGATAAGTGATTCGGTTCATTACTTTTTAGAAAAAGATCCTCAGCGTGTAGAGAATTTAAAAAACAAAATAAGTACCTATTTAAATAAACTTGAAAATCTTTCGCTAGATGATAAATTGATAAAAGGAGTTAAAAAAACGAAACCTATTTTCGATACCATTCTCTCAATCTTTTTTTTAACACTTGGCTCACCATTTTTTATTTATGGTTTCGTAAATAACTTCTTACCATTTAGAATTCCATTTTGGTGCGCGCGTAGTTTTTCAAAACGTCCCGAATTTCATGGATCAATTGCTTACAGTATGGGCACATTCACCTTTCTACTATTTTATACACTTCAAATTTTACTTATAAATAAATTAACGCATGATTGGATATATGTATTGGCTTACGGACTTTCTTTACCAATATCAGGTTTATTTGCATTTTATTATTATAAAAAATTCAAGTCAATTCGTGGCAGTTGGAAAATTTTCTCTCTCTTCTACAAACGAACCACAGTTATAACCTCACTCATAAATGAACGAGAAATTATTATTAACGAATTAGAAAAAGCGAGAAAAGAATTTGTGACCTATCGCGATGGTCCAAAACAATAAACTATTTTTAAAGTTCCAAATACCTTGTGGTAATTTGCTTTCGAAATGTTTTTATTTATTAAATACCCCCTAAAGCTATTGATATCATTAAGAATAAAAATATCATTCCAATTACACTAATTACAACACCAGCTTTCGCAAAATTTTCGCTTTTTTTATTATATTTATTAGGTTCGCTTTTTATTTCGTTTTTTGCTAATGCGCCAAAAATTAAACCCAAAATCCAACCCAAAATAAAAAGAGGATAAAACCCTAAAATACTAAAAATAAATGAGGCTTTGGAAGAAGTATTTGTTTTTTTATCTTTATCATTAATTTTTTGGCTATCTTGAATAATTTTGCCATTATTATTTTCAAAAGCTTTTTCTGTTTTAAACATTTCGCTTTTACCATTGGCGTATTTTATCATAAATACCTTATTTTGTTTTTCAACAAAAGTTGGTCCATCAATAAAGTCACATCTTTTATAACGTATTTCACTGGTATTAATTTCAGTAATCTTAGCCATAATTTCAGTACCATCTTTGTGAATTATTTTATCACAACTATCAGGAACTGCAGGATTATTTTTGATAGTATTATTAAAAATTTTAGTTATTTTATTGTTGGCAGAAGTTGTAATGTCTTTTTCAAAAGAAATCTCGTTAAATTTAATTTCGTTTTTTTGTACATTAAATTGTTTTTGCTTTTGATTTTTAGCAATAGATAAATTATTTTTATTCCAACTTAAAAAATAGCCCGACTGATATTTTCTTTTTTGAAGGCTACAACTAAATATAGTTAGAATTGGTAACAACAATATTATTTTTTTTATCTTCATATCAAGCTATAATTTTAATAAAATAAAGATATAAACAAACTTTATTTTAAATTAGTATAAAATACTAATTATTGAATTTTTAATTGCAATAAATAATTAATTCAACTGTTTTTTCATAAAACCAGATGTTTTTTCGAATTTTAAGAAAATTAATATTAAGTTTTAATAAAAATATTATTATTTAAAAAATTTGTTCCAAATACTTGTTTCTGTTTTAAAAACAATCTTAACATTTTAGGACAATAAATAGGGCGTTTTTTGTATAAATAATTTGAATTTATTGCGCCTAAAAAAATCAGATCGAAAAATAAATTTAGGTGTTTATATTATTTATTTTCAATTTCATTAATTTTATCTATTAATCTGTACTTTTCAAACAAAGAAAAAATAATTTTTTGATGGAGTATAATGTCGTCAAATTCATGATGTAATTTTGAATTAAAATCAATCAATTTATGAAAATATCAATAAAGTTTAATTATTTTATTAAAAAATAACTGATTGTTGTGCTTTATTTACACATGCAGAAATGTTAGTTGTTAATTCTATCATTTGTTCTTCAGTCCAGGTACAACGAATGCCAAAAGAAATTAATCTTCCTACAACTTCTTGTGATTTTGGTAGGTTAAGGTTATTATAATCTTGTGGAGCGCCCAAAACCTCTATTGCTAATTTAGCAGCTGTATTTAAATTTTTAATATGATCCCATTGATTAATAAAATGATACATATTAGTATACCAATAATTAAATCCACTTAAACCTATTTTATTCATTTCGTCTACCACACGCCTTGTGATATCTTTATTTGGTAACAATAAATTTAAAAAAGTTGCCGAATCGCCTTGTTCATCTCCTAATTTAGAAAATGTAATGCCTTTAGTTTTTGATAAATGTTTTTGTAAAAAAGTTTTATTTTTTAAATTATATAATCTAATACTTGGCACTTTACGGGTTTGAGCAACACCAACAGCAGCATGTAATTCGCTTATTCTAAAATTAAACCCAATTATCGGGTGTTTTTCCATACCACGATTATTACCCTGGTGGTCGTGCCCATGATCACAAAAATTATCAGCTAATTTAAAAGTAGTTTCATCATTGGTAACAAAAATACCACCTTCGCCAGCTGTTGCAATTTTAAAAAAATCAAACGAGTAAGCCCCGGCTTTCCCAAATAAACCTGTATATACTCCTTTATAGGAGGCGGCAAATGCTTGGCCTGCATCTTCAACTAAAATAAGTTTATGATGGTTTATCACTGCCATAATCTCGTCCATATTGGCATTACCGCCACACATATGAACTAAACAAACGCCTTTTGTTTTAGAAGTAATTGCTTGTTTAATTCCTTCGGCACTTAAGCAAAGGGTCTCGTCGATTTCAGCAAAAACTGGTAAGGCGCCTAACATTAATATAGCTTCTACGGTGGCAATATAAGTAAATGGCGGGCAAATGATTTCATCTCCCACTCCAATGCCAGAAGCTGCTAATGCTGCCATAATTGCTGCTGATCCATTAGAAACAGCTAATGCATATTTAGCATGAGTTATATTAATTACTTCTGCTTCAAAATCTTTTGCTTTCCAAAAGTTGTTTCTTTGAGCATCGTGATTAAAACGAAACAAAATACCTGTAGATAAAACATCTTCAATTTCTTTTCGCTCTTC
>CAMCZO010000023.1 GCA_945887955.1 Chitinophaga pinensis | reverse complement strand
ATTTGTTTTTTGTCTTTGTCTTCGTGAAACCTACTATCATCTGGAATTGTCGAAAAGAACTGGTTAATGTCTTGTCGAAATGTTGAACTGTAATATGTTTTGAAGTCTGTCATTTATTTACTGTGTCGTGTTTTAGGCTGCCCGATAACTTGTTTATACCCGCCATAAAATGGCGGGTATAATACCTATATGGGTATAATAACCGCCATAAATTGGCTAATATTTATTTTAGTGAATTTAATCATTTTTTATAAATAATCAAATGGTGAAATGATTTTTTGGATATTTTTCGTGCTCACATGTGTATAGATTTCTGTTGTTTTACTACTACTATGTCCTAATATTTCTTGTATATATCTTAAATCTGTTCCATTTTCTAATAAATGCGTTGCATAACTATGCCTCAACCAATGTAAACTAACTGGTTTTTTAATTTGGCATTTTCCTATGGCTTGTTTAAGAACATTTTGTAAACTTCTTTCATCATATGGCTCTCCTTGTTTTTGTCCTTCAAATAGCCATTCTTTTGGTTTATGTAAATGATAATAGTCTCGCAACATTAAAATAATTTTATTACTCAATGGTGTTATTCTGTCTTTCCTTCCTTTTGATTGTTTAATTATTAAAATATTTCGTTTGCTATCTATATGTTCTGGTTTTAATCGTAACATTTCTCCACATCTTAAACCACAACTATATATTAAACTCAGCATGGCTTTATGTTTTATGTTGCTATGTGCGTTCAATATTAATTTTATTTCTTCTTTACTCAATACATTAGGTAATAGTTTTTGGGTTTTTGGTCGGTGAATTAATTCGGGCTGTAATTGTTTATTCTCAATGTTTCTAAAAAATAATTTTACTGCATTAACAATTTGATTTTGATACGAGGCAGAATAATGGTTGGCTAATATGTATTCATTATTGAAAATTATTAAATCTTCATTTGTGATTTCGCTCAGGTTTTTAGTTGAATAATATCTCAAAAAAGTTTGTATCGAATCCATATAAGTTCCAATAGTGCTTCCGCTATAGCGCTTGCTTTTTAACCAATAGTTAAATTGATTAATTTTTTCTTTTTGTTCTATATTTAAATTAGGTAAAGCATCAATAGGTTTTTTAATTTTAACTTGGCTTGGGTTAATTACATCTTCATATTTGTTTAATAATTTTATGGTAATTCCTTTGGCCTCAAAAGTGTTTTTAATTAGCTGCAAGGCCTCTGCGTAATAACTTATATACCAACATTTATTAGTTTGACTCCATTTTGCATCGGCAATTTTCTTAACTAATTCTATAGTTGCAGAATCGTATTTAAAATTTATAAATATTTTTTCCTTATTATTATATAAGGCATGAGCAATAGTAATTTGTTTAACCATTATTCTAAATTACTTTAAAAACAAGTAAATGCTTGCTATTGATTATAGCAATTTTATAAGGCCACTAAAATAGATACCCAAAATAATAAATACGTTTTTTTAATCTAATTTTAAAGAGGTGTTGCCAATAACAACTCCATCGCAGGTAATTTCAATAATATAATTTCCTGGCACATACTCGCCCTGGCCTTCGCAATAAGTAACTCCATTTAATTCGGCATTAGCATAATTTAAAGTTTCTCTTCCAGCAAAATAACCACTGCTTTGGTTAAAATTAAAGCGGCAATTATCATCATAACTTTTAGCTAGTTCTTTACCATCTGGTGTCATTATTCTTACGTAAATTGTTTTTTCGCCTGCCTTGGCAATTTTATTTTCGCCTAAACTAAAACTAACTTTTATCTTTTCTGTTTTTCGGGCCTTGTTTGTTTCCGATTCTTTTTTACCCCCTCGTTTATATAAAACAGCTTTTGCGCTAATATTAAAACAACTTAAAATACTACCTTTTGCAATGGTACTTTTTAATTCGTCTTTTTCTTTTATTAATACACTTTGTTTTTCTTTTTCAGAACCTAATTGTTTTAGTACTGTTTTTTTTTCGGCTACTAAGGTTTGGTTGAGGGTGTTTAAGGAATCAATAGTTCTTACATAACTTTGCATAATGCTTCTCAATGTTTGCATTTCTATTTTTAATTTAGAAATAATAGTTGCGTCGCCTTTATGTCTTGAAGCTTCTTTAATTAATACTTCTATCCTTGCTCGCTTAGCATCAATGTCTAATTGCATCGCCGCATCATTTGTTTGTAGATTCTGGTAATCTTTCTGTAAGTTTACTAAATCGACTTCTACAGTATTTTTTTCAACAAGTATTTTTTCTGAAATAGTAATGGTATTTGCTACTTTACTTTTTTCGTTAACCAAAAGCCAAATGGTAATAACATTAGTAGTCGTTAGACCAATAATTATCCAAAAAAGTAAACCGCGTTTTTTGGAAGATTTTTCATTTTCTTGATTCATAACATAAATATAACAATCAAAAATAGTATTTTAGTATAAATTGTATGACACTTATTAACGATTTTTTATCATTAATTTATCCAAGGTATTGCGAAGCCTGTGGCTCGAATTTGTATAAGCATGAAGATTTAATTTGTAATCAATGCATTATCACCTTGCCCCATAGTAATTACCACCTCTTGTCTGTTAACGAAATTAATTTGCTATTTGCCGGTCGAGTTCCTCTGATTCACGCGCTTTGTATTTTTAATTTCGAAAAGAGTGGGAGGGTTCAAAAATTGATACACGCTTTAAAATATCAAAATCAAATGGGGCTTGGAATTTGGCTTGGTAATTATTATGCAAATTTGCTCAAGGCGAATTCAATTTTAGATGATGTTGATTTATTAATCCCTATTCCACTTCATAAAAACAAACTTAAACAACGGGGCTATAATCAAAGCGAATGTTTTGCTAAGGGCTTATCCGAAATTTTTGAACGGCCAATGCTCAATAATTGTATTCTAAGATTGAGTGAAACTAGCACTCAAACAAAAAAGAAAAAGTTTGAACGATGGCAAAATGTTGAAGGTGTTTTTAAAATAAATAACCCCTCAATTTTAGAAAACAAACATGTTTTGTTAGTGGATGATGTAATAACTACTGGAGCTACAATTGATGCTGCCTGGCAAACCATAAAAGATATTGAAGGAATTAAAATTTCGGTTATCAGCATTGCTTTTGCTGCAAAAAATTTTTAAGCTAAAAAACGTGAACGGTCTTCGTTTTTTAATAAAGCACAATTTTCTAATTCGCCAAACCATTTTTTTCTGCGGCGAGCAATTAGATCGTAAAAAAAATTACGAATAAAAGGAGGAATGATAACCAAAACTATCAATAAAGGCCAGCCTCCTTTCATATATTTTGTTAAACGTAAAGCTGCGCAAGATTTTATAAACGCATCATGATTTTTAATTAAAATCATACTATCTGTTTTAGTATTTATTTCGAAATAATTTTTAATTGAAATACCTAATTCTGATTCAATCGAAATAAAATGTAGCTCTTTATTTTTTTCGTGTTTTAAAAAAAATAATATGGCTTGGTTACATAAAACACATTTACCATCAAATAATAAAAGAGGTTGTTTTTTTAAAGCTTCGTTTACTGTCATTTTTTATGGTTGTGCAAAAATATAATATGGATCAACGCTTAATTCGTATTTTTTTTGCAATAAAGAAAATAAGGATAAATCAATAAAGTTAACAAAACCATTTTTGCCAGAGCATTGGCTGGTATGATGAGATAAAGGCCCTTTAGCTGAAATATTTCGAGAAAGAACATACAACAAGTTTTTAGATTCGTCGGCGGCAATACCATGGGGCTGAAACCCACAAGCTAAATGTTTTACATCTTGATAATTATTGGCGTTAATTTTTGTAATTAGCCCATGCGAATTGATAAACTTAATAGTATCATTTGTACAACTCACAAAAAACTCGTTGCGTGTTTTTGAAAAAATAATTTCTTGAGGAAAAATACCACTAGAAATAATAGTGTTAATTGAGTTATTAGCGATATTAAAAACGCGTACCTCGTTAGATTTTTGGCAAGTAATTAAAAATTCTTGTTTATTTGGCGCCAGTATAATATCGTGTGGGTCGAGCAAGGAATTATTATTCCAAGTAACACCTGGCTGAATAGAAAATTCTTGTTTATAAGAAAAACCAGAATCTAATTTGGTAATGTAATTGCCGTATTGCGAAGTTATGTACAACGTATCTTCTTTGTCATTTAAAGCAATGCCATGAGGATATGAAAAGCCAGGTAGATAATGAATTAATTTTTTATTTTCTAAATCTACAGCAGCTATTTTTCCATTATTTGTAAAAGAAACACAATACGCTTTTTTACTATCTTTAGAAATCACAAAGGTATTCCAATCTTGAGCATTATCAATACTTTGGTTAGAAGTTCCGGCAGCAAAAGGGGTTAAAGGAATATCTCCAACATAACTATCATCGCTGCATTTATATTTTTGTAAGATGTTATGATTTATAAATAAAACGTACCAATACTTGCCATCAGGCGAAACTCGTATTTGATGAGGTGTACTATTTAATTTGTTGCCAACTTTTACATATCGAATTGGCAATTGGGTTTCGCTATCCAAAACTGTTACAACATCGCATCCTTGATTTACTAAATATAATTTTTTTTGATTAGGATAGTTGGCCCACTTAATTTTTCCATTTATATCAGGAGCTCCAGCATCAATCCAGTTTTTAATTAAAAGCACCTCACTTTTACTGAGCTTAGTATTATTTAATGGCATCGTTGGTTGATTTTGAGAACCTAATTCGGGATAAGTATTTATATAGTAACACAACGATGAAAATTGACTACTGAATGGAATTACGGCCGAACCACTTTCGCTTCCCAAAAAAAGAGATTCCCAAGTTTCTAAATTCAAATTGGACGCCGCTTGATAACTTTTTGAATTGTGGCACCCCGATGTGGCACATTTTGTTAAAATTAAAGCTCCAACCTCTTTTGGATAGTTGCCGCTCTCATTTATACCAGTGTCTTTTGTACAAGAAAATAAATGAATTATTAAATAAAAAGCTAAATATGTTTTAATTAATTTCAATTAATTTTTTATAATTTTTTTTGTGACTTCTACTACTTGTGATTTTACTTTAATTGTTGTTTTTATAAAGTAAATACCCGGCGCTAAATGATTTAAAGAAATAGTTTGATTATTTATAAGATTATTTTGTATTAAAACAGTTTGCCCGAGCATATCATTAATAATCAAATGTCCTTCATCAAATTCAAGATCATTAATATTAATATTTATTAGTTCGTTTACTGGGTTCGGAAAAACACTCATGTTTTTTAATAATTGCTCGAAAGTAAATTCCTTTATAATAACCAATGGCGATTTGGAAGAAAAAAAACTTAAACCTCCTGAAGCATTACCAACAAATAAATCGCGTAAATTATCATTATTTACATCTTCAAAGCAAATGGCAGATTGGCCACCTTCATTTAAAAAATTAACATCGCTTCGAATAAAATTAAAATTAGAATTTATATTATTTGGTAAGGAATAATAATAAATAGTTCCGCCTACCGAACCAACTAATAATTTTGTAATAGCCCCCTCGTTATAAAAATAAGGCACGGCATAGCCATCAATACCATAAACATTTGGATTGTTTTTTACATCTACATTTCCTAAAAATGAACTCACTAAACTAAATGATGGCGATGAGGATACAGGACTAATATTTTTATAGAATGATAATTTTCCGTTTTTAGTTCCAATAATTAAATCTAGCTTACCATCTTTGTCTAAATCGAATAATTGAGGAGCTGCAGATGAAGAAATTGTAGTGATTGAAAATGAATTATTGTGTAGTATAGAAAAATTACAAAGATTGTTTGCCCCAGCAGTATTTTCGAGCCAATGAATTTGACCACTCGAGGTGCCAAAACAAATATCAACATCATTATCATTATCAACATCTCCAACAGTAGGCATTATTTGATTAATAAAACTATAGCTGCTTAATCCAGCATAATCGCGCGTAATTAAAGAGTAAACGGGTTGTGCTAATGTTCCAATATTTTGATAAAGGGTTAATCGAGCACTTAACGGATTTTGTTGGGAGTTGAGATAATAACCATATGTGCCAATAATCAAATCTTTTAAGCCATCGGCATTATAATCTATTAATACCGGAAATGAATTTTGTCCCACTTCAATCATTTCGTCTTGTAAAAAATTATTTTTTATAAATTGAAAATTTACTGTGTTTGTTGTGCTTGTGTTTTTGTAAAACCAAACGCTTTTAAAATTTTCGCTAGCAGGCGAATTGGGCGTTGCAATTAAATCTTTTTTATTGTCACTATCAACATCTAAATAATAAGTGCAAGGATAATTGTTTAATTTAATTTGTGTCGTGTTATTTTTGTTTGGATAATTAGGATACAATTTAGTAGTATCCGAAAATAAGGCATTGTTAATAGTACCAGTGTTGTGAAGGTATTGAGACGTGTTACAAGAAATATCGCCTAAAATTAAATCTTTATCTCCATCGCCATCACTATCTATACAGGTAAGGCAGGAGCCTGCATGATAAATTTTATTATTTAGATAAATAGGTTGAGAAATATTTGGTTTTTGAGAATTACAAAAGTTTGAATTTAAATCTGTTGAACAAGCTCCTTCTGAAATTTTACCCCAGCAATTATCTGAATACTCAAATTTAAGAGCCTCGCAGGATAAATTAGATTCGACACGAATATTTTTATGATATTCAATTAAACTGCCCCCTGGCGAAAAAGTTAAAATATCAAGATCACCATCATTATCTATATCAGAAATTCCAGGAACACCAACTGAACTTGCATATATATTTCCGTAAGTTGGATTGCCACCTGGGTTATAATTTGATTCTAAAAGTGTATCCGCAATAACAAATTGAACAGGATTTGCTGGCGAACTTACATTCTTGTATACCATTATGCCTAAAGAAGTATAACAAAATAAATCTTCTTTAGCATCGCAATTGTAATCTAATAAAATAGCCCATCCATAAACTTGAGGAAAATGGTAACTTAATTCGGGTGCAGATAAATACTTAGTTTGACCAGAAGATCCATTATTTATAAAACATCTAAACCTTCCAGCGCCAAAATTATTTAGTCTATCATAAACAACTAAATCTTTTTTACCATCATAATTTAAATCTGTACTAGAAATATTAGAATAATTAATTCCATTGGCCCATGGCATTTTTAAAACATAATTATTTTCGATTACACAAATGGTATCTCTTGCCACAAATAATTGACCAATACTATGTTTAGAAAATAAAAATAAAATCAGAATAAAAATGTTTCGAATCATTATAATACAAAAATATAAAAATAAAAATCTTAAAACGAAGCAAGTCGAATGAATAATAATCTAATAATTTATTTTTAAAATTTATTTTTAAAATTTAAGGTCTTTTGTTTATTTTTTATACCTTTAACTCCATGTTTACAAACGAACAATTAAAAGACTTGAATGATCGCAGTATCGCGTTGAGGGGGTTTCTTTGACTACGATAGCAAGAAACATGATTTAGAGTTACTTGAAGAAAAAACCCTTGATCCAACTTTTTGGAACGATTCTAAAAAAGCCGAAAAAATTTTAAACGAAGTTAAGCAAATAAAAAGCTGGACTTTTTCCTTTGATGAATTATCTAAACAGATAGATGATTTAAACACACTTTACGAATTTTTTAAAAGTGGCGATGCTACCGAAGAAGAAACTGAAAATGAGTTTCAACTTACTTTGAATAAGCTAGAAGAAATAGAATTTAAGAATATGCTTCGTAGTGAAGAAGACGGCTTGGATTGTATATTACAAATTAATGCTGGTGCCGGCGGAACCGAGAGTTGTGATTGGGCGAGCATGTTAATGCGCATGTATTTAATGTGGGCCGAAAAACATCATTTTAAAGTTAAAGAATTAGATTATAATGCTGGTGATGTAGCAGGTATAAAATCTATTTCTATTCAAATAGAAGGGCAATTTGCTTATGGCTATTTAAAAGGAGAAAACGGTGTTCATCGATTAGTAAGAATAAGCCCTTTTGATTCTAACGCAAAACGACACACCAGTTTTGCTTCTGTTTATGTCTACCCAATAGTTGACGATACCATTGAAATAGATATTAAACCAGCCGATATAGAAATTGCAACCTCAAGAAGCGGTGGCGCAGGGGGTCAAAATGTAAATAAGGTAGAAAGTAAGGTTCAGTTAACTCATAAACCAAGCGGAATAGTTGTGGTTTGTCAGGTAGAACGATCACAATTAGGGAATCGATCAATGGCCATGCAAATGTTACGCTCTCAATTATATGAATTAGAATTACGTAAAAGAAATGAAAGTAAACGGGCAGTTGAAGATGGCAAAATGAAAATAGAGTGGGGGTCGCAAATACGAAGTTATGTTTTACATCCTTATAAAATGGTAAACGATCATCGTACTGAATTTAAAATAACAAATGCAGAAGCCGTTTTAGATGGTGATTTAGATGAGTTAATAAAAGTATATTTAATGGCCCTTGGGGGTAAATAAAACAAATTTTCTTATGCAGGATTATGTAAGGGCAAAAAAACATTTAGGCCAACATTTTTTAACTGATCAAACTATTGCACTAAACATTGTAAATTCTTTATTAGAAATAGATAAAGTTACCCCAATTATTGAAGTTGGCCCTGGCACTGGAGTTTTAACGCAATTCTTAATTAATTCACAAGAAAAATTTTTAGCCATAGATTTAGATACTGAATCAGTAAATTTTTTAAAAAATAAGTACCCTCAACAAAGTAGTAAAATTATAATGGCCGATTTTTTAAAATCAGATTTAAAACCTTTTATTGGAGAGAAATATAATTTGATAGGAAACTTTCCTTATAATATTTCGAGTCAAATTATGTTTAATGTTTTAGAAAACAAAAATCATATTGATTGTGTTGTTGGAATGTTTCAAAGAGAGGTTGCTTTGCGAATTGCCGAAAAGCCAGGCACTAAAGCTTATGGTATTTTAAGTGTATTGCTTCAAGCTTTTTATGATATAGAGTATTTATTTACGGTAAACGAAAATGTTTTTAATCCTCCCCCAAAAGTAAAAAGCGCAGTCATTCGTTTAACTAGAAATAAAATAAATAAATTAGATTGCGATGAGGTTCTATTTAAAAAAGTAATTAAAACAGCTTTTAATCAAAGAAGAAAAACTATTCGAAATTCAGTTAGAAGTTTATTTAATAATAATGAAGTGCGCCATCCATTATTGGATAAAAGACCAGAACAATTATCTGTTTCTCAATTTGTAGAGCTAACTCAATTTATTGATGAGTCTTCAAAATCACTATAACAATCGTTCAAATATTTACCAACTAGTTTATGGCTAGCATTTTTATTAATAAATTCTACCATTTCATTTGTATTAAAATTTAAATGGCCTTGTAAAAATTCTGTAAGTAGATTAGTTAATTTTATTTCATCGCCTGGTGTAACTAATTTGCCAAACGAATCTTTTATCAAATATGGAAGTTGCCCCACATTACTTGAGAAAACTGGAAGCCCTGAAGCCAGCGATTCAAGAACAACTACCGGCATTCCTTCAAAATGGCTAAATAAAATTAAGGCATGAGCTCTTTTCATATAATCGGCAACCTCGATTGGCGTTTTTTCTCCCAAAAAATAAATATTGTTTAATCCCATTTTTTTTGAAAAATCAGCATAAAAATTGACTAATTCATTAGTCCCGCCAATAAAATAAAAATCAATTTCTTGGTTATTATCTTGTAATTTTTTTAAAACACGCAATGTTCCCTTAATGTTTTTTTCTCTTTCTATCAATGAAGACACGTGCAATAACATTGGCTTTTTAGATTTTAATTGTGTGTTTGGAAAAAAAATAGTTGTATCAACTACATTATAAAGTAATTTATAATTGCCAATCAACCCATTTTCTAGCATTGCGAGTTTTTGTTTTTCAGAAACATAGAAAACCTTTTTTGCTAAGGAAATAGTTTTTTTGGTAACATACTTTAATAAAAAGCCTCTGTAATTTCCGTCTTCAGATAAGTATCCACTCCAATGCTCAACAATTGTATAGGGCACCTTAAATTTATTTTTAAATAATGGTAAAACCATCGCTGCAGGAAATATTGTATTCAATTGAATTGCTTTAATTGAATAATTTGATAAAATTAATTCATTAATAAGTTTTTTATATGAAGCCTTAAATCTGATTAGTTTTATAAGTCCAGATATTATTGGAAAAAAAAATATTGTTTTTTTGTAAGAAATTGTCCACTCTTCAAAGTTCTTATTAATATTATTTTTTATGATTTGATCGTTATCTTTCGTTGAACTAGAATAAGCATAAACTAAAATTACTTGTTTATATTCACTAAGAGCTAGTGCATGATTTTTAATAAAAATTCCATGATTTGGATTAGATGGTATTGGGTACCATGACGCCAAAAAAAGTATTGTTGGCTTTTTAGGATCCATTTAAACGAAATGTTTGTTCGAAAAAATTGAATTTAATATAATCAGAATGATAAAAATAAAGTATAAAAGTATTATTTGAATAAGCCATTTAATTCGGCGTCAATCAAACGAATTACTTTTCCTAAATCTTCTTTATTTTCGCTGAAATTAATATCATCTACATCTATTACTAAAATTTTACTTGATTCGTATGATGAGAACCACCCTTCATAACGTTCATTCAAGCGCTTTAAGTAATCTAAGCGAATACTGTTTTCGTAATCGCGACCACGTTTTTGAATTTGTTTTACTAAAGTTGGAACACTTGCGCGTAAATAAATAATTAAATCTGGCGCTTTAATCAAACTTTCCATCAACTTAAATAAAGAAAAATAATTATCATAATCTCGTGATGTCATAAGACCCATTGCATGAAGGTTAGGCGCAAAAATATATGCATCTTCATAAATTGTTCGATCTTGAATAACGGTGTGCTTTCCTTTTCTAATATCTAAAATTTGATTAAACCGATTATTTAAAAAGTAAACTTGTAAATTAAAAGACCAGCGTTGCATGTCTTCATAAAAATCATTTAAATAAGGATTATCGTCAGCATCCTCATAATGAGCATGCCATTTATAATGTTTAGCTAATAATGATGTTAAAGTTGTTTTTCCTGACCCAATGTTTCCAGCTATTGCAATGTGCATATTAATTGATTAAATTATTATACTAATTTAAGACAAATTTGAAAAAAAACAAAGTAATTTTTTTTATTTATTTAATTTTTATTCTTTTTGATTTTCAGATAAATAAATCTTGCAAATTTCATTTATAACTTGATTAATAGGCATTATCTGTCTTTTAGTAAGGGCTAATATTTTTTGATTTGAAAATGTTTGCGTATTAAAAGCAGAATTAATCATACTGGTACTAATTATTGGATGATTTTTTGTGAAAATTGAAGCAAATTGTGAAACTAATCTTCCTAATCTCATTTGCCACTTAGATATTTTAATAGAAGGCGGCGTTTTATTTAATTGTTTTTGAATTTCGCTTAAAATAAAATGGTAGCTGTAATTATTTTCGATAATGATGTAACGCGTACCAAATTTTTTAGCGGAAATCAATTCTAACATAATAGCAGATAAATCTAAAGCGCCAATATATGCAGAGCTTCCATTGGTGTAAAATTTATTTCCTTTAAGGCAGGTGCTAAATAATACAGAACTACTTTGGTTCCAAAATCCTGGAGATAAAACAATTCCCGGATTTACAATAACTGCAGATAAACCTTCTTCAATTCCACGCCAAACTTCTCGTTCAGCATTATACTTACTGATGCTGTAATCACTTTCTTTGCCCGATTTTTTCCAAAAAACATCTTCGTTTAATGGCAATTTATAATCCAGGTTATTAATAGTACTTATTGAACTTACATAACAGAAAGAGTTGATGTTTTTGTTTAAACAAGCATTAACAATATTGGTTGTGCCAATTTCATTTATTTGATAAAGTTTTGCTCTATCTTTTTTATTAAAAGATACCATTCCAGCGCAATGATAAACACAGTTTACGTTTTCAAGTGCAGCTTCGATTGAGTATATATCAAGTAAATCAATTTCTACCCACTTTATTTTATCAAAGAGTTCTTGATAATTTTTGGTGTAATATGAAAAAAGCTTTTTTACTTTTAAAATATCACTTTGTTTTTGTTTTCCGGCAATAACGAGTTCATTGTTTTGTAATAAACTAAAAACAACATGACTTCCAATTATTCCTGTGGCGCCAGTAACTAAATTCAAAATAGATTATTTAAGCAAATATTATTTTTTGTAAACCCAAAAATAAACTAATTTGTACAATAAAACCCAATAAAAATCCAAGGTACAACTGGTAAGGCTTATGTTCATCTAATATTAAGCGAGCAGAGCCAACTAAGCCTGCTATTAAAATAATAATAATATAAAATAATGTCATGTCAAATTTTATGAGTTGAGAAACAGAGATGATTAAACCCAAAATACCACCTAAGCCTACCATGTGAGCACTTATTTTAGTTTTAAAATTAATTAAGGAAGTTAATAAAATAGCAACACCGCCACCTAAAATAAAAAGTTTGATGCTATTCCAAATATTAACATCCAAAAGCAAATAAAATAAACCGAAATAAAACAATGCTGTTATGATATATGGATAGGTTCTATCGCTTGGCTTGGAAAGGAGTATACTTGGAATTCGTTTTAATCTGAAAAGTATAAAAATATTTAGAGCTGGAAAAATCATCGAGAAAAAAAACACGATAAATGTAACTCTCCATTTTGCATCAAAAGGTGTTAGGTAATCATAAACAGTATTTTGAATACAAAAAAATAATAGTAAACAACCATATGTGGCCATGAGCAAGGGATGAAAAACTACAGAAATAAATAATGCTAATTTTTTCAAAATGTTAAGATAATAAGTTTGATAAATTGACAATTTCTTTGCGCACATCTTTATTTTGATAAACGATGTTATAAACTGCATTTGTTATTGGCATATGAACCTTATATTTTTTATTTATCTCGTAAACACATTTAACAGCAAAATAGCCCTCAGCAATCATATTCATTTCTAATTGAGCTTGTTTTATACTATAGCCTTTTCCTAGCATATTGCCGAACATTCTATTGCGACTAAATTGTGAATATGAAGTAACTATTAAATCACCTAAATAAGCCGAAGCATTAATGTCTCGATTAATTGGATGAACAGCATCAACAAAGCGTTTTATTTCTTGAATAGCATTGCTTACTAATACAGCTAAAAAATTATCGCCATATCCAAGTCCATGGCAAATTCCTCCTGCTAATGCGATGATGTTTTTAATTACTGCAGAATATTCTGTACCATAAATATCATCACTAACTGATGATTTTAAATATCTACAATTAAGTAAATCGCTTAGTACTTTTGCTTTCTTGGTATCGATTGAGGCAATGGTCAAATAACTTAATTTTTCGAGAGCAACCTCTTCGGCATGACAGGGGCCAGTTATAACGCCAATATTTTCTAAAGGCACTTGATAAATTTTATTTAAATACTCTCCAACTATTAAATTATGTTCAGGTATTATTCCTTTAATAGCTGAAATAATTGTTTTATTTTTTAAATCATCTTCAGTTATTTCTTTAAACGATTCATGTAAAAAAGCAGAGGGTATTGCTAAAATTATAAGATTTGAATTACGAATACAATCGACTATCGAATTATAAAAAGTAATGTTATCGGTATTAAACTCTATCGAACTTAAATAGCGTGGATTGTTTTTATATTCTTTAAAATAATCGCAATCTTCTTGCTTTCGAACATACCAATTGATGTGATTGGTATTATTTAATGTTAATTTAGCCAGCGCTGTGGCCCAACTTCCGCTACCTATGATTCCTATTTTTATCATTGATAATTATTTAGGGTTGAATTTACACAAAAATTATATTATCGTCGTTTAAATTTCCATCCTTTTTTATTAGTTAGTTAATGATAATTCTCAGGAACTATTTTAAAAGTATAAATGTGTCTTTTATATTTGTCTAAATACAGATAATCGATATTTGTTTGATTATCTCTTAATTTTTTCATTTCTGAACTGATTTTTATGGTGCTTAAAATTCCGGGCCATAGCGCTAATTTAAATTGTGTTGTGTCAACATTTTGAACAGATAAATTTATAAGAGTAAATTTATAAATAATCTTATTTGGTTCAATAAATTCTATCCCCTCAAATTTTGTTTCTGAATCAATCATTTTTGGACATTTTTTATTTAAATCGTCAACAATTTGTTTTAATTCATATTTATTACTTGACTCTTGGCAGTTACTTAAAGAAAAAATAATTATAAAAATAAAAATATTTACACGCATTTTAAGAATATGTTAGTATTGATTTATATTTATTTTAAGCGAGTATAAATATTATAAATAGTTTCGAGTAATTGAGTTTTTAAATGGTCTTCAAAAGCACAAACTTCTTCATTTTATTTTTACACAATTACTAGATTAATCTTCTCAGTTTTTTTTACAGGTATATATTTTAATATTTTTTTTATGATAATATTTGATACGCTCCAAATGCCGAAACATAAGCTAAAACTGACATAAACAGTAATTGTGCAAAAACCCATTTCCAGCTTTTTGTTTCGCGTTTTACAACTGCCATTGTACTCATGCATTGCATGGCAAAGGCGTAAAATAATAAAAGAGACCAACACACCGCAGAATTATATTTTGGTTTACCTGTTTCGTCTTTTTCGTTTAATAATTTTTGTTTAATTCCTTCGCTTTTTTCTGAATCTTCAGATTGGTAAATAGTAGCCATTGTTCCAACAAAAACTTCTCTTGCGGCAAAAGATGTAATTAATGAAATGCCAATCTTCCAATCAAATCCAAGTGGCCTTATAACTGGCTCAATAAAATGCCCCAGGTGGCCAATAAAAGATTGCTCTAATTTTTGAGTTTCTATTTGTTTGATTTCTTTTTTAATGGCTAAAGTTGGATAAGAACTACTAAGCTTTTGTTGTTTTATTTCTAATTCTTGATATTCTTTATTTATACCATGTGAGCTTAAAAACCAAAGTATAATTGAAATAGCTAAAATTATTTTACCTGCTTCTTTTATAAAAATTATAACTTTTGAGTAAACCAGAATGCCAATGTTTTTACCTTGCGGCCATCTATAAACAGGAAGTTCCATAATAAAAAAAGAAGATTCGCTTGTTTTTACAATTCGTTTTAAAACAAATGCAGTTAAAAGTGTTGCAACAAATCCTAATAAATATAGAAATAATAAAACAAGACCTTGAGAATTAAAGAATCCTAAAAAAGTAGACTTAGGATACATAACCGCAATGAGAAGAGTGTAAACGGGCAATCGGGCAGAGCAACTAATTAGCGGTAAAATAAAAATTGTTATTAATCGTTCTTTTATATTACTGATAGATCGTGTGGCCATAATTGAAGGAACCGCGCATGCCGTTCCGCTGATTAAGGGAATAACAGATTTGCCATTCAAACCAAAAGGTCGCATCACTCTATCCATAATAAAACTAGCGCGAGCCATATAGCCAGTATCTTCGAGTAAGCCAATAAATAAAAACAAAAAGGCAATTTGAGGAACAAACATTACAACGCCACTTATTCCAGCAATAATCCCATGCACGACTAAGTCGTTAAGAGCTCCTTTTGGCAATTGAGTACTAATTATATCGCCCAATCCTAAAAATACAGATTCTATCCAATTCATTGGAGTTTCCGAAATAAAAAATATAAATTGAAAAACTAGAAAAAGTATAAAAATTAAAATCAAATAACCATATACTCTGTGTGTTGTAACAGCATCTATTTTTGATGTAATGGCTTTAAGGGATAGTTGTGCAGGTGTTTTTACAAATTTTGCAATGAGGTAATTAATAATATTAAATCGGTACAGTTTATCTGAATTCTCAATATCACTTTCTGTTTTTTTCGAATAAATATGACTACTTATAAATTCTTTATAGCTTATAAATTCAGTATTAAAAGTAGAAATGTTATAAAAAACACTCGAACTTATTCTTGCATTCAAAATTGCCTTTTTAAGATTGTCAAAACCTTCTTGTTTTCTTGAGTTTAAGCATACTACATCAATGCCGAGCGTGTTTTGAAGCCCCAGAATATCAATAATAATCCCCTGACTGTTCGCTTCGTCAATCATATTAAGAACTAATACAGTTTTGATTTTTAAATCAATGATTTGTGTAGCGAGCAATAGATTTCTTTTTAAACTAGTAGCATCTAAAACAATAACTACTACATCTATTTCTTCTTTTTTATCTAGCAGAGTTTTGCATGCAATTTCCTCGTCGCTAGATTTTGGAAACAAACTATAGGCACCAGGTAAATCAATAACTTTAATGGGATGCGATTCGTTATTAATAAAAAATGTAGTTTCACCCTCTAATCTGTCTACTGTTACTCCTGCATAATTTCCTGTTTTCTGTTTTAATCCTGTTAGCGAATTAAATAAACTTGATTTACCTGAATTAGGATTTCCAAGCAGCGCGATTTTAAGATGATTATTTTTTTTATCAAGCAACTAATTATAAAATTAATTCAATTAAAACTGAATCAGCTTCATCTTTTCTTAAACTTAATTCGTAGCCAGCAATAAAAATTGCAATTGGCGAACCTAAGGGGGCAATTTTTGTAATAACAAAAGTTTCTCCTGGCAAACAACCCATTTCTATTAATTTTGAACTTAATGTCTTGTTAGTAAAGGATTTAATAACAGCTTTTTGGCCTTTTTTTAATTTTGCTAGAGATAGCGTCTTCATTTTATTTCCTATAAAATTACTTGTTTTATCTATAAATGGCTATACCTTAAAAAAGGTATTAATTTCAATTTAATTATTTATTAAGCTATGTTTTAATGAGCATAGCCTATTGTTTCATTAACTATTTTTTGGCCACGATAATCTTAGTTTTAAAAAAAGTGGTGGATTTTTGGTGTGTTAAAATAGGGATTTGAATTAGAGGGCTTTTGAGAATTTAATGCTCTACTAAATACTATTATCATAAATAATACGTGCCGACATATTATGACATCTTCTATAATTTACAATTTATAAAGAAATTGATAAAAAACTCTACACTAATTATATGTTATCTAAACTCAATTTAAAGGCCTAAAAAACACAAAAGCATTTTTATATTTAATGCTCATCTTTTTTTTGCAATAATGCATTCCAGCCCTGTGCTTTTAATTCGTGAACAGTTCCTGATTTTGAAATCATGTTGCATCCTTTTGCTTTATCTGTTATATGACCAATAATTGTTATATCCATTGAATTTTTTAATTTTTCGTATTCACTAATATCAATCGTAAATAATAGTTCATAATCTTCTCCTCCACTTAATGAACATAAAGTTGGGTCTAAATTAAATTCGCGAGCAGTTTCATAAGTTAAAGAATCAATCGGGATTTTTTCTTCATACAATTCAACTCCAACATCTGATTGAGAACAAAGATGTAATATTTCAGAAGATAATCCATCGCTCACATCAATCATCGCCGTTGGCTTTATGCCTAAACTATGTAATGTTTCTATGATATCTTTTCTCGCTTCTGGTTTTAATTGGCGCTCAAGCAAATAATCTTTACCCTCCAGATCAGGTTGTAATTTTGGATTTTCATTAAACACCGATTTTTCTCGCTCCAAAATTTGTAAGCCCATGTAAGCGCCTCCTAAATCACCACTCACGCATAATAAATTAGTTTCTTTTGCGCCATTTCTGTAAGTAATATCTTCTTTCTTAACTCCTCCTATTGCAGTAATGCTAATTACTAAACCACTCAAACTAGATGTTGTATCGCCTCCAACTAAATCAACTTTATATTTTTTACAGGCGGCAAGCATCCCCGAATATAATTCCTCAATAGCTTCTAATTTAAATCGATTAGAAAGCGCAATAGAAACTAATATCTGTTTGGGGTGGGCATTCATAGCATATACGTCGCTTAGATTTACAATCACACTTTTATAGCCCAAATGCCTTAATGGCACATAGGTTAAATCAAAATGAACTCCTTCTATTAAAATGTCTGTCGAAATAACAGTTTGCAAGTCTTCGTAATTAATAACTGCTGCATCATCACCAACCCCTTTAATAGTAGATGGTTGATATAATTCTATGTGCTGCGTTAAATGTTTTATTAATCCAAATTCACCAAGTTCCGCTAAATTTGTATCTGAGGTATTATCAAATTCCATAATTTTATCTTATCAATCTTAATTTACAAAAATAAATATAAATGAATCGGTGTTTAATCTTTTTTGAAAATAAATTTATCAAATAATTAACTTAAGATTCATCTTTTATCTCTACACTTACTTTTTCTACATTTCCATTCATAGGCGGTGTTAACTTTGTTAGTTTAACATGAAGTGTTTTTATTTGTTTAAATTGTTGTTTAATTTTTTGAAAAATTCGATCACAAACACATTCAATTAATTTATTTCTAATTGCCATTTCGGATTTGCAGATTTCGTATATGCTACAATAATCAATGGTATTATTTAAATTGTCTGTTAAAAGGGATTGTGAAAAATCAGTTGTCAAATATACGTCTACAATATAATGGCCGCCAATTTTTGCTTCCTCTTCCAAACAACCATGATAACCATACAACTTTATTCCTTCAATATTTATAGAATGCACCATGCTTTTATCTCATTTTTATTTAAATATTATTAGAAGCCTTTAAAAACATACAAATTTATTAATATTAAAGAAATTTGTTTACTAAAATTTTCACCTGTGTTTCCCTCTTTTTATTCAAAAACCTTTGTTCCTTCAGAACAATTACTACAAATATCAATTTTATTTCTACTTTCTAAAATAGATTTTCTAAAATTAGTATAAGGATCAGAAAACCAAATGTCTTTAAAATTTTCTACTTCTAAATTCCCTAATTTATACTTTGCATCTTTATCAAAACAACAGGGTACAATTTTTCCATCCCAAGTAATAACACACCCTTGCCACATTCGCCAACATTGATTAAGCAATTTATTTTTTATTTTAAATGCCCCATTTTCATCTTTTTTATACCTAGAATAATTTTCTAACTCAGGAATTAAGTCATTTCCATTCTCAAAATCATAAATCTGTGCCGTTTTTATTTTTACTTCGTCTACCCCCAATTCTTTTCCTAATTTTTTAACCGAAGCGATTTGATTTTGGTTAGACTTAAATACAACAAACTGCCAAACAAGATGAGGTGTATTAGTTTTATAAAGTTTTTTTTGCTTGATAATTTCTTTTGTGCCTTCAATTACTTTATTCAAACTGCCTCCTACTCTATAATGCTCGTAAGCTTCTTGAGTTATGCCGTCTACTGAAATAATAAGCTTATCTAATTTAGATAAAATTGTTTTTTTTGCTATTTCTTCGCTTAAAAAATGGGCATTAGTACTTGTTATTGTATAAATATTTTTCTCATGTGCTATTTTAACCATTTCTAAGAAGTCTGGATTTAAATACGGTTCCCCTTGAAAATAAAAAGTTAAGCTATGAACATGCCTTTTAATTTGGGTAATTACTTTTTCAAATAAATTAATATTTAGCATCCCAATCGGCCTCGTAAAAGTTCTTAAGCCACTTGGGCATTGAGGACATCTTAAATTACAACTAGTGGTAGGCTCGATGCTTACAAAAACGGGAAGCCCAAATTGTTTTGGAAATTTGATAAGTCGCGATAAATAAAACCCAATTACTAATTTTAAAAAGTTGTAACATTTATAAAAAGAAAGTTTCTTTACTATGCCTATATAATAATTTATCAAAGTGCCACAAAGATAGTTTTAAATAAGAACGATAAACTTAAATGGTTTATAAAATATTGTGATTACTTTTGTTTTGTTTTATGCTCAAATCGATAACGAAATTAGAAATAATTATATTATTTTCTTTACTCTTTTGTAATTGTGCACAGGTTGTTAATTTAAGTGGCGGAAAAAAAGATTTAAGTCCACCAAAATTAATCGAAGCAATACCAAATAATAACTCCGTTCTGTTCGATTCAGAAACAATATCAATTAAATTTGACGAATTCATTAAATTAAATGACTTAAATAACCAACTAATAATATGTCCTAAAATAAAGACAACTCCCGAAATAAGTGTTTTAGGAAAAGAGTTGTTGATTCGCATAAAGAAAGACGAGTTATTGCCCAACACTACTTATCGTTTTTATTTTGGTTCGTCTATTATAGATATGCATGAAGGAAATCCTTTGTTAAATTTTGAATATGTTTTTTCTACTGGAAAAATAATAGACTCCATAAAAATAAGTGGTAAAGTATTAAATGCATTTAATAATAAGCCAATAGCTAAAATTAGTATTGGATTATATGAAAACCAAAACTTTAACGATACTATTCCATTTAATAATAGCCCTGTTTATTTGGCCAAAACTAATGAAGAGGGGTTATTTGTTTTACCAAAATTACCATCAAAATCATTTATCGCTATTGCATTTTTAGATAAAAATAAAAATAATCAGGTTGATGGTGAAATTGAAAAACGTGGATTTCTAGATCAGCCTCTTAATTTATTAAGAGATACAAATTTGATTTTTAAAGTATTTGATGAAATCCCATCAAAATCTTTTGTAAAAAAAATAATAAGTCCGTATTATGGATTTACACAAATTATACTTAATCAAAAAACGCTAATAAATATTAGGCCACTTTTGGCAATTAATGCTAAAAATATATTTGAAATAAACTTAAAAAACGAAAAAGATACTGTTTCGATTTATTATAAAAACATAACTGACACGCTAAAGTTAGTATTGTCATACAAAAATTTAATTAAAACAGATACTCTAATAATCTCCTTACCAAAAGAAAACAATAAGAAAAAACTTAAATCTTTTGAAACTAATTTATATTCGAATATATTGAAACTAAACGATGTCTTAAAAATTTGTTTTTTAAATTGGATGGATACAAATAAAGTTGACTTAAATAAAATTAAATGGGAATCAAAAGAAGACTCTTTAATTAATTATTCAAGTATTAAAGGCAAATGGATTAATCCATTTCAATATCAAATCGACAGCAAATTAAAACAAGGGGCTAACTACAAACTTAAATTTGACACTCTAGCTTTTTTTGATTTAAAAGGAAATACAAATGATACTATTCGATTAAATTTTAAAACACAAAATAAATTAGATTTTGGCAAAGTAAGTTTGAAAATACTTTTTAATAAAAAACAAAACCATATTATTCAGCTTATTGATGAAAAAGAAAACATAATAAAAGAACAGTCAGTTTCTTTATCATTATCGTCTAGCAACTCTAAAACTATTGATTTTATTGATGTTGAGCCTGCAAATTATTTTTTAAAAATAATATACGATACGAATGAAAATAAAAAATGGGATACGGGTAATTTTATTTTAAAACATCAGCCTGAAAAAGTATATATTCATTCGAAACAATTAAAAGTAGTTTCAGATTGGGAAATTGAAGAAGATGTTTTTATAAAAGAATAAAAAAAACCACTTCATTTATCATTCAAATTTTTCCATATATTTTTTATCCCATTTGAAAACCCCTTTAGAATAGACTGTTTATGCTCTTTATAAAATAATAAACATGTTTTATTATTTCTAAATGGTTTTATTCGAAATAACTTTTTTTTCGCTATTAACAATTTCAACAATTCAATGTTGAAAAAATAAACATATAATAATTAGATAACATTAAAAATTTTATTTACTTCGTAGTAACAAATCTCAAAAACAAAAAAAATCATGGCTAAAAAAGCAACAAAAAAAGCAGCTCCAAAAAAAGCAGCTCCAAAAAAAGCAGCAGCAAAAAAAGCAGCTCCAAAAAAGAAAGCAGCTCCAAAAAAGAAAGCAGCTAAGAAAAAGTAATAAAAGCCCCGCATTAGCGGGGTTTTTTGTTTTATTTAAAATTCTAAAAAATAATTTTAGCCTGTGTAAGCAGGTTTTTTTTATTTAAATCATTTTGATTTTTAAAACATTAAATCAATTACAATTTTTAAATTTATTTTTTCTCTCTTTAATACTTATTTCGCTTATCACTAAAATTGTCTTTTTTTAGCCCCTATTTCTTTTCTCTTATAAATTAAAAATTAAAGTTGTTTTTATTTAGTTATTCTATATTTAAGATTAAAATATTTTAAGCTTATTAATTTTGGGCTATTAACAATAAGTCTTAATTATTAACACTATAAACAACCTATTAAGTTTTTTATAATATTTGTTTTATATTAAATACATATTATGTCAGACGAATTTGAAAAAAATGATAGAGACGATTTGTTCTCTAAATCTGTGAGAGCAGGAAAGCGTACTTACTTTTTTGATGTTAAAAGCACCAAAGGCAATGATTATTACTTAACAATTACAGAAAGCAAAAAACGCTTTGGAGACGATGGAAAATTTTCATATGAAAAACATAAAATCTTTTTATATAAAGAAGATTTTGATAAATTTATTGAGGGGCTAGATGAATCTATCAAGCACATTAAGGAAAACGCACCTGAAATTAAGCCCAGCAATAATTCAAATGATCATCTCGACTCCGATGTTAGATTTGAAGATTTAGGAAATTAAAAAAATTAGTTCATTATTGTGGCGAGTTTTTTCCGCTGCATATTTTTATATTAGTATAAAGTTTCGTGCCGTATTTTTGTAAATTAGCATTCAAAATATATGAAACTTTTAGTAATAGATAATTATGATAGCTTTACTTACAATCTAATTCATTTAATAGAAAAAGTAAGTTCTATTAATATCGATTTAGTTAAAAATGATCAGATAAAACTAGATCAAATTAATATTTACGATAAAATTTTATTGTCCCCAGGCCCCGGATTGCCATCAAAAGCAGGTATTTTGCCCCAAGTCATCAATCGTTTTTATAAAACTAAGTCCATATTCGGAGTTTGTTTAGGGCATCAAGCTATTGGAGAAGCCTTTAATTCGCCATTAAAAAATGTTTCGCCTGTATGGCACGGCGTGGCTTCTAATATTAATGTTATATCAAAAGATAAAATATTTAATAACTGCCCAAAAAAATTTTTGGCGGGCCGTTATCATTCATGGCTTATAAATGAGCAAACGATTCATCCTAATTTAATTGTTACAGCAATCGATGATCAAAATAATATAATGGCTATAAAACATAAATTTTATAACGTAAGAGGGGTTCAATTTCATCCTGAATCTATTTTATCAGAATATGGTGAAACAATAATAAAAAATTGGCTTTCAGATAATGAGTGAATGGATTAATTTTCAAAAATAAATATGACGCTAATTAAATCAAATGGATACAATGTAACAATCGAAGATAATTCTCTTGATTCTTTGAGTAATTTCTTAGAAATAAAAAAATACACCTCTTATTTTATTTTATCTGATCAAAACATAATAAAACTCTGTTTGCCTCATTTATTAATTGCCTGCCCAAAATTAATTACAGCTCAAATTATAAAAATTAAACCTGGCGAAAAATCTAAATCTTTAAAATTTAGCACACTAATTTGGCAAACACTAATTGATAAGAATGCTGATAAGAATACTTTATTAATTAATTTTGGAGGAGGAGTTATAAGCGACTTGGGGGGCTTTGCTGCAGCAACTTTTAAAAGAGGAATAGACTTTATTAATATCCCAACAACTCTTTTAGCAATGGCAGATGCTAGTTTGGGTGGAAAAACAGGGATAAATTTTAATGAATTTAAAAATATCATTGGCACAATTAATCAGCCTAAAGGTGTATTTATAAATACTAAGTTTTTAAAAACGCTTAGTCTGCGCCAACTTAAAAATGGACTTGCCGAAATTTATAAAATAGCTTTAGTGAATAGCCATCCGTTTTGGAATGAATTATCTTCTTTTTCAGAAAAAACAAGTTATATCAAGTTGATTACTAAAAGTATTCAAATAAAAAATAAAATTATTTTAAAAGATCCTTTTGACAAAGGAATTAGAAAATCTTTAAACTTTGGACACACTATTGGTCATGCAATAGAATCGGAGTTCTTAAATTCAGAGGCGCCTATGCTTCATGGAGAAGCAGTTCTTATTGGCTTGTTAATAGAAAGCAAGATTTCATATCAAAAACAATTAATTTCTAAACCCATGCTTTTAGAAATTTATTCTGTTATAACTTCTCATTTCAAGCTTAGGTCAATATCTGAAATACCTATTTCTTCGATCATTAATCGAATCAAAAATGATAAAAAGGCCTCCAAAAATATTTTATTATTTTCTTTAATTAATGGCATTGGCTCTTTTAAACTAGATGTCATTGTGAGCGAAACTCAAATTCAAAAAGCGATAACATACCATAATAATTTGATTAAATGATTCAAATAATTGCACCAAGATTTCCTATTAATTGCAGTATTAATTTATCTGGTTCAAAAAGCTTAAGTAATCGTTTATTATTATTAAAAGAAATATTGGATTTAAAAATCGATTTAAAAAATTTATCTGATTCAGAAGATACTAAGCTACTATTAAAGGCGCTTCGACAAATTAAAGAGGCAAAAAATAAAAATATCAATATTCTTGATGCGGGAACTGATATGCGATTTTTAACTGCTTTACTAGCGATTAAAAAAGGAACGTGGACGATAACGGGTTCTGATAGAATGAAAAAAAGACCGATAGGCGAATTAGTTGCTGCACTAAAAAGTTTGGGCGCAGAAATTAAGTTTCTTGAAAAAGAAAACTA
Organism: Chitinophaga pinensis; assembly: GCA_945887955.1. Lineage (GTDB taxonomy): Bacteria > Bacteroidota > Bacteroidia > B-17B0 > Aurantibacillaceae > Aurantibacillus. Next base: position 10,995 of record CAMCZO010000023.1, on the reverse strand, counting down.
TCCGCCTTTAGAAATTAAAGGTAAAATTATTTTAGGCGGCGCTCTAAAAATTGATGCAAGCCAAAGTAGTCAATTTATTTCTGCTCTTCTTCTTATTTCTCCAAAATTAAAAAATGGATTAGTTTTAACTTTGAAAAATAGAATTGTATCGTCTCCTTATATTGAAATGACGGCTGCTCTTTTAAAAAAATTTAATGTCCCTATTTCTAAACTCAAAAACACGTATACTGTTAATTCCAGCACCAAATCAAAACAAATCAAAGTGATAAAAATAGAGTCAGATTGGTCTTCGGCGTCTTATTGGTATAGTATTTGTGCTTTATCAAAAAATGCTAAAATTGAACTAAATTTTTTAAATAAAAAAAGCCTACAGTCAGATTCTATACTTCCAGAACTTTATAAAATTTTAGGTGTAGAAACGAAATATAAAAAAAATTCTATTATTATTTCTCGAAAAAAATTAGAAACAAAATCTATTAACTATAATTTTATTAATTGCCCTGATATTGCTCAAACATTTGCGGTTACTTGTTTTGGATTAGGTATTTGTGCTAAATTAAATGGGTTATCTACTTTAAAGTTTAAAGAAAGCGATAGGATTATTGCCTTAAAAACAGAATTAGAAAAAATGGGCGCAAAATTAGTAATAACAAATAACTCAATTGAATTAAAAAAATCAAAGCCAATTCCATTTGAAGGCGTAATCGAAACCTATAATGATCATCGAATGGCTATGAGCTTTTCCCCTTTAGCTTTAGTTTATAATTCAATTAAAATTGCTAATCCAGAAGTGGTCTCAAAGTCTTATCCTCGTTTTTGGAAAGATTTGAAATCAGTTGGTTTTAGTGTAAATTTAGGATCTTAACTTATGGCTTTTTTCGATTCAGTTAAAAATAAATCAAATTCCTCTCAAATGTCTTTTCTACAACATATAGAAGCGTTTAGGTGGCATCTGGTTCGAAGCGCGGCATTTATTTTAATATTTTCGATAATTGCTTTTTGTTATAATGATTTTGTTTTTGATACAATTATTTTTGGCCCATTAAAACAAGATTTTATTTCTTACCGAACGCTTTGTTTGTTAGGTCAGAAAATTGGTGCTGGTGATATTATGTGTATGATTATAAAGCCAGCGCATTTACAAACCCTAAGTGCTTCTGAACAGTTTTTCAATCACATGTGGATCTCTTTTTTAAGTGGAATAATTATCGGCTTCCCTTTTATATTATGGGAATTATGGAAATTTATTCGTCCAGCATTAAAAAATAAAGAAATTGGGCCTGTAAAAACATTTATATTTATTGCTTCTGTATTATTTTTAATCGGTGTCTTTTTTGGTTATTTTTTATTATTCCCCATGAGCTATAACTTCTTAATCAATTATCAAGTTTCTTCAAGTGGCATTGTTCAAACTCAAAATACATTTGATGATTATATTTCATTAATTAGTACCATGACATTAGTAGCTGGTATAATTTTTGAAATGCCTATTTTAGTTTATTTTTTAACGCGCATGGGTTTAATTACTCCTTCTTTTATGCGTAAATATCGAAAACATGCTTTGGTAATAATATTAATTACTGCTGCAATAATTACTCCTAGTCCTGATGTTACTTCTCAAATGATAGTTGCCGTTCCTATGTATTTATTATATGAAATTAGCGTATTTATTTCAGTTTGGGTAATTAAGAAACATAAATTAATCTAAAAAATAATATGGTTATTAAGTGTTTATTTAATTTATATTATTTTTAATGGAATTAGCTTTTTAATTGTCTAAAAAATTCTGCTGCAATTATCGAACATGCTATAGCTGCATTTAAAGATTCTGTTTTATTATTATTAGCTGGTATAGAAATTAATTGTGTTGCTTTTTGTAAATTTTGCTCGCCTATCCCATTTGCTTCATTGCCAATAATAATCAATCCGTTTTTTAAAGGCTCTTTATAAATACTTTTGCCATTTAAAACTGCTCCATATACATGATTAATATTATTCTTTTGAATAAGTTCGTTTAATTCAATATACAATAAGCCAACTCTCAAAAACGAGCCCATTGTGGCCTGAATTACTTTTGGATTATAAAACTCACAACTTGTAGGCGAACAATAAATAGTGTTTATGCCAAACCAATCGGCTAAACGAATTATAGTGCCCATATTGCCTGGATCACGAATATCATCAAGATAAAATGAAAAATTATTTTCAAAATCAAAACTTACGGGGCGAGCTTTAAAATAATTACAAATTGCTACTGCCTGATTTGGATTATTTTGAATGCTTATTTTTTTTAATTCCTCTTCAGTAATTTCTGTGTATTTTATTTGTAATTGCCTTATTTTTAATGTGTTTTTATGAATAAAATCGTGAGTGGCAAAAATGTGTTCAATTATTATTGGCGATTCATTTATTATTTCATTAACAGTTTTTATGCCCTCTGCAAGGAATGTTTTTTTTTCTTCGCGATTTTTTTTTACCTGAAGTGATTGTATTTCTTTTATTTGATTTTTACTAAGCATAATTAACCCTAAATTAGCACAATTTATTGATTCATTTTGAAAATACAAACAAAAATAGAAAACAAAAGTTATATTAAAATTCGAGTAATTTATTTTATACTACCTATTTCTATTTTCTTTATTTTTTCCTGCAATTCTTCTAAAAAATTATTACCTAATCAATACATTTTGGATAAAATTGATGTAGTAAATGTAAAGGCAACAAATTTACCTAAAGAAAATTTTGAGGCCTTTTATAGACAAAAACCCAATAGAAAATTTTTACGTAAAATTGATTTTTATGTTTGGTGGTATAATTTATTTGATGAACAAAAAATAAATCAAAAAAAAATAAACCGCAATTTATCCTACGAACAAAAAAACATAAACACGTATTTGCATTTCGAAAAGTTAAATGCCAAGCGTCTTAAAAAAGGCAAAAAACCTAAAGCTCCTACATTAAAAGATCTTGAAAAACCTATATTATTAGAAAGTATTCGAAATATTGGAGAGCCAGCTATTATCCTCGACTCTTCTCTAATTATTCAAACGCGGGTACAAATTTCTAAATATTTATTTAGTAAAGGGTTTTTAAATAATGAAGTAAGAGATAGTATTTATGTTAAAGGAAAATCAAAACGGGCTTCAGTAATATTTAATTTAATTCCTAAAAAAGTCTATGAGGTCAAAAATATTGATTATAAAATGGATGATCTTAATTTAGGCGCACTTATCTTATCAGATAGTTCTAATTGTCTTTTAAAAAGAGGCATGAACTATGATTCCGAGGCCCTTTTGTTAGAGAGACGAAGAATTACTGAACTTGCGCTAAATAATGGATATTACTTTTTTGAAAGCGCCTATCTAAACTTTGATGTTGATTCAAATTATAATAATCATTGCCTTTCTATTACAATCCATTTAAAACAATTTGAAAAATCCTCTGAAGGTAATTTAGACTCAACTATATATGTGAATCATAGTCGTTATTCATTAGATAATGTTTATATCATCACAGAGTCTATTATTGGAAACGTGCATGAAGCTCCTTTTAAAGATTCTATAAAAAGCAGTTTAAACGGCTCTATTTTTCTAACTAATGATAATCTAGCTTATAAACAATCGTTATTTTTAAATAATATAAATGTTTATAAAGGTCAATGGTTTAGAAAAGATTCTGCCGAACAAACCTATAAACAATTATTAAGCCTTGGTGTATTTAAAAATGTAACCATTCAGTTTTTTTTAAATAATAAAACCCTTCATGGTTTAGACTGCTACATTGTATGTTCTCCAATGATTAAACAATCCATTACTTCTCAGCTAGAAGGGACAAACACAAGTGGAAACATAGGTATAGATGGAAGTGTTGTTTATCAAAATAGAAATTTTTTTAGAGCAGGCGAGTTATTAGAATTAAAACTAGAGGGAAACATAATAGCGCAAACACAATTTAACTCCGATAACACTACAGATAATAGCATAAATCAATTACAAAAAAAATTTAATACTATTCAATTTGGTCCCGAACTTACATTTTCTATTCCAAGGGCATTTTTTCCATTCTCTTTATTAAAATTTAAAAAAAGTGTAATGCCTCAAACTTTCATTAAAACGTCTTTAAATTATCAATCAAGCCCTAAATTTAATAGAGTAATTACCGATATTAATTATGGATTTTATTTTAAAACTCATCAAAAACAAATTAAACACGAATTAGTGCCAATAGAAATTTATTTCGTTAATGCAACCCTTTCTAATGAATTCATAAATAAACTCATTACTTTAAAAGATGCCTTTTTATTAAATTCATTTCAAAATCACATCACCACATTAACTAAATATGTATTTAACTTTAATTCCAAAGAAAACGCCAATATCAATAAAAAAGCATCCTATTACTTAAGGTTAAATATTCAATCATCAGGTTCAATTCTAAGAGCGACTTATAAGCTATCTGGTGCAAAGAGCGATTCATTGGGGAGATATTTAATTGACAACATTCCTTTTGCCCAATTTATAAAAACCGATTTAGACTTCAGATCTCATATTCCTATTACTAAAAAAACATGGTTAGTTTATCGAATTGCCGCTGGTATTGGAAAGCCATTGTCTAATTTAAACGTATTGCCATATGAACAAAGTTTTTTTAGTGGGGGGCCTAATAGTATTAGGGCTTGGAGAGCAAGAACATTAGGCCCAGGAGGATATGATCCTTCTGGCAATACAAGTCAATTTGATAAAATTGGGGATCTTTTAATGGAAGGAAACGTTGAATTTCGCTTTCCAATGTTTGCTTCTTTTAATGGCGCATTTTTTATTGATGCAGGAAATATTTGGAGAATACAGCCCGATATTAATAAAAAAGATGGTGAATTTTTATTAAATAAATTTGCAGATCAAATAGCTATTGGAGCTGGGTTTGGATTGAGATGGGACCTGACTTTTTTTGTGATTCGTTTAGACTTAGCCGTCCCTCTGAAAGATCCTAAACTTTTAGCCGGCGACCGCTGGACGTTTGATAAAAAACCGTTGAATTATTCTGTTCTTAACTTCGGAATAGGCTACCCTTTTTAATTAATTATTATGAAAATTGCAGGCTTTACAATTATTCGCAACGCTATAAAATATGATTATCCTGTTGTTGAAGCAATTAATTCAATATTAATATTATGCGATGAATTTTATGTAGGCGTTGGGAAAAGCGATGACGATACCCGTAAACTAATTTCATCTATTAATTCAGAGAAAATAAAAATAATAGATACTATTTGGGACGATAATTTAAGACAAGGAGGTGCCGTTTTAGCTATTGAAACAAATAAAGTGTTTGATGCAATTCCGAATGATTTTGATTGGTGTTTTTATATTCAAAGCGATGAATGTGTTCACGAAAACGATCTCAATAAAATAAAAGAGAATATGTCCCTTTATAAAGATGATCAATCTATTGATGGCTTATTATTTGAATATAAACATTTTTATGGACAATATTATTATATTGGAATCGGCAGTGGTTGGTATAAAAATGAAATTCGTATAGTTAGAAATAATAAAAAAATTCGTTCTTATAAAGATGCGCAAGGTTTTAGAATGATTAATGATCATAAATTAAGGGTTAAAAAAACCGGAGCATTTATATACCATTATGGATGGGTAAAGCCGCCAAGTGCTCAACAGGCTAAACAGAATAGTTTTCATAAAATGTGGCACAACGATAAATGGATAAAAAATAATATTCCTGATAAAAAAGATTATGATTACGGCAACGCCGATTTATTAGAAAAGTATAATGGCACTCATCCAGCTGTTTTTGAAACAAGAATTAAAAATGCTCAATGGAATTTTATTTATGATAAACGTAAAGTAAAAATAAATATAAAATATAAAATTATTTTTTTGATCGAAAAATTAAGCGGCTGGAGAATTGGAGAAAATAAAAATTATAAACTATAAATTAAATACATTTAAAATAATCAAAGGCCTCTAAACATTCTTTGCATTGATAAAGCGCTTTGCAAGCAGTGCTTCCAAATTGAGAAATCATTACTGTATTTTTGTTTTTACACCTTGGGCAAGTAATGTTTTTTTTTGAATTAGTTAAAAAAGATTTATCAGAAGTTGTTTCTTCTGGCGGAGCAATGCCATAATTTTGAAGCTTTAATTTTGCTTCTTCGCTTAACCAATCGGTCGTCCAAGCAGGTGAATAAATAATTGTACTTTTAATTTCATTAAACCCATTTTCGCTTAATTTTTTTCTAACATCGTCTTCCATTTGTTTCATTGCTGGACATCCACTATAGGTGGGCGTAATAAAAACTTCGATGTGAGTTCCCTCTATTAAAATTTCACGAATTACCCCTAATTCTACTATAGATATAACCGGAATTTCAGGGTCTGGAATTTCAGAAAGCAACGCGAAGACTTCTTCTTTAGTATGCATCTTTAACAAAAGCTTATTTAACAAAAATCTATTCTTAAAGAATAGAAATGGCCGCGACAATCATAATAATAATAATGATAACATATTGCCAAATGTCAACAAAATAAGGACTAAATTTTTTCCATATGTTTTTACTCGCCATATCATTTTATTACCATTTTGCATTAGGGTGCATTCTTGGAATCGATTGCATTTCGGCTAATATATAACCCAAATACTCACTATGCAATGCTTTTCTACTGCCTTGTTGCATAAACAATGTTTCGGGAATTACTAAATTTGCTTTTTCAAACAACTCCTTAATTTCTAATTCCCATTTTTGTTTTAAAGAATCTAAATCAACGGCAATGCCCTCTTTTATTAAGTTATGATCATCCTCATTCATTTCAAATAATTCGCCCGAGTATGCCCAAATTTCGTTAAGCCCTTTTTGTAAGCGCGAAAAGCTTTCTTCTGTCCCGTTTCCAAAACGAACCACCCAACTAAAACTATGGCGTTTATGATATGTTATTTCTTTTACAGATTTTGATGCTATGCCGGCTAATGTTAAATCTTTGCTTTTCGCTAATTCGGTATAAAATAATAAATCAAAACAATCGATAATGCTCTGACGAATCATCGTTTTTGCATAATCTCCATTTGGCTGTTCAGTAATTAATAAATTAAAAAACTCTCTATCGCTTCTAAAAAAAGCTAAATCATCCTCTGTTCTTCCTTTACCTTCTTTTTTTGCAGCATATTCTAATAAGCCTTTAGCTCGTCCAAAAATATCGAGCGCTATGTTTGTTAAGGCTAAATCTTCTTCTAAAAAAGGGCCGTGTCCAGTCCATTCGCTTAATCTTTGTGCTAAAATTAAACTTGTGTCACCTAATCTTAATGTGTAATTATATAATGAATCTTTCATTTAATAAAATAATTTGAATATCAATTATTTGTCAGAGCTATCCCTTAAAAAATATTTTTACATGTGCCCAATCCCATCAGGTATTTGATAAAATGTAGGGTGCCTGTAAATTTTATCGTTAGATGGTTCAAAAAATGAACCGGCATCTTCTGGGCTACTGGCAACAATTGAGCTACTTAAAACAATCCACAACGACATGCCTTCTCCTCTTCTAGTATACAAATCTCTGGCATTTTGTAAAGCCATTTCTTTATCATAAGCATGCAAATTACCGCAATGAACAAAAGGCTGGCCTGCTTTTTTTTGAACAAACACTTCCCATAATTCTCCCTGACTATCTTTATTCATTAGTATAAATTTAAAAAAATTTAATTTGGTTGATATACTTTTTATGCTGCTTTTGATTCTTGCTCTTGCTTTTTTCCGAATGCTATAGCCGCTTCACGAACCCATTCGCCATTTTTATGAGAATTGTTTCGAGATAATAATCTATCTTTATTACAAATGCCATTTCCCTTTATCACACTTTTGAATTCATTCCAATCTGGGTCGCTATAATCGTAGCCCTGTTTTTTTTCATTCCATTTTAGGTTTTTATCTGGCGCAACTAGTCCTAAGTATTCCACTTGAATAGCGGTTTGATTTATAAAGCGTTGACGAAGTTGATCATTTGTTTCGCGTTTTATTCGCCATTTAATTGCATTTTCGCTATTCGGACTTTCAACATCTGGAGGACCAAACATCATTAATGTTGGATACCACCAGCGATTTAACGCGTCTTGAGCCATTTCTTTTTGTTCACTAGTTCCAAATGATAGTTGGGTCATAATTTCATAACCCTGGCGTTGATGAAAACTTTCTTCTTTACAAATACGAACCATCGCTCTACTATATGGACCATAAGAGGATCTCTGTAACATAACCTGATTCATAATAGCAGCTCCATCTACTAACCAGCCTATGGCCCCAACATCGGCCCAACTTAATGTAGGATAATTAAAAATAGATGAATATTTTGCTTTACCAGTTAGTAAGGCGTCTAGCATTTCTTCGCGAGTAATTCCTAAAGATTCGGCTGCTGTATATAAATATAAGCCATGCCCACCCTCGTCTTGAACTTTAGCCAACAATATTAATTTAGCTCTTAAACTTGGGGCTCTAGTAATCCAATTGCCTTCTGGAAGCATTCCTACAATCTCACTATGAGCATGCTGAGAAATTTGACGAATTAGATGCTTACGATAATTTTCGGGCATCCAATCTTTTGGCTCAATCATTTCGTTTTTTGCCAACTTAGCTTCAAACAAATCTTCAAGGTTAATCGTTTCCATTTATACTAAATTAATATAGTTACTACAAAGATAGAATTTATGCGGTTTATTCAAAAAAATGTATTTAGAACATAAACAAGTATTTGTTTGACTTTGTTTAACTTAAATAAATTTTTTTATAGCTTATTAAAGAATTATTTTTGCATTCTAGTTATATAAATTATGGCCCGTTTTCACACCTTAAAAGTTAAAGATATTAAACGCGAAACTACAGATTCGGTTTCGGTGGCATTTGATGTCCCGCCTCAACAACAGCCTGAATACCAATTTAAACAAGGGCAGTATATTACCCTAAAATTAAAATTAAATGGCGAAGAAATTCGTCGCTCTTATAGTTTATGTTCTAGTCCTTACGATAAAGAATTAAGAGTAGCTATTAAAGAGGTAAATGGAGGAAAAGCCTCTACTTTTATTAATAGAGAGTTAAAAGTAGGTGATAATGTGGACGTGATGACTCCAATGGGAAACTTTCATACAATTTTATCAGGAGTAAATAAAAAACATTATGTTTTACTTGCTGGCGGAAGCGGCATTACTCCAATGATGAGTATTATTAAAAGTGTTTTATATATCGAGAAACAAAGCAGCATTACACTATTTTATGCCAATAAAAATGAAGAAAGTACAATCTTTAAATCAGAGCTTGATAGCATCTCAAACCAATTCCCTGCTTTAAAAATTATTTATATTTTTGATCAGCCTCAATCTGAAATTTCTGCCCTTCAAACAGGAATTATTACAAAAGATAAGGCACTGGCCTTAATCGAGAATTTTGGTAATGTTACTGCTGACGAATATTTTATTTGTGGGCCAGGGGCCATGATGGAAAATATAAAATCTACTTTAGACTCTCTCAAAATCGCAAAAGAAAAAATTCATATCGAATACTTTTCTTCAGTTATTGAGGCGATTGATTCTGATGAAAAAAAATTTAGTGGTAATGTAAATGCAAGTATAAAAGTATTGCAATATGGAATTGAAACTATTTTTAATCTTAAAACTTCAGGAATTAGTATTTTAGATGCCGCTATTGAAGCAGGGGTTGACGCCCCTTTTAGCTGCAAAGGAGCTGTTTGTTGCACTTGCAGAGCAAAAGTAATAGAGGGAAAAGTAAAAATGGATGCTAATTTTGCTTTAACTGATGCCGAAGTTGATGAGGGTTTTATTTTAACTTGTCAGTCTCATCCTTTAAGCGAAAAAGTAGTTATTGATTACGACGCTTAATTTTAAAGCGTTTTAATTACCAAAGAATCTTTATAGCCAAAATATATATTTTTGTTTAAGTATTTTACACCTAAAATAAATTTATTATTAATTAAAGGCTTACAAATTTCTTCAAAATCTTTTAAATTGTAACTACAAAAAACACTGTCTTTTTTATAATAAATCGCTTTTTCATTTACACTAAATTCTTTTATTTCTTTTATTGCTATTAATTTGCTGTATGAACCAAACATGTCAAAAACAAAAATACCATTATTAGGGCAATTCAAAAACAAAAAACCGTTATGTTCAATCATATAGTTAGGCGTTAAATCTGTTTTTAAAATTTGTTTTAAATTTCCTGTCGCAGTTGCTTTTTTTAAATTTTCGTTGAAGCGAATTAATTCATTGTTTTGTTTATTGTAAATCCAAAAACTATTATTCGAACCTGCGCAAACCAATTCAGACTGTTCCAAGCCTAAGGCATCTAATAAAACCGCTTCGCTATTTGCCGAAAGTTGATTATCTAAAAAAACGATAGTTTGAAAGTCGCGATAATATAAAATAATTTTTAAAGGATTGGTGGCGTCTATTGATGCAATCTTGCCAAGTTTTAAATTGCTATAGCGAGCAAAAAATTTCCCATTGGGCAAAAATTTCACAACCTCATCATTCTTTACCGTATAAATATTCCCCAAATTATCTGTAGTAAAAAAATCAAGGGGACTTATAATCTCAACTTGCGCTTTTTTATCTCCTTGAGTAAATGAGACGCTAATAAAAATTAATAAAATAAAAATATATTTCTTTAAAAAAATCACAAGGTCTTACTTAAATTATAGATTTCTTCTAATACTTTACGGTCGTTGCTTAATCGAGGCACTTTATATTGAGCCCCTATTTTTTTATTTAATTTTAGCCAAGCATAAAAACTATTTTTTGGCATTTTTCTCACAATAGGCAAGTGTAAAACAAAATCATTATATCTTTTAGCTTCATAATCGCTGTTTTGTTTTTTTAAAGTATCGTCTAATACGGATATAAAAAAATCAAAATTATTCGGCTCTTTAATAAATTCTATTAACCATTCATGAGCTCCCGATTTTTTTTTCATAA
>CAMCZO010000022.1 GCA_945887955.1 Chitinophaga pinensis | reverse complement strand
GAAAAAATCAAAATATATACCTCAAAAAATTTAAATGTTGATCATCGCACTTATAAGCCCGACGAATATGATCAAGAATTTGAAATTGACGCAGTTAGTATTGACGATTTCTTATTTGAAAATTTAAATAAAATTGATTTTATAAAAATAGATATTCAGGGTTTTGAAATGCAAGCCATTAAAGGCCTAATTAAAACATTAAACAGTAATACAAATATCAAAATAATTTCAGAATTCTGGCCTTACGGATTAAGAAAATCTGGCAGTTCTGTTAGTGAGTATTTTAACTTTTTAAAAGGTAATGGATTCAATTGTTATTTACTCAACAAAAATTCTATGCAAAAACTAGATATAGAAAAAGTACAAGCACTTGAAAAATTGGGAGAAGAACATTATTTTAATATTTTTGCAAAGCGTTCAAATGTTTAAAAAATATAAAATAGACTTTGATTTAGATGATCCAAACGCAAGCTTAGCGCATAGGGATATTATATTAAAAAAAGCATTTTTAAAACGAATATATACCGATTGGTATTTAATTTTTATAATAAAATCAAAAGAAATTAAAAATGGAAAATATCTTGAAATTGGCTCAGGTGGGGGATTTCTAAAAGATGTTTTTCCAGAAGTGATTACCAGCGATATTTTAATCTTGCCAAATGTAGACCTAATTTTTACTGCTGAAGAAATTCCTTTTAAAGAAAATGAATTGGCAAGTATAGTTATGCTAAACGTTTTTCACCATATCCCCAAGCCACACTTATTTTTAAAAGAAGCGCAACGTACATTAATTAAAGGTGGTAAAATAATTATGACCGAACCAGCAAATAGCTCCTTGGCAAGATTTATCTACAAACGGTTTCATCACGAACCTTTTGATGAAAAGGGACAAAGAGAAATTAAAGCTGGAAACCCTTTATCTAATAGTAACCAAGCTTTACCTTATATTTATTTTGAAAGAGATTTAGACTTGTTTAAAAAGGATTTTCCATCATTAAAAATTAACTCCATTAAATATCATTCTCCATTTTCTTACATTATTAGTGGAGGCGTATCAAGAAGTGCAATGCTTCCGTTTTTTATGTATAATTTTGTAAAGGGAATAGAGTGGCTATTTTCGCCATTTTTTAAACAAATTGGTTTATTTTGTACTATTGAAATAGAGAAAATTTAAGTGGAAGAAACAAAACAAATATATTTTAATCAACAAGGTAAAAAACGTAAAAAACGTTTTTTTAGCTCATATTATTGGGATGAAATTTCAAATTACACAAACTATTTTTCTCACGAAGATAGCTCCGTATTAGAAGTTGGGTCCGGAAGTGGAGATTTACTTGCAAGCATTTCTGGCTCAATAAAAACAGGTATTGATTTTAGTTCTGAATATATTTCATGGGCAAAAGAAAAACATAAGGATAAAAAAATTAATTTTTTGTTAATGGATGCCAATAACATTGAGTTGAATCAAACATTTGACCTAATAATTATAAGTAATTTAATTGGTTTTGTTGATGACATTCAAAATGTATTCGAACAAATAAAAAAATGCTGCCATCCTAATACTAAAGTGATTGTTCAATATTATAATTCAATCTGGGAACCCTTAATTAAATTTTCTGAATTAATTGGTCTTAAACAAAAAACACCTACTCAAAATTGGCTCAGCACAAGAGATATTAATAATTTACTTTACGTTTCTGGTTTTGATGTATACAGAAACAGTAAACGATTAATTTTCCCGATCTTTTTTCCTGTTTTATCTTTTATTTTAAATAAATATTTAGCTAAATTTCCCTTTTTTAGATTTTTTAGTTTAAACATTTATAGTTTCGCTAAACCATTACCAGAAATAAATATAAATAATTACTTTAATAAATATTCTACTTCAGTTATAATTCCTGCGCGAAATGAAAGTGGAAATATAGAGAATGCTATTTTGAGATTACCTAATTTTGGCAAACACATCGAAATTATATTCATCGAAGGGAATAGCACCGATGATACTTGGCAAAAAATTCAAGACATTCAAAAAAAATACGCTTCTAGCCATGACATTAAAATAGGACAACAAAAAGGAAAAGGAAAAGGAGATGCTGTTCGTGAAGGATACAAAATAGCTACTGGTGATATTTTAATGATTTTAGATGCCGATTTAACTGTGCCACCAGAAGATTTACCTAAATTTTATAATAACATTGCTAGCGGAAAAGGAGATTTTATTAATGGTACTCGATTAGTTTATCCCATGGATAAAGAAGCTATGCGTTTTTTAAATTATTTAGGTAATCATTTTTTTAGCTGGGCATTTACATGGCTCTTAGAACAAAGATTTAAAGATACTTTATGTGGAACTAAAGTGATGTTTCGAAAAGATTATATCAAATTAATTAAAAATAGAACTTATTTTGGTGAATTTGATCCATTTGGAGATTTTGATTTATTATTTGGCGCTCACAAACTAAATTTAAAAATTGTAGAAGTGCCAATTAGATATAAAGAACGAACATACGGTGAAACAAACATATCTCGATTTAAACATGGAATTATATTATTAAGAATGTGCGCTTTTGCTAGCAGAAAATGTAAATTTATATAAAACTATTTCTTTTTATTTTTCTTTTTTGGTTTTGTTTTATCAGACTCTGCAGCTTCTTTCATCAATAATTTCCAATTATCAGTAGTATCTTCGGTATATAATAAAGTTTGTGCATAATCACCTTTTTTAACTTCTAATACTTTTATTGATTTTGTTAAGAAAGATTCTATTTGAGTTAAAATTGGTTTTTCTTCATCACTACAAAAAGAAACTGCATTTCCTTTTTTTGTTCCTCTACCCGACCGTCCAACTCTATGAACATAATTTTCGGGTTCATCGGGTAAATCATAATTTACAACATAATCTATGTTAGCAATGTCAATACCTCTTGCACTTATATCAGTCGCAATTAATAAATTCACTTCCCCACTTTTAAATTGATTTAATACCTGTAATCGATTTTCCTGATCTTTACCCCCATGCATGGTTACACTTTTTATTCCTACTCTATCCATAGCAGACATTACCCTTTCAGCTCTTACTTTTGTACGAACAAATACTAAAACTTTTGTTCCTGGATTTTCGTTTATTAATCGTTCTAAGAAAAAACGTTTGTCATCCATTGCAACAAACATAACACAATGATCAATATTTTTATTTACGGGGTCTTTAGGAGAAATTTGAATACGAATAGCATTTTTAACTAAAGAATAAGCTAAATCCTTTATGTGTTCATTTATTGTTGCCGAAAAAAATAAGGTTTGTCTTTTTTGTGGTAAATAAGTTGTTAAATATTTAATATCCTTATAAAAACCCATGTCTAGCATATGGTCTGCCTCATCTAATATTAAAATTTCTACTGATCTTAACTTGATGTGTTTTTGATTTACTAAATCAAACAATCTGCCGGGTGTTGCAATCAATACATCTACACCATTTTTTAATGTTTCGATTTGAGATTGTTGGTCAACCCCGCCATAAATTCCTAATGTGGTAATTTTTGTGTGTTTTGCAATTGAGGTAAATACCTCTGTAATTTGAATTGCTAATTCGTGAGTTGGCACCATTACTAAACATTTTATGCCTGGCAAATCATCATATTCTTTTCTAACATGTAATAAATTAATAACGGGAATAGCAAAAGCGGCAGTTTTACCAGTGCCGGTTTGAGCAATAGCTAATACATCTTCTAATTTTAAAATTGAGGGTATAGCTTTATATTGAATATCCGTGGGTCGTTTAAAACCTAATTCTTCTAAACTTAATTTTATTTCTTTAGAAATATGGTATTCCGAAAATTTCATGATTAATATTAAAATTCCAATTAAAAAAAACTAAAAAAAATAAATAGAATTAAAATTAACACGAATGTACATAGAAAGTATCAAATTAATATTCATAGTCTAAAAAATGATGGCCAGTAAAAAAAATGTAATACAAGAATGCATTAAAATAAAAAGAATTTTAAACGATAAGCGAAATATCAATGATAGATTTAATAATTAAAATTAACAAATTTACAATAGATTAATAGATTATAAAACACATAAATTTTAATATTGCTATTTTTTTTATAATTTAGATGTCTAAATAATTAAAAAAAAAATATGGCATTCGACATTGAAATGATAAAGAAGGTTTATGCAGAAATGCCCTCAAAAATAGATTCTGCAAGAAAATTAGTAAACCGTCCGCTTACTCTAACCGAAAAAATTCTCTATTCTCATTTACATACCGATCAAAAACAAGATCAATTCGAAAGAGCAAAATCTTATGTTGATTTTTCGCCTGATAGAGTTGCAATGCAAGATGCTACGGCTCAAATGGCCTTGTTACAATTTATGCAATCTGGTCGACCAAAAGTTGCTGTTCCATCTACAGTTCACTGTGATCACCTAATTACAGCTAAAAATGGCGCCAATGATGATTTAGCTTTTGCAAATAAAGAAAGTAAAGAAGTTTTTGATTTTTTGGGTTCTGTTTCAAATAAATATGGTATTGGGTTTTGGAAACCAGGCGCAGGTATTATTCATCAAGTCGTTTTAGAAAACTATGCTTTTCCCGGAGGAATGATGATTGGTACAGATTCTCACACAGTTAATGCTGGTGGCTTAGGAATGATTGCTATCGGTGTTGGAGGGGCTGATGCTTGTGATGTAATGGCAGGCTTAGCTTGGGAATTAAAAATGCCAAAATTAATTGGTGTGAAATTAACTGGTAAATTATCTGGTTGGACCGCTCCAAAAGATGTGATATTAAAAGTAGCAGGCATTTTAACAGTTAAAGGTGGAACCGATGCTGTTGTTGAATATTTTGGCGAAGGTGCAATATCAATGAGTTGTACGGGTAAAGGCACTATTTGTAACATGGGTGCCGAAATTGGCGCAACCACTTCTACATTTGGTTATGATGATAGCATGAGCCGTTATTTAAAAGCTACTGGTCGTGAAGATGTTGCGGCCCTAGCTGACAAAGTTAAAGAACATTTAACTGCCGATGTTGACGTTTATTTAAATCCATCTAAGTACTTTGATCAAGTTATTGAAATTAATTTATCTGAATTAGAACCTCATGTTAATGGTCCGTTTACTCCTGATTTAGCTACGCCTATTTCAAAATTAAAAGAAGTGGCTTTAGCTAATGCTTGGCCAACAAAAATTTCGGTTGGCTTATTAGGATCTTGTACTAACTCTTCATACGAAGATATTTCGCGAGCGGTAAGTTTAGCAAAACAAGTTTCTTCAAAACATTTAAAAGCAAAAGCTGAATATTTAATTAATCCAGGTTCAGAACAAATTAGATATACCATTGAACGCGATGGTTTTTTAGATATATTTGATCAAATTGGAGCCAAAGTATTTACTAATGCATGCGGGCCATGCATAGGAATGTGGGATAGAATGGGTTCTGAAAAACACGAAAAAAATACAATCATACACTCTTTTAACCGAAATTTTGCCAAACGTGCCGATGGTAATCCAAATACCTACGCTTTTGTTGCATCCCCAGAAATTGTTACTGCTATGGCTATTGCAGGCGACTTAACATTTAATCCATTAACCGATTTTTTAACTAACGAAAAAGGTGAACAAGTTAAATTTGATGCGCCAAACGGAGATGAATTACCAACTAGAGGTTTTGAAGTAAAAGATTCAGGATTTCAATCTCCAGCGGCTGACGGAAGTCATATTGTAATTAATGTATCACCCACTAGCGATCGTTTACAATTATTAGATCCATTTTCAGCGTGGGAAGGAAATGATTTGAGTGATTTAAAATTATTAATTAAAGCTAAAGGAAAGTGTACTACTGATCACATTTCGATGGCTGGCCCTTGGTTAAAATTTCGAGGACATTTAGATAACATATCAAACAACATGTTAATCGGTGCAGTTAATTTCTTTAACGAAAAAACAGATACGATTAAAAATCAGTTAAGTGGCACTTATGAATCAGTTCCAAAAGTTCAACGGGCATATAAATCACAAGGTATTGGTTCGATTGTTGTGGGTGATGAAAATTATGGCGAAGGTTCTTCGCGAGAACATGCAGCCATGGAGCCCCGTCATTTAGGCGTTAGAGCAGTATTGGTAAAATCATTTGCTCGCATTCACGAAACAAATTTAAAAAAACAAGGCATGTTAGCTTTAACTTTTGTAAACAAAGCTGACTACGAAAAAATTCAAGAAAATGATAGTATCAATATTATTGGCTTAACTACTTTTTCTCCAGGAACCTCATTAACATTATTGTTTAAACATTCAGACGGGACACAAGACGAAATTAAAGCTAATCATACATACAATGCTCAACAAATAGAGTGGTTTAAAGCTGGTGGTGCGCTTAATATTATTAGAGCAGGTGTAAAATAATAAAATAATAGCAACTAAAAAAACTCGTAATTTTTTGAAATTCGGGTTGTTATTTAATTGATTTCATCTTCTCATCCATCTCTTTTGCTTTGGTATTATTATTTGTTTTAAAATACAATAATCTCAAAGCATTCATCGTATACTTATCGTCTGATTTTATTTTATATGACTCTTCTAAATAAGGAATCGCTTTTTTATAATACTCTTGGCTTTTTTCACCATTTTCTTTTTGGTATTTAGCTAAATTAACAGACTTATCTAACTTTTTATTTTCTATATAACCTCCGTAATTATTATACATCGCACCTAAATTATACATAGAATTGTATAAATAATCTTTATTAATTGGATTAAGTTGAATTGCTTTTAAGTAATTTTTTTCAGCATTTTTAAAGAGTTCTTCAAAGTTTTTAGGTTTTTCTAGCTCTTTAAATGTGAGTTTATTTTTTGGATTAGCTAAATTGTCGTAAATATTACCCATAAATAAATAGTATAATGCATTAGTAGAATCTTTCTGAATAGAAATTTTTAAATTATCTAATGCTTCTTGATGTTTATCATTTGCGTAAAATAAATTAGTTTCTTCAGTTAGCAATCCAATATCATCCGGAAATAATTTTCTACCCATAGACAAATTTTCTAAAGCGGAAACAGAATCATTTTTTTGAATATAAGCATTAAAAATAGCTTCATAATTATATGAAATAGCAATTTTCGCATCAATCATTTTTTTATTATAATCTATAATATAATCTAAATTTTTAGACTTAGCCGCAGCTATGCAAGCATTATAAAAATTTGCTGTGTCTTTTGATGTAGATAAAATTGTATTAATAAAGGCCGTTTTGTAATAATAATTGGCGGCATCATCATATTTTTTAACTTTATATTTTCCAGAAGCAATATTTGAGGATTCTAATCTCATTTGTTGCAATGACCTGGCAAACTTTAAATCATCTTCATTAAGATTTGATATATCGCCAGAAATTCCCTCTTGAATGGTGTTAATAAATTTCGGGTCAATTGATTTAATTATAGTTAATTCATTACTAGCAATTTCAAAATCGGTTAAATTTGTATTTCCGTAAGCAATCAAAATACGTTCATTCTTATCGTTGATACTTAATTCTAAATTTTTTATTTCAGAATTTAATTGAAATTGAAAATAAGCATAACTAATTCGGAATTTATAAACATGCGTTTTTAATTGAGATTTAGTAGTTTCGTTTGTTAAGGCTAAATCAATAGCCTGTTTTGCTTTAAATAATTGAGTAGTATCACCTAAACCTTCTTTAAGAGTTTCTTCATAATCGCTAAGCGAACGCCAAGCTAAATTAAGCTTTGATTTTTGAGCAAATAGTTCTATCGAGAGAAAAAATATAAGACAAAAAAATATTTTGTTTTTTAACATAATTACCAAATTTATTATTTATATTTTAATGCCTTTTCAGTTTCTCCTAATCGAGAATATGCTTGAAAAATTCTTTGTTTATAGGCTTTATCAGGGTTAGTTTCAAAAGCTTTTTCAAGAAAAGGAATGGCTTTTTTAAAATTATCGATTATTTTTTCATTATAATCTTTAGATTTAACTGTTTCTTTTGGTGGAAGATCGTTTAATTTTTTATTAAATTCTGCAGCTAAATTAAAATAAAATGCACCTAACTTAAAATTAATAATTTCATAATCAGGTTTAATTTCCAATGCTTTTAAATATTCTTTTTCTGAATTAACTAAATCTCCACTTTTTTCATAAACTTGTCCTAAGACTGCATGCAATAATTCGTTATCTGGAGCCAAATCTATAGCTTTATTAAGTTTATCTTTTAGTTCGTTAATTTTTTTACGAGCTAAAAAAATATCAATTTCTGTTCCAATAAGAGTCATATTATCTTCAAACATGATTTTACCTTTTTCGATATAGGATAAAGCTGCAGATGTATCTTTGTCCATTAAAGAAATTTTAACCATATCGGTATATATTTTTGAATCTTTATAATTAGCTTCAATTAATTTATTGGCATACTCAATTGTTTTAGATTTATTAGCGGCAAATTTATATAAATCAAACTTATCAAATAGTAATTTTTCTTTGGTTATATTGTTTCGTTTTATTCCCTGATCAAAATCAAATGGCAATGATAATTCTAATAATTCTAGACAATAAATAGCATTATCAAACTCTTTATTTTGTTTGTAATAATTTGATTTATTTCTTGTAGCTGCTGCCGTTAATACTAATGGGCCTTTTGCATCTTCTTTATAAATTACATCTTTATCATATTTTAAACAATTAATATATGCTTCTAATGCTTTTTCTTCGGCAGCTAAATCAATATCTCTAACTTTTTTTGAGGTGTCGGAATAAATTGCTTTATAAACATTACCACGATATAACCACATTTTAGAACTTAATTTTGTTGTTTCGTGAATAGAAGCGGCATCTGCAGATGATTTAGCTTTTTCGTATTCTTTATTTCGCAAATAATTAAACATGTTTTGTACTTGCATGCTTTGTGAAAAAGATAAAGCTGAATAAGAAATAAATAGAAATAAAATTATTTTTTTCATTGATATTGATTTTTAGAATCTTTTATTAATTAAAAAAACCACTAATCAAAACGACGTGGTTTTAGTATTTTTATTTTAAATAAACATTTTTTAAATTGTATACAAATATGGCAAATTACTATTTACTAATCAATAGAAATTTTCTTTAATTTAACCTTATTTAGTACCTCTTTATTATTGGCATCTTTAGAGGCTTTCTCAAGCAATGACTCGATAATATATTTATCGCCAACAACAACCGTTGTTAATTTATTCGAATCAAAGTGTTTTTTTATTTGTTGGTTTACCTCTTCTTTTGTAATATTTTTTAATATTTCATTTTGTTTATTGGTATAATTTTTATCCAAATTATATTTTATGATACTCGCTAAGAAATTTGCCTTTTGAAAAGGAGATTCGTATTTTAAAGCTTCTTCGTTTAAAAGGGAACTTTTAGTAAATACAAGTTCGTTATCATTTATACCTTGAGTTTCATATTTTTTAAATTCTTTAATTATTTCTGCTAATGACAAAGCTGTTGAGTTACGTTTAACTGAAGAGTTAATAGAAAACATACCCGTGTATTTTCCTCCACTAAAACTAGACCTAATTCCATAAGTATAACCTTTTTGCTCTCGTAAATTTAAATTTAATCGACTGTTAAAATTGCCACCAAAAATAAAATTGGCAATTCTGTTTTTATAAAAATCGCCTGTAGCATCAAATTTTAAAGATGGATATCCCATTACTATTACAGAAGATGGTGCAAGTGATTTATTATAAATAAAAAATCTTGGTTCTGAAGAAATAGATGCTTCTGGGATTGGCTGAATTACGATGTCTTTTGATTTCCATTTGTTCAAAAAATCAAGTTTTAATTTAATATCATTTTCTTCAATATCTCCAACAACAACTAAATTAGAAACAGATGGTGAATAATATTTTTCGTAATAATCTTTTAAATCTGCTAATTCTATATTTTCAATAGATTTTTTTGAAGGTGCAAGTCCTAAAAATGTATTACCATACATGGCAAAATTATACATTTTAGTACCCATGGCGTTTGCATTTGTTTCTTCGTCTTTAATGCTTTCGCTGTATTGTTTTTTACTTAATTTAAAATCTTCCTCTCTAAAACCCGGATTTAATAATTTCTCTTCTAATAACTTTAAAGTAGCTTCTAAATTTTTCTTTAAGCAGTTTACTTGAATTGATGTTGAATTTTTAGATCCTTCAAATGAAATTGAACTTCCTAATTTTTCAAGTTCGGCACTAATTTGCTCGGTTGTGTAATTTTTAGTTCCTTCGTTAAGTAAACTTGCAGTTAATTCGGCAATTCCATTTTTTTTAAGTTTATCGTTGCTTAATACTAAACTTCCGCCATCAATATTTATTAATATAGTTATTTCAGGAGTTTCTTTACTTTTTGTGCCTATAACGCTTAATCCATTTGCTAATTTAGTTGAAAAATAATCTGGAACAGTTACAGGTTTTACTTCGCCAGCAATTGGTTTTAAACTTCGATTGAACTTATCTGGAATTGGGGTATAAATTAATCCATTGTATTCAGGATTTGCTGGAAAAACTTGACCAGCATATGGATTTACACTTTTTACAGAATCCTTTGGATCAACAATAGGATAGGTATTTAAAATAGCTGCACCAGATCCTTTTATGTATTTATTAAAAACCCGTGTAATATCTTCTTTTGTAAGCTTAGTATATCTATCAATTTCTTCAGAAATGGAAGATGATTTTCCTAACAAACGTTCCCACTCGGAAATGATTGCATTTTTTCCAAATACAGATTCTAAATTTGAATAGGCTAATGTTTCAACTTGCCCCTTAGCTCTTAATAAAGCGTCATCAGTTATCCCACTTTTACCAAATTCGTTAATAGTGCTAATAACATTACTATCTAAATCTTTAAATAATTTTTCTAAATTATAATCATCAGGTGGATAAGCAAATATTGAGACTTGGAATTCGCCAGATAGTTCTTCAGAACTATGATTTGTATTTGCTTGAATTGCAATTTTACTTTTTACAAAATTTTTATAAAAAATTGAATTATTCCCACTTCCCATCATTGATCCTAATAAATCTAATGCAGCTTCATCTTTGTGATATTTAGGTACGGTTGGAAATACACGTAAATTAAGTGGCAAATATGTTTTATCCTTATAAGCAGTATATTTATCGGTAGGAATAGTAACTAAAGGAATTTTTAATTTTTTTACTTCCGGACATGTTTTAATATTACCAAAGTATTTATCTGCCATTGCTAATGCTTGAGCTGGTGTAAAATCACCAGATATACTTAAAATAGCATTATTAGGCCCATACCAACGAAGAAAAAAGTTTTTAACATCTTCTAAATTTGCACGATTTAAATCGTCTACGTAACCAATAACAGGCCAGCTATAAGGATGACCTGCAGGGTATAATGTTTTATTTATTTCTTCAACATAAGCCATTGCATAAGGCTGATTTTCGATGTTTTGAGACTTTTCATTTTTAACAGCATCTCGTTGGTTTTCGAATTTTTTTGTGGTTAATGAATCTAATAAAAAACCCATTCTATCTGATTCTAACCAAAGAGCCATTTCTAAATAGTTAGATGGTAAGGTTTCAAAATAAACTGTTTTATCTCGTTGAGTAAATCCGTTCATGTTTCCACCAGCAGTCGAAATCATTTTAAAATGTTCTTCGTCACCAACATTTTTAGAACCTTGAAACATCATATGTTCAAAAAAGTGAGCAAAACCTGATTTACCAATGCTCTCTCTGTTTGAACCTACTTTGTAGGTAACCATTACATTTACTAATGGATCGGAATGATCTTCGTGCAACAATATGGTTAAGCCATTTGGCAATTTCCATCTTTCGTATGGAATAACAACTTTATCGGGTTTGGATTCTATTTTTTCAATTAATGTGGGTTGCGCAAATAAATTACCTAAACCAACTAAAATTATTGACGAAGTAGTTATTAATCTTTTATTCATACTATTTGTTTTAAAATTGTAATTACTCTTTTGATTCTTCTGGCGGTAATGGAGTGATTTCAGGGTTCTCACCATTAGTATTAAGCTCGGTATCCATTGTTAATTCTTCATCTTCGTGATCAACTTTTGTAACAGCCCCAATATTATCGTTCTCTTGAATATTTATTAACTTTACTCCTTGAGTAGCCCTACCCATTACTCTGAGATCAGCAACATTCATTCGAATAGCAATTCCATTTTTAGTGATAATCATTAAATCATTTGAATTAGTTACTGATTTAATAGCCACTAAATTTCCGGTTTTTTCGGTTACATTTATAGTTTTAACACCCTTGCCTCCTCTATTCGTTATCCGATATTCATCAATATCCGAACGTTTGCCATAACCTTTTTCAGAAACAACTAAAACATTAGCTTGCATATCGGCAATACAAATCATTCCAATTACCTCGTTGTTACCCCCCACTTCGTCATTTAAATCGATACCAATCACACCACTTGCATTTCTGCCCATTGGCCTTACTTTTGATTCATTAAAACGACAAACTTTACCAAGTTTAGTAGCTAACATAATTTCGTTAGAACCATTAGTTAAAGCAGCTTCTAACAATACATCACCCTCTCTTATGGTAATTGCATTAATACCATTTGAGCGAGGACGAGAATAGGCTTCGATAGAAGTTTTTTTAATGATTCCATCTTTTGTACATAAAATAATAAAGTTATTTTTTATATATTCTTCATCATTTAAATTTTTGATATTTATAAATGCTTTTACTTTATCATCAGGAGAAATACTAATTAAATTTTGAATTGCTCGCCCTTTACTATTTTTTTGTCCTTCAGGCACTTCATAGGCTCTGATCCAGAAAACTTGACCCTTTTCTGTAAACAATAAAATATAATTATGAGTAGACGCAATAAACATATGTTCTACAAAATCTTCATCACGCGTTGCGGTGCCTTTGCTTCCTCTACCACCTCTATTTTGAGCTTTATATTCAGCTAAATTAGTTCGTTTCATATAGCCCATGTGAGAAATGGTAATAACTACATTTTCATCTGCAATCATATCTTCAATTCTCAAATCATCGCCAGCATAAACTATATCTGTTCTTCTTTCATCGCCATATTTGTCTCTCACTTCAATTAATTCATCACGAATTATTTTAAAACGAAGCAATTCATTGTTTAATATTTCATTTAAATTGGCAATGGTTTTCATTAATTCGTCGTATTCTGCTTTTAATTTATCACGTTCAAGACCAGTTAAAGTTCTTAATCGCATATCTAAAATTGCACGAGCTTGAATTTCTGACAAATTAAATTTCACAATTAATTCATCTTTTGCAATATCTGGGCTTGCACTTTCGCGAATAATCTTAATCACTTCATCAAGATGATCAATGGCAATTAATAAACCTTGTAAAATGTGTGCACGTTTTTCGGCTTGAGCTAATTCGTATTTAGTTCTTCTAACAACCACATCATGTCTATGCTCCACAAAATACTGAATCATATCTTTTAGATTTAGCATTTGCGGGCGACCTTTAACTAAAACAACATTGTTTATTGAAAAAGAGGTTTGTAAGGCAGAATATTTATAAAGATTATTTAATACTACATTCGAAATGGCATCAGAGCGTAATTCATATACAATTCGCATACCCTCACGATTACTCTCATCCCGAATTTCGCTAATCCCTTCAATTTTCTTTTCATTACAAAGTTCCCACTGGCGCTTAATCATTTCGGCCTTATTAATTTGATAAGGAATTTCAGTAACAATAATACGCTCTCTATTTCCAACGGGTTCTACATTTGCTTTTGCTCTCATTACAACACGACCACGACCGGTATGAAAAGCTTCTTTAACACCTTCAAATCCATAAATAGTTCCTCCTGTTGGAAAATCGGGCGCTTTTATAAATTTCATTAAACCGTCAATATCTATTTCTTTATTATCGATGTAGGCAATTACTGCATTAATAGATTCTGTTAAATTATGTGGTGCCATGTTTGTGGCCATCCCCACTGCAATTCCGGAAGCCCCATTCATTAATAAATTAGGAATACGCGATGGTAATACAGTTGGTTCTGTTAACGAATCATCGAAATTAGGACGAAAATCAACAGTATCTTTATCTATATCGGCCAACATTTCTTCAGCAATTTTACGAAAACGAACTTCTGTGTAACGCATTGCTGCAGGAGGATCACCATCAATAGAACCAAAATTCCCTTGTCCATCAACTAACATATATCTCAAACTCCAATCTTGAGCCATTCGCACCATGGTGTCATAAACAGAAGCATCTCCATGAGGATGATATTTTCCTAATACTTCACCAACAATACGCGCCGATTTTTTATAAGGTCGATTGTGTAAAACGCCTAAGTCTAACATTCCAAATAAAACCCGGCGATGCACAGGCTTTAAGCCGTCTCTTACATCAGGCAAAGCACGCGATACAATTACCGACATTGAATAATCAATGTATGCGGTTTTCATTTCATCTTCAATATTAATTGGAATTATTTTTTCTCCTTCTGCCATACTTTTTATATTATCTTAAATTTAGGTAAAATTTATGAACTTTTGTCAGTTTAGTTTGTCAACATTTATAATTATAAAAAAACAAATTTTTGATTTCTTTTTAAGCGTATGAAAGTAGCTATTAATAAGCAAATACAGTCAAAACTTATCAACAAATTATATGTTAAAAAATCCAGTTAAAAATTTATCTTTTTTATTTATTAATACTAATTTTGAATTTGGCATTATAACTGTATATTGATCTTTTAATAACTAATAAAATTATATGGAAGCAAAATTTTCGCCCAGAGTTAAAGATGTTATCACTTATAGCCGAGAGGAAGCATTAAGATTAGGACATGATTATATAGGTATAGAACACTTAATGCTTGGAATGATTAGAGATGGAGATGGTGTAGGTATGCGTTTATTAAAAAACTTAGGTGTTGATTCTCTTGAGCTAAGAAAATTTATTGAACATAATTTAACCCCTGGCATTCGCAAATCAAATAATTTAGCCAATATTCCCTTAGTAAAACAAGCAGAAAAGACTCTAAAATTAACTTATTTGGAAGCCAAAACGTTTAAATCTTCTCAAATTGGTACAGAGCATTTGTTATTGAGTATTTTAAAAGAAGATGACAATATTGTAACAAAAACTTTATTAAAATATGGAGTTGATTATGAAGCCACTCGCATAGAACTTGAAGGGTTTTTAGATAATCCAAGTAAAATAGAAAACTCTACTTCTGGGGGTGACGAAGATGAGCCTGAAGATACAAATTTTGGCAGTATGGGAAATAATCCAGCAAATCCAAAAAAACAAGGCGATAGTAAATCTAAAACTCCGGTATTAGATAATTTCGGAAGAGATTTAACAAAAATGGCAGAAGACGACAAATTAGATCCTGTTGTTGGTAGAGAAAAAGAAATTGAAAGAGTATCACAAATATTATCTCGTCGTAAAAAAAACAATCCAATTTTAATTGGCGAACCAGGGGTAGGTAAATCAAGTATTGCCGAAGGTTTAGCTTTACGAATTGTTCAAAGAAAAGTATCGCGTGTTTTGTTTGGAAAACGTGTTGTTACTTTAGACTTAGCATCTTTAGTTGCTGGTACTAAATACCGAGGTCAATTTGAAGAGAGAATGAAAGCTGTAATGAATGAATTAGAAAAATGCCCTGATGTTATTTTATTTATTGATGAAATACATACAATTATTGGGGCTGGTGGAGCAAGTGGAAGTTTAGATGCCAGTAATATGTTTAAGCCAGCATTAGCCAGAGGAGAAATACAATGTATTGGTGCTACCACATTAGACGAATACCGTCAATACATAGAAAAAGACGGTGCTTTAGAGCGTCGATTTCAAAAAGTTATTATCGAACCGGCTACTCCTGAAGAAACTTTGCAGATTTTAAATAATATTAAATCAAAATACGAAGATCATCACAATGTAACCTATTCTGACGAAGCTTTAAAAGCCTGTGTAACCCTTACAGCTCGTTATATTACCGATAGACATTTACCAGATAAAGCCATTGATGCTTTAGACGAGGCAGGAAGTAGAGTTCATATCACAAATATTAATGTCCCTCAAAATATTTTAGAAATAGAAGCGAAGATTGAAGATATTAAAGAGTTAAAAAATAAAGTTGTTCGAAGTCAAAAATATGAAGAGGCTGCTCAGTTAAGAGATACCGAAAAAAAATTACAAACCGAACTTGATCTTGCTAAAAAAGCTTGGGAGGACGAAACTAAACTTAATAGAGTGCCTGTTACAGATGATAATGTTGCAGAAGTTGTTAGTATGATGAGTGGCGTTCCTGTTCAAAAAGTAAATCAAAATGAAGGTGAAAAACTCGTAAAAATGAACGAGTTAATTAACGGAAAAGTTATTGGACAAGATGTAGCAGTTGCAAAAGTGGTTAAAGCAATTCAACGAAATAGAGCTGGATTGAAAGATCCAAACAAACCAATAGGTTCTTTTATTTTTCTTGGACCAACAGGAGTTGGAAAAACACAATTAGCAAAAATATTAGCTCGTCATTTATTTGATAACGACGAAGCACTAATACGTATTGACATGAGTGAATACATGGAGAAATTCGCTACAACCCGATTAATTGGAGCCCCTCCAGGTTATGTTGGATATGAAGAAGGAGGACAATTAACAGAAAAAGTTCGCCGCAGACCCTACTCTGTTATTTTATTAGATGAAATTGAAAAAGCTCATCCTGATGTATTTAATATGCTACTTCAAGTGTTAGATGATGGTATATTAACAGATAGTTTAGGTCGTAAAATTGATTTTAAAAACACTATTATTATTATGACTTCTAATATTGGTGCTCGACAACTAAAAGATTTTGGAGCTGGTGTTGGTTTTGGAACTCAAACTCGTAAAGAAAATGAAGATGAAATTTCTAAAGGCGTAATTGAAAGTGCACTTAAAAAAGCATTTGCACCTGAATTTTTAAATAGAATTGATGATGTTGTGATGTTTAATACTTTAGCAAGAGAAGATATTCATAAAATTATTGACATTGAATTGGCTAATTTATTTGGTAGAGTTAATGGTTTAGGTTATTCAATAAAAATTTCTGATGCGGCAAAGGATTATATTGTAGAAAAGGGTTACGATGCTAATTATGGTGCAAGACCACTAAAAAGAGCCATACAAAAATATTTAGAAGATCCTATGGCAGAAGAAATTATTAAAAATAATCTTTCTGAAGGTGATGAAATTGATGTAGATTATAATAAAGAAAAAGATTTAATTATAGTAAATACTCAAAAACCAAAAAGTAAAAAAAATAAAAAAGAAGATAAAACTTAATTTTTTAGGATATTAAAATCGCAGTATGAATTTTATTTTATCTCCTGATATTTCAGAAAAAAAACAGCTTGAATCTAAAGTAAAAGAAGATTCTATTTATGCTTTAATCGTTTATAATGATGATGTAAATACTTTCGATTTTGTAATCGATTCTCTCGTTAAAATTTGTGATCATAATACTATTCAAGCAGAACAGTGTGCTTATTTAATTCATTTTACTGGTAAATGCTCGGTTAAAAACGGTACATTCAAAAAATTAAAATCTCTTTGCGAGGCCCTGTTAGAAAGAGGCTTGTCTGCAAAAATTGAAAAATAATACTATTTCAATTTAAAATCAATTGCGATTTAATAAAGCATCTTCTATTGAAAATGTTTTATATTGTTGTATGGTTTTTCTAACTAGTGGTTCAACAATAAGTCAATTTAAGGCCTTTGATTCAAGATGCTCATAACAGGTCTTAAAATTAATATCAACAGACACAAGATTGCAAAACTTAATTTATTAACAAGATAATATTTAAGTTCAACAGTGAAAAAATCCATCATTATGAGACAATAAATGAAAAAAAATACTAAATTTGTTAATTAAAATTAAAAATATGATAATAAATAAATATACTTTTTCAGCGTTACTATTTTTGTTGGCTATTTTCTGTAATAGTTGCAATAGTTCTAATAAAGAAGAAAATAAAGATGTTGTTAATAAAGACAGCCTTTCTGAAATAAAAAAGAAATTAGAGCCAATTAAGTCGCCAATAGACACTTTTTATAATAATATAACTCAGTTAATTGGGGGAGAAGATAGTGTTATAAGATATAAAAATAATTCATGGGACACATCATTTATTTTTGAATATTCTCAAAAAATTAAAGCTAAATATAAATTAATAAAAGATGATAGACTTGCTAAAATATGTAATTGGAATAATTCTAATTTAAAAAGGAATAATCAGTCTGATTCAGCCTTTGTTTTTTATCCATTTTCAGGAGGAGATTTTATTCACCTTCATTTTATGTATCCAAATGCTAGAGAATATCTTATGGTTGCAAGAGAAAAAGTTGGTATCATTCCAAATTTATTAGAAAAAGATGGACAATTTATTAAAAGATATCTCAATGATGTTGATAATGTTTTAAGAGATATCTATCGTAGAAGCTACTTCATTACAAGAAATATGGAGTCTGACACAAGAACGAACACAACCCTTATTGATGGAATGTTTCCATTAATTTTATGGGCTATTTCAAGAACAGGGAACGAAGTAATTTCTGTTAAATATTCTAATATTGATGAAAATGGTTCAATGATTTTTATCGATAAAAAAGAATTAGAAAAAAAAGCAGATGCTGTTGAAATAATTTTTAGGGATAAAAAATCATTAATAACAAAAAAAATCACCTATTTATCTTGTGATATTTCTAATAAAGGTTTTGAAGAAAAACCTAGATTTTCTAACTATTTAAAGGCTAAAATCCCAAATAAATGTAATTCCTTTGTTAAATCAGCTTCATATTTATTACATTATGGTTCATTTGAACAAATTCGCAATTTAATTAAGGATAAATCGGACTTCTTGGTTCAAGATGATACGGGGATACCTATTAAATATTTCATAAATAAAGGTTGGAATGTTGAATTGTTTGGTTTATATGAGAAACCTGTTGATGATTTTAGTGAAGGAGTATTTCAAAAAGAACTAGATTCAGCCTATAAATCTGAAAAATATTATAAAGGTCAAATTGATTTTTCTTTAGGCTATCATTGGGGCTCAAAAAAACAAAATCAAATGGTTTTGAAAAAAATTAATTAAAGTTGTGTTTTTACAAATTAATTTAAATTAGAATATATATTGTATAATACTCTGAATTAATTAATTTTTGGTAAATAGTTAAAAAACTAAAGTATAATAAAACACAATTTATAATAAATCTATTTTTTCTATTCTTTCTTGATGTCGACCACCTTCAAATTTTTCAGATAGAAAAACATCTACACATTTTAAAGCTTCGCTAATAGTAATATATCTTGCAGGTAGAACTAAAACATTAGCATCATTATGCTGTCGAGCCATAGCAGCAATTTCTGAAGTCCAACACAAAGCAGCGCGAATACCTTTGTGTTTATTTGCTGTCATATTAATTCCATTACCACTTCCGCACATTAATATTCCAAATTCAGATTCTTTTCTATTAACAGATTCTGCCGTGTGATGAGCAAAATCTGGATAATCAGCTCTTTCTTCAGAAAAACAACCTTTATCAATTACGATAAATGATTTGTTTTTTAAATAATCAATAATTTGTTTTTTTAATTCAAAACCTGCGTGATCGGATCCAATAGAAATTGAAATACTCATGATAAAAATAAATTAAAATTAAAAAAACAGAAATCTGATTTAATTAATGGTGAGCGTTATCAACTGATTCAGAAGCAGGTTTACTATTATGTTCTTCTTTTTTAGGATCACATAAACTTAATACTAAAATCATAATTAAAATAAACACAGATGCTAAAATAAAAGGTACTGTAAAAGATATTGGTTTAGTTTCTGATAAATCGGAATCGTTGTGAATTGATGACATATTATTTGTTTTAATTTTTTATAAAAATAAGAGATAATTTAATTAAAAAAAAATTAATTAGTTTTTATAAAGTTAAACCAATTTACTTTTTGATTTTGAGAGATTTTTAATTGATATAATCCGATATTAAATTCAGACACATCAATAAAACGATTAAGATCAGACGACTCAATGCTTTGCTTTTTAATTAATTGTCCCGAAATATCATAAATTTCTATTAAAAATTTATTTGAAACAAAATCTGAGATCCATAATTTATCTTTAACTGGATTAGGATAAATAGATAAATAATTACTGTTAGCCATATCTTCAAGAGAGGTATCAATGGGAGGAGGTGGCGGTGGTGGAGCACTCAATTTTTTATAACCACGATAACGAACCTGGGTTACAGTAAAATTATTACCAACTAAATTACCGGTTACTTCTAAAAAAGGTATTTTGCTATTTATAGTAAACCACTGATAGCTCCGTTGAAAATTATTAAAACCAATAGGAAATGAAAATCCACCAAAATTAGTTTTAATTGTGTCTTTTGAATATTGAGTTGTAATTAAACGAATACAATTTGCTGTATCATAAGGCGTAATAATTTTACCCCAGCCATCAACCAAAGTAACACGATAACCTTTTTTTGAGTAAGTAATAGGAATTAAAGAAGATGTTATGGTAGAAAATTTGAAAGTGGTGCTATCGTATTTTGGATAAGACATCGGGAAAATATATAACTCGTCTTTATCGCTAAAATAACTTGGAACAGGAATGCTACTAAAAGTCATACCCGAGCCATCAGCAATAAATGCATTTACCGGAGAAGTTTGTTTTTTGTAATAATTCCAATAATTAGTAATGGTAATAGGACCAGCACCTAATGTATCGGCAATTTTTTCGCCATACTCATTTAATGCAAGGAAATAAAAACTATATGGCGTTTGAAATGAACTTTTAAATGTTCTAACACCTTGATTAATGTCAACTAAATTAAAAAAATTCCAATTAAAATTTGCTCCAGTTTGAGTATAATTTCCTATAGAAGTAATTTGGGCATTTGTGTAACGCAAAGTATCGTTAGCCCCAGGCATATTTACATTATTTAAAGTAATTGGAACTTGAGCAATTATTACTATTTTAAAAACAAATAAGCAAAGTATAGAAACTATTTTATGCATGATTTTATTAGTTTTAATTTAAAATATTGTTTAAATATACTAAATATTTAATTATACGTTATTAATAAGTTGGAAGCATTACCTAAATATATTTGTCTATTTATTTTTTGTCTATTTGTCAATAAGAGTGTATCACAGAAAGTTAGTTTAAGTATTATATTAGACACTAAAAACAAAGAATTAACAAAATTAAATTATCAAAAAAAACATCTTTCAAAGAATTCGGCAATTAAAGAAATAGACCAAGTACTATTATATCTTAAACAAAAAGGCTATTTATTAGCAACATGCGATAGCATTAAAAGTGATTCAAATAAAGTAACAGGTATAATAAACGAGAACAAAAAATTTACACTTGCTTATTTAAAACTTGGAAATTTAAATCCTGATCTGGCTTCAAAAATTGGTATATCAGAAAAACTATTTTTAAATAAAGCATTTAATTATGATCAAGTTGTTAATGCTTTTGAAAAAATTATTCGACATTACGAATCAAACGGCTATCCATTTACAGTAGTTAGTTTGGATAGCATAATCATTGAACATGAAACACTAAAAGCAGTATTAAATATAAAAAAAAACAAACTCTTTAAAATTGACTCCATTAAAATTATTGGAACGAGTGACATAAATAAGCGTTTTTTGTACAGGTATTTATCCTTAAAAGAAAATATGCCTTATAATGAAAGCCTTTTAAAATCTATTTCAAAAAAAATTATTCAGCTACCATTTATTGATGAAAAAAAGGTTTTAGAAGTTCGTTTAACTGATAAAATAAATAAATTATATTTGTTTTTAGATAAAAAAAATGCATCACAATTTGATGGGATACTTGGGTTTCTGCCAGATGCAATTTCTAAAAAAACAGTTATTACTGGTGATTTAAAATTAAAATTAATTAATGGTGTATTTAAAAATGGCGAAACTTTTGATTTAGAATGGCGAAGGTTACAATCTCAAACTCAAGATTTTAAAGGTCAATTAATTTATCCTTTTTTATTTGGTACACCCTTAGGAATTGATTACTCATTAAAGATATATAGAAAGGACACTACTTTTATTGATATCAATCATAACATTGGCATTAACTATTATTATAGCGGTCCTAATTATTTAAAATTATTTTACAAACAAAGAAATAGTAATTTAATATCAACTAGCGAACTAAATATAATTAGCACCTTACCAAACGTTGCCGATATTACCACAAAATCATTTGGAATTGGTTTGT
This sequence comes from Chitinophaga pinensis, assembly GCA_945887955.1. Taxonomy (GTDB): domain Bacteria; phylum Bacteroidota; class Bacteroidia; order B-17B0; family Aurantibacillaceae; genus Aurantibacillus. The sequence goes on along the minus strand of CAMCZO010000022.1, from coordinate 13,659 downwards.
TTTATGAGAATTTAGATTATCGATTTAATCCTCGAAAAGGAATTATGATTGTTATTAATTGTCAAAATGGAACCAGAGAAATAAAAAGAAACTTAAATATAAATGAACAAGCTTACAAAGATATTTTAATGAAATCTTCGCAAAATCAATTTGAACTTACAAATGCTTATTATATTCCAATTAAAAATAATCATGTTTTAAAATTTAATATTCAGGCCGCTGGAATTTTTGGTAATTCTGTAATCTTTAAAAACGAACTTTATAGAATAGGAGGATTAAAAACACTAAGAGGTTTTGACGAAGAAAGTATTTATGCTTCGGGATTTATAATTCCTACCCTTGAATATCGTTTTTTATTTGCTAAAAATTCAAATCTATTAGTTTTTGTAGAAGGAGCTTGGTATGAAAACAATAGCATTAATTTATATTTAAATGATAAACCGGTGAGTTTTGGTGCTGGAATTAATATAGATACAAAAGCTGGTATACTCAGTTTAAATTATGCCATTGGAAATCAATTCAACAATGGATTTGATAGCCGAAGTGGTAAAATTCATTTTGGATTAACTGCATTGTTTTAAAATAAAATTAAAAGGTATATTTGTGTTTATCAATATCAAATTATCATCCATGAAAAAATATTGTTTCCTTTTTTTTACTCTTATTTCATTTAAATTTTTTTCACAAACCTATTCAAGTCAAAACATCAATTTATTAGCTTTAATAAATCCTAACAACGGCTCGGTTGGAGTTGGAGGTGATAATAGACGCTATTCGGGTTGCTGGGGATGGTATCAACAAAGTAAAAATAAAGAATATGCAATAGTTGGAACAAGTAATGGAACCTACTTTATTGATGTAACAATTCCCACAACCCCATCAGTATGTGCTTTCGTGCCCGGAAAACCAAATTGCACTTGGCGTGAAATGAAAACCTATCAAAACTTCTGTTATATTGTTAGCGACGATAGCTCTCCTAATACATTTCAAATTGTAGATATGAGTTTGTTACCTAGCACGGTTACTGTTGTTTACAATGGAAATACATATTTTGAACGGGGGCATACGATATGGATTGATCAAAACAAGATGTACATTGGTGGTGTAACCTATGTTTCAGGACCACCTCCAGCAACCTCTCCAATGAATATATATAGCTTAGCCAATCCTTCATCTCCGGTATTACTAAGGCAGGTATCGCAAGATGTTCCAAACACTGTTTTTAATTATGTTCATGACATGTATGTTAGAAACGATACGGTATATGCTTCAACAGGATGGAATGGCCTTTACGTTCTTAAATTTAACAATTCAACGAACACCTTTTCTGTATTAGGATCTTATACTAATTATCCTGCTCACGGTTATAACCATTCAAGTTTTTTAACAAAAAACGGAAAATACTTAATGTTCTGCGACGAAGTGCCTGCAGCATCCCCAATAAGTTTTGTTGATGTTCAAAATCTAAACAACATTCAACCCATCGTTTCTTTTAAACCAACTCAACAAACTACTCCTCATAACCCTTATCTGATTGGAAATAATTTTGCTCTTGTTTCCTGTTATCAAGACGGCTTAATTATTTATGACATCTCTCAACCAAATAATCTAAGCCTGGCAGGTTATTTTGATACCTATCCTCAGGGAGGAAGTAATACAGGTAATTACTCAGACAGTGACTACAGAGGAAATTGGGGTGCTTACCCCTACTTACCCAGTGGAATTGTTATTGCAAACGATATGCAAAACGGAACATTTATTTTAAATGCTAATGCTGCCTATACAACTACAATTAAAAATCCATTAGCTATTCAACAAAATAATCTTCAATCAAAAAATTTAATATTATTTCCTAATCCTGCTTCTAATCGTTTATCGGTAAATTACTCAACAAATGAACCAAATACTCTTCAAATTAAAAACATGTTAGGCCAAACTATAATTGAAAAGAAATTTATTGGCTTAGTTAACGAAAATTTAGATGTAAGTTTTTTGCCCAATGGAAGTTATTTTTTAACAATCATCGAAAAAAATCAAATTAAGAATAAAAACTTTATTATTAATCACTAAATCAATTTACTGATTTGACTTTAAATTAATTAGAAATATGTTTACTGAAAAAAGTATTATTGGAATTATTGGTTGTGGAGCAATGGGAATTGGCATTGGACAATTGGCGGCAACAGAATCGCACCAAGTTTTTATTTTTGATTCAAGTCTAGATGCATTAAAAAAAGCAGAAATAAATTTAAAAAACACTCTAAAAAAATTAATTGATAAAGGAAAAATTGATTCACAAAAAGAATCTGAAATCATTAACAATATAAATTTTTCAAATAACATAGAATCATTAAAACCATGCGATTTAGTAATTGAAGCTATTATCGAAAATATTGAAATTAAAAAAAAGGTATTTGCCGATCTAGAAAAAATTGTTTCTCAAACATGTATATTAGCTTCAAACACATCTTCACTTTCAATAACATCTATTGCCTCGGCATGCATAAATCCGGAAAAAGTAATTGGAATTCACTTTTTCAATCCCGCTCCACTCATGCCATTAGTAGAAATTATTCCTGGTATTGCAACTAAACCAATAGTTACAGAACATTGTAAATCCCTAATAGATTCATGGAAAAAAACGACTGTAGTTGCTAAGGATACACCAGGATTTATTGTAAATAGAATTGCAAGGCCTTTTTATAGTGAAGCTTTAAGAATATTCGAAGAAGGTATTGCTGATATTTCAACCATTGATTGGGCAATGAAAGAAATTGGTGGTTTTAAAATGGGGCCTTTTGAATTGATGGATTTAATTGGTCACGATGTAAATTATACCGTAACAGAAACAGTATGGACACAATTTTATTATGATCCTAAATTTAAACCTTCTATTTCTCAAAAAAGATTATTAGAAGCCGGCTTTTTAGGAAGAAAAAGTGGAAAAGGATTTTACAATTATAATGATAACAATGAGCAACCAAAGCCTAAAAATGACCTTATTTTAGGGGAACTCATTTTCAAACGTATACTTGTTATGCTAATTAACGAAGCGGCCGATGCTCTATATTTTAAAATAGCCACTGTTGAAGATATTGATTTAGCAATGACAAAAGGAGTAAATTATCCTAAAGGTTTACTTAAATGGGCTGATGACATAGGCATCGAAAATATTGTAAACGATCTTAAAAAACTTTATTTACTTTATCAAGAAGATCGTTATCGAATTAGTCCAATATTAAAACAAATGCTTGAGCAAAAAATATATTTATTTCATAAAACAATTTAAAATAATCACAAACGATAATTTTGAAAACCATTAAATTTTGCATATTTTTATAACACATATAAAAATTCATACTCTTAAATAATGAAAAAAATTATAATCACTATTATCAGTACATTATTTACAATTACACTTATTTTATTTTCTTGTACCAAAAAGGATAGCACAGGTATTTCTCCTGACTATAAAGAGAATGCCGGAACGGCAGGTAATCCAAACGTAAATAATCCAACTGTTACAGGTGGAACGTTGGCTATTAATACCGCTACACAAAACTCTAGTTTATATGTTGGTGGTACTAGTTGGATTAATCCCACTTGTGGTTCAACCAACAGTTTAACAATAAAAGGAATTAATGGGAATATAAATGTAAGTTTAACATTTGCAAGTTCACCAATAACAGGAACTTATACATTAGGAACTGTAGCAGGTTCTGGTATTTGTTCATTAACTATAATTGATGCACCTAATCAACCAGCCGGAGTAGTCTGGGTTGCTAAAACGGGGACAATATCCGTAACAACATCGTCATTATCAATTAACGCTTCTTTCTCAAGTATTAAGTGTTCGCAAGAAACTTTTAGTTTACCTCAAGTTACGGTGAGTGGAACCTTAGGTTGTTTACCATAAATTTAATTATTTTATAACAGCAAAGCAGATGAAAGTCTGCTTTTTTTATTTGTAAAAATTTGTATGCTTTAAAAAAAATATTGGTTAATCTTTCGATGTATTATCGATTAGATATAAGAGCTTTAAGTTTAATGCGAATAGCAATAGCATTAATTATTATTATTGATTTATTGATTAGATTTTCAGACCTAGAAGCACATTATACAAATAATGGGTTATGGCCACTTAATTTAATTTATAATTTTGGATGGAATCCAGGATTTTGGAGTTTACATGCATTAAATGGTGGCGTTAATTATATTTTAATTTTATTTGTTCTGCATTTTATTTTTGCATTATTTCTTTTAATAGGATATAAAACAAGGCTTTTTAGTGTTTTAGTTTGGCTATTTACTATCTCCTTGCATAACCGTAATTTATTTGTGCTTCAAGCAGGTGACGATGTACTTCGCATGATTTTATTTTGGGGGATATTTTTACCATGGGGTAATTATTATTCTATTGACTCAAAAAAAATAACACGGTTAAAAAATAATGCACTAGCAAATATTGGATATCTTTTACTTATTGCTTCAATCTATTTTTTTACGTTTAATTTAAAAAATAGTGCCGAATGGAGAAACTCTGGAACTGCAATTTATTTTGCACTTAGTCTTGATCAATTAAGAATGCCTTTTTTTGGAGACTGGCTTTATCAATTTCCTATTCTCATGAATATATTAACTCATTTTGTTTATTGGCTCGAATTCGTTTTACCTTTTTTAATATTATGGCCAAGTAAAAATGGTAAAGGTAGGATTATTGCATTTATTTTAATTTTAATTTTACAAATTGGCATTGGAATGACATTATATGTTGGATTATTCTTTTTGATTAACATTGTAAGTAGCATTGGATTAATCCCCTCAATTAAATTTAATTTTAACAGAAGTAGGATTAAACAAAACACATTTATTTATCAAAAACCAATTAAACAAAATTATTTTCTTAAAATCTCCTCAAATCTAATTGCTGTTTATGTTATCGTTATTTGTATAATTATTAATCTTAGCTCAGTCAATTGGTTTAATTATCAATTAAAAAGTGAATTTACATATTCAGTTAATCTATTTCGTTTAAACCAATTTTGGGGTATGTTTTCGCCAAAAGTTTTAAAAAATGATGGTTGGTTTGTATATCATGGGATTGATTCATTAGGCCAATCATGGGATCTAAGAATGAATGAAAAAAATATAAACTATTCTAAACCTAAACACATAGTTAGCCTTTATAAAAATGATAGATGGAGAAAATTAGCTGAAAACATGCAAAATCCCAAATATAATTTTTTAAGACCACAATTTGGTAAAAACATATTACGTTTATGGAATATAGAAAATCCTAAAAAAAATATGGTTACTTTAAATCTATATTTTATGGAAAAAGAAAATTTATTAAATTACCAAAATACTCAAATTAAAAAAATATTATACTGTGTTTGCACTAAAAATTAATAGACATCAAATCGTCAGTTATATTAAACATTTTTTTATTGCCAAACGAAAGGGGCATGGTGTTCATTCACCATTTGCTTATCAATTATGCGAAGAAGTTTTTTATAATAATAATGTTTTTTATGAATTTGAATACCTTAATAATATTAGAAATACTTTATTTAAAAATCATAAAAAACTAGTTATAGAAGATTTTGGTGCTGGCTCTAAACTTTTAAAAAAATCATCAAGAAAAATAAAATCAATTGCAACCATAGGTATTAGCAGTAAACATCAATCAGAAATTCTTTATCGATTAGTTAATTTTTTAAATTGTAGTAATGCTGTTGAACTAGGAACTTCATTGGGAATTAACACTCTTTATCTAGCTAAAGCAAACAGTAAATCTTCAATCATTACCATAGAAGGCAGCTTGGCTTTATTTGAATTTGCGAGGCAACTTTCAGAAAATTATAAATTTAAAAACATTCAGTTTATTCATGATAATTTTGATTCCGCTCTTCCAAAAGTTTTAAATGTATTAAACAAATTAGATTTTATATACATAGATGGAAATCATACTTATGAGGCTACTATTAAATATTTTAATTTAGCTTTAACTAAAAAACACAACAACAGTGTATTTATTTTCGACGATATTTATTGGAGCAAGGAAATGACAAAAGCTTGGAATAAAATCATACAAAATGATTCTGTAACTTTAAGTATAGATACTTTTTATTTTGGAATGGTATTTTTTAAAAATGAAATAAAAGAAAAATTTCACCTTAAACTTTATATTTAAAATAAATTTTTGTAAAGATTAACTTAATTTTCAGATCTTTTTTATTCCTTTTGTCCATTTTAAAATTTAATAAATAGTAACGTGTCCGGTATATAAATGAGGATTGCCTAAATAGTCAAACAAACTTACCTTCCAAATATAAACACCTGCGCCCATGTATTTCGAATTATTTTTTCCATCCCAACCAACATAATTTTCTCCTGAGTCAAATATTTTATTACCCCAACGATCAAAAACCATTAAGTTATAGGTGTTTTTTTTCCAACCTTCGCCTACTGGTAAAAAAATATCATTTTTATCATCATCATTTGGTGAAAACGAATTAGGTGCATAAAAAGAAAAAACAGGTTTAGATTCTACCAATTTAGATATGGTGTCTGAACAATTACTATTTTTAGCAATTAGGGTTATTTTATAAAACCCTGGCTCATCAAAATTATATGAAGGATGAGTTTCATAGCTTTGGTCTCTATCTGCAAAATTCCAAATATAAAAATTAGAGTTTATAGACTGATTATTAAATTTCATCGTTGGAGTTAAGTAATTAATTTCAGTTTTTTCTAATTCAAAATTCGCAATTGGCGTTTTTAATACACTAATTTGCCCATTCATTTCGGCTTTATTAAAACACCCTTGTTGGGTCGTATAAGAATTAGTCACATTATAAAAACCATCCTTATCAAAACATATTGTTGGTGTGATTATGCCACTCGTTATTATATCTCCAAAACTCCAAAAAGTTTTTTGAATTGCCAATGTAGAATTTAAAGCTGGATTAATAAACTCAACGCAGTGTGGCGAACAGCCATAATAAGAAGAAGGAATAATACTTGGACTCCCAATGGGATAAAGAGACACACTTGTAGTTGCCGTTTTAGGTGAAACGCAACCATCCCAAACCGTTACCGAATAAATGGTGAGGTTTAATATAGTTACCCCTAAAGTAGGTCCCTGCCAATTACCAGGTAACCATTTGTATGTATAATTAGACAAACCGCCTGAAGCATTAACAGACAATTGAGCTGAACTGGTTGGGCAAATAGTTTGAATTGGAGAGATTATAAGTGAAATTGGTATTGGTAAATATGCCGTAGCTGTATCTATTGGAGCACTACAACCATTTGCGTCTATCACATTTAATGTATAAGTTACCGTTACCGTCGAATTAACTGCAGCTGAATAATTTCCAGCTACTGTGTTCCAAAAATAAGAATAAGGCAATGTGCCTCCATTAACAAGAGCAATTAATGTTGTTGTTTTATTTAAACATAAACCTTGAGAATTAACAGTAGAAGTTAAAAGACTAGGCCCATTTATAGAAACAGACGCAGTTAATTTACAATTATTCGCATCACTCATTTGAATAGAATAATTTCCAGCAGCTAAATTGTTAGCAGTAAAAGTATTTACGCTATTAGGTAACCAGGTATAAGTATAAGGGCCTGTGCCGCCTATTAAATTAACTGATGCAGTGCCAGTTGTATTTCCATAACACAAAATACTATTAGATATTACCGATGAACTTAATGGGAATAAAGGCTGTGAAATAAATACTGTGGGACTAGGAATTATTGGGCAATTGTTATTATCCTTTATTTGTACCCAATAATTACCAGCTATTCGATTATTGGTAACAGTTCCTGTGCCACCTGATGGTAACCAAGTATAGGTAAAGGGACTAGTTCCTCCATTAGCTGATACTGAAGCCGAACCTGTTGCGTTTCCAAAACACAAAATACTATTAGAAGCAATTGATGCTGTTAACGAATTAGATGGTTCAGAAATCATTACGGTTGAAGAAAGTGTACAATTATTTAAATCTGTTATTTGAAAGGTATAAGTACCTGATATAAGACTGGTAGCAAAGTTATTAGTTCCTCCAAATGGTAACCAAGAATTTAAATAGGGTAAGGTTCCTCCATTTACAGTTGCAGTAGCTGAACCTGTTGAATACCCGTAACATAAAATACTATTAGATGCAATTGTTGCTGTTAAAGAATTTGACGGTTGAGCAATAGTTAATGTTTTGGTCAGTGAACAGTTATTTAAATCTGTTACTTGAAAAGAATAATTACCAACACTCAAATTAATAGCAGTTAAGGTATTACCTCCTGTTGGAGTCCATGAAAAGCTATAAGGACCTGTGCCGCCATTAACTGTTGCTAAAGCATAACCTGTAGAATTCCCATAACATAAAACAGAATTAGTAGCAATTACTGCGGTTAATGAAGATGAAGGTTGAGCAATAGTTAATGTTTTGGTAAGTGTACAATTATTTAAATCTGTTATTTGCAAAAAATAAAAACCTGTAATCAAATTTATTGCGGTTAGCGAATTTCCTCCTGTTGGTGACCATGTATAGGTATAGGGGTTTGTGCCTCCATTAACTAGTACTGAAGCCGAACCTGAAGCATTTCCATAACATAAAACAGAGTTTGTTGAAATTACAGCTGATAATGAAGCTGAAGGTTGAGTAATAGTTAATGATTCGGTAAGCGTGCAATTATTTATATCTGTTATTTGAATAGAATAATTACCAGCACTCATATTAATAGCAGTTGTGGCATTGCCTCCTGTTGGAATCCACGTATAGGTATAAGGGCTTGTGCCGCCATTAACTGTTGCTAAAGCCGAACCTGTAGAACTTCCAAAACATAAAACAGAATTTGTAGCAATTACTGCTGTTAATGAAGCTGAAGGTTGGGCAATAGTTAATGTTTTGGTAAGTGTACAATTATTTAAATCTGTTACTTGAAAAGAATAAGTAGCAGCACTAAAATTAATTGCAGTTAAGGTATTACCTCCTGTTGGCGACCAGGTATAGGTATATGGGCTTGTGCCTCCATTAACTGTCGCTAAAGCCGAACCTGTAGAATTTCCATAACATAAAACAGAATTTGTAGCAATTATTGCTGTTAATGAAGCTGAGGGTTGAGCAATTGTGTATGTTTTAATACTCGTGCAATTATTAGCGTCTTTTACTTGCACCTGATAATTATTACCCGCAATAAGATTAAGCGCAACAGATAAACTGCCAACTGCTGGAACCCAGGTATAGGTATAAGGACTTGTGCCACCATTAGCTATTACCGAAACCGAACCTGTTGAAGTTCCATAACATAAAACAGAATTTGTAGCAATAACTGTTGTTAGTGAGGCTGAGGGTTGAGTAATAGTTAATGTTTCGGTAAGTGTACAATTATTTAGATCAATTAATTGAAAAGAATAATTACCAGCACTCATATTAAAAGCAGTTGTGGCATTACCTCCTGTTGGCAACCAGGTATAGGTATAAGGGCTTGTGCCTCCATTAACTGTTGCTGAAACCGAACCTGAAGGACTTCCAAAACATAAAACAGAATTTGTAGAAATTACTGCTGTTAATGAAGCTGAAGGTTCGGCAATTGTTAATGTTTTGGTAAGCACGCAATTATTTAAATCTTTTAGTTGACAAGAATAATTACCGGCACTTAAATTAATAGCAGTTGTGGCATTGCCTCCTGTTGGCAACCAAGTATAGGTATAAGGGCTTGTGCCACCATTAACCGTAACAGAAGACGAACCTGTAGAATTTCCATAACATGAAACAGAGTTAGTGGTAATATTCGAAGAAATAGTAATCACTGTTACATTTGTTGTGCTTGTTTGAGTTGCCTGAATACTTTGAGTATTTAATCCTGAACCAATAATAGTGTACGTTGTTGAAATAAGAGGTGTAACAGAAAAAATTCCTGTTGCATTTGTTAAACCTCCGGGTTGAAGGCTATACGTTTGATTTAATAAATTAACAAAGCCTATAGGTGTTACTGTAGTTGTAACACCAGTACAAATTACAGTACTTGAACCACAAGTTAAACTAGCTGTACCAGTACTCGTAAATGAAACAAGTGTATTTATATTACTATAATTAGAAATTAAAATTAAAAATTGCTGACCTGCTAAAACTGGTAATGAAGGTTGGTAATTTCCAACATTTCCTGTTGGTGGAACTGCACCCATTCCTGTTCCACCATTTTGTGATGTATTCCAGTTACAAGAAACAGGCGGTAACGTATTATTAAAAATATTAACACAAGTACTAAGTGTATATGGCCACATAGCCCAATCATAATAACCAATTTGAGGGTTAGGACTACTTGGCGCTCCAAAAATAAAACCCAAATTACCAGAAACACTAACAGTTAAAATTAACCATTGTGGCCTTGGTCCGTTTGTTTGTAAACAACCAGCAGGATTACTAATATTTAAGCCAGCATTTAATCCGGAACCAGGGATATTACCTTGAAATAAAAAATTAGGATTTGTACAAATATTTTGAGCATTGTTACAGCCAGCAATTCCAGCTTGACTATTTGCATGAAAACAATAGAAAAACAACAAAAAAACTAAAATTATTTTTGTCATAAAACTAACTTGTTATTAATTGATTTATTTATTTTTTCAAAAACACTAATTGAAATCTTTAAATAATTTAATATTGCTATACTTTTGGTTAAAACATCATGTTTTATACATGCATCTACTCCATTTAACTGATAAGAAATGCCATTGTTTTTTAAATGAAAAACAAGATTACCATCGCTGCCACCAAACAAAACATCGGGGCGTAATTTATAATTTTGATCGTGTATTTGCCCTTTGTTTTCGGTAAAGCTAATGCCACTGTTAGTTTTAGGGCTAAAGCCTTTGGGGTAATTAGGGGGGTTATTGGCAAAAACACCTGAAGAAAATAAAATTATAATTTTAAATGTGTTCTTATTCAATAGTTTTAATTTCATTATAAAATAATTAATTTAAAAATTAAAAATTAAAATGAATTCAATTATAAATATAAACAAAAATAATGAAATCTACTATTTATAAGGCAATTAAAATAAATAAGATAAAATCAATATTTAATTAGAATTTAATAATTCTTTTTTTAAAAAAGCAGCCGTATAACCCGTTTTAACCTTAACTAACTCTTCTGGTGTTCCTGCAAAAAGAATCTCTCCTCCACCCTTTCCACCTTCTGGCCCGAGATCTATAATGTAATCGGCTACCTTAATAATATCCATATTATGCTCAATTACCAAAACTGTATTTCCATTATCAACTAATCTATTTAAAACTTCTAATAAAATTCGAATGTCTTCAAAATGCAAACCGGTGGTTGGTTCATCTAAAATATAAAATGTATTTCCAGTATCTCGTTTACTAAGTTCGGTTGATAGTTTTACTCGTTGTGCTTCTCCTCCACTTAAAGTTGTGGCTTGCTGTCCTAAAGTAATGTAACCTAGCCCTACATCTTGTAAAGTTTTAATTTGTCGGTAAATAGACGGTAAATTTTCGAAAAAAGAACAAGCTTCATCAATTGTCATATTCAACACATCACTAATTGATTTGCCTTTATATCTAATTTCGATTGTTTCTCTATTATATCTTTTTCCATTACAAACATCGCAATTAACATAAACGTCAGGTAAAAAATTCATTTCTATTGTCTTTACTCCAGCACCACCGCATGTTTCGCACCTACCTCCTTTTACATTAAATGAAAAACGACCAGGCTTATATCCCCTAATTTTAGATTCGGGTATTTCTGAAAATAAATTTCTTATGTCAGAAAAAACATTGGTATAAGTTGCCGGGTTACTCCGAGGCGTTCTTCCAATAGGAGATTGATTAATTTCAATTACTTTATCAATTAAATCTAAACCAATGATAGATTGATGAGGCAAAGGTTTTTTTTCTGAATTATAAAAATATGATGACAAAATTGGATACAGCGTTTCGTTAATTAAACTACTTTTTCCGCTTCCGCTTACTCCTGTTACACAGATAAATTTTCCTAATGGTAAATCAATATTTACATTTTTTAAATTATGTCCAGTACAGCCTTTTAATACTATCTTTTTTCCATTTCCTTTGCGACGTAATTTAGGCAATTCAATCTTTTTTTTGCCCGTAATATAATTTGCAGTCATGGTATCAAACTTTAACATTTCTTTAGGCTTAGCAGCTGCAACTACTCTCCCACCATGAACTCCGGCACCAGGACCAATATCAATCACATAATCGCTTTCAATAATCATATCTTTATCATGCTCAACAACCAATACACTATTACCCACATCACGTAAATTTTTAAGTGCATCAATCAATCTCATATTATCTCGTTGATGAAGGCCAATACTAGGTTCATCTAAAATATACAAAACACCAACTAATTGAGAGCCTATTTGAGTAGCTAAACGAATTCTTTGAGCCTCTCCTCCACTGAGCGATTTAGAGGAGCGATTAATGGTTACATAATTTAAACCAACCTCCATTAAGAATTGAATTCTTGAACGAATTTCTTTTAACACTTCTTTAGCAATTATATTTTGCTTTTTTGATAAGCGATTTTCGATGTTATTAAACCAAAGTTGTAATATCGAAATATCCAAGGCAGATAATTCTGAAATATTTTTATTATCTATTTTAAAATATAATGCTTCTTTTTTTAAACGAGCCCCATTGCATTCAGGACAAGCTTTTTTATCGGTAAACCCTTGAGCCCATTTTAACATGGCTGGACTTGGATCATCTTCAGATTGCCGAGTAATAAAAGTGGCAATACCTTCAAAATTGGCATCATAACTTCCTCCTTCAGTGGTTACTTTAAATAATTCGTCGCTGCCATAAAACAATACATTTACCGCGTGATCATCAATCTCTTCAAAAGGTGTATCTAATGTAAATCCGTATGCTTGTCCAATCGCTTCTAATTGTTTAAAAATCCAGGTGCCACCAACTTTTTTAGGTCCAATTGGAGCAATAGCTCCTTTTGAGATAGAAAGTTTTTGATTTGAAACAATTTTAGTAATATCAATTTCAGAAATCTCGCCTAAACCATTACAATTAGAACAAGCACCATAAGGCGAGTTAAAAGAAAATAAATTAGGGGCTGGCTCGTCATAACTAATTCCGGTAGTTGGACACATCAAAAAACGACTAAAAAAACGTGGTTTTTCAAAACCTAAGGACTGATTTTTTTTCTTTGTTTTAGAAATCTCTTCTTCATGATTAATAACCATAACCGTTCCCTTTCCTTGTTTCATTGCAGTTTGAAGAGATTGGTAAAGTCGAGGTTTAATTTCTTTTAAAATTTCAATTCTATCTATCACTATTTCTATGTCGTGAATTTTATATCGATCTACCTGCATTTTGGGTTTAAGGTCAAAAATTTCACCATCTATTCTAACCTTATTAAATCCTTTCTTTCTAATGTCTTCAAATAGTTCTCTGTAATGTCCCTTTCGACCTTTAACAATAGGAGCTAATAAATAAATTATTTTTAAATCATAATCTTCAATAATTAAATCAACAATTTGATCATCACTGTAACGAATCATTTTTTCGCCTGTATTATAGGAATATGCTTCTCCAGCTCTAGCAAAGAGCAAACGCATAAAGTCATATATTTCAGTAATAGTGCCAACTGT
>CAMCZO010000021.1 GCA_945887955.1 Chitinophaga pinensis | reverse complement strand
TTTCTATGTTATTGGAATAATCGGCAATTATGGAGCGTATATAATTACAAAAAAGTTGACAAGAAAAATTGTAAAGAACAAAGAGTTTTATTCGTCTATAGCGATAGCACTTGGGATGATTTTCTTTTTAATTAATTATTTAGTTTGGTTTTTTGTTATTTATTTATTTTCAACAAATATATTTTTTCCATTATTTATTTGTTTCATATTTATTATGACTGGTTGGTTTAGCTTACATTACCATCAGTTTAAAGCAAAAACTTTTGGAATGTGGCGGATTTTAAAAGACAAAAATTTATATGATCAATTTGTTTTAAAGCGCAACGAATTAATTAATTTTATAAATGCTTTTTAATTTATCGCACTAAAATTAATATAGTTCGTGTAATTATTAAATAAAAAAATTTAGAGTAAGCTACTTAAGATTTGTCCGAAGCGATAAATATCTTCGAACGAATTATATAAAGGAACAGTTGCGCAACGAATTACATTTGGCTCTCTCCAATCAGGCATAACGCCATGTTTAATTAAGTTTGTATATAATTCTTTACCATAGCCATGAGCAATTACCGAAATTTGACTTCCTCTATTTACTTTAGGGGTAATAATTTGAAGACAATTATTTTTTTGTAGATTAATTTCTTGGATAATAAATTCTAAATAAGCAGTTAAATTTTTACTTTTTTGGATTAACGCAGGCATACCCACTTCTTCGAAAATATCTAAACTTGCTCTACAAGCGGCCATGCTTAAAACAGGCGCGTTACTCAATTGCCAGCGTTCGGCAGTATTCATCGGAACAAAAGTTTTATCCATTAAAAATCGGGTAGTTTTATCATGACCCCACCATCCAGCAAATAAGGGTAAATCTAAATTTTTTAAATTTTTCTCGTGAACAAAAACTCCTGCTACACTTCCTGGACCACTATTTAAGTATTTGTAAGTACACCAAGAAGCGAAATCTACGTTCCAATCGTGAAGATTTAATTCGATGTTACCTGCGGCGTGAGCCAAATCAAACCCAACAACTGCGCCTACTTTATGCCCTGCTTCAGCAATCCGTTTCATGTCAAAAACTTGCCCCGAAAAATAATTAACACCGCCGATCATAATTAAAGCTAAAGAATCTTTATTTTTTTCGATTGCATCTTCTATATCTTCTTCGCGAATGTGAAATTCCCCTTGTCTGGGCTCTACCTCAATTAAAGCATCTGCTATTTTATAACCATGAAATTTTATTTGCGATTGAAGCGCGTATTGATCACTTGGAAAAGCTTTTGATTCACATAAAATTTTATATCTCTGAGGAGTAGGGCAATAAAATGAAACCATTAGTAAATGTAAGTTTACAGTAAGTTGATTCATCATTACCGTTTCTTGAGGTAAAGCCCCTATTATTTTAGCCATTTTGTCAGTAAGCGTTTCGTGGTATGAAAGCCATGGATTTTTTGCTAAAAAGTGACCTTCAACGCCATATTTTCCCCAATCATTTAATTCTTGTAAAAGATAATCCTGAGTTGTTTTTGGCTGAAGACCTAAAGAATTACCTGTAAAGTAAATTATATCTTGGTTTTGATGTTGAGGTATTATAAATTGATTACGGTAATTTTTTAACGGATCGGCATGATCCATTTTTTTGGCGGAATGAATGTCGTTTTTAAAATTGTTTATTAGTTGCACGGATTAAGCTATTATTTTTATAAGGTATAAAATTAGTTATAAAGGATATTTTTAGCAATGATTATTTAGCTTATTTGATTTAATAAGTTCGCTCTTTATATATTTTTTATGCTTTGCCATTTACTTTTAAAAGTTTGCGTTAAAACTGTTGCGCGTTGTTTTACTAACTCTGCTTTTTCTCCAATAAATAAGTTGTTGGTGGTTTCTATAAAACAAGTTAGCCAAACATCAAATTGATAAGTTTGAATTGGCAAATGCAGATGTTTTTCAAATACATTGGTTTTGTATCCTGATTCTTCAAACAATACAAAAGCCCAAAAAGAAACGATTTGAGGTAAGTGATTTTCGAAATTAATATCTTTAAATACTTCTTTCATACCATCAATTTCTAATAATTTCAAATAAAATTGACGGATTAATAATTCAATATCTGATTTTGACTGAATATCTTGCATATAATTAATTCTAAATTGAATAAACCCCCTTTTTTATTTTAATTCTGGCTCTTTTGTTTCGGGAATTAATGTTGGTTGAATTTTTTGCAAATTTTTAATTTTTAAAGAGCTTTCAAATAAATTATTTTGTTTGGCTTTTTTATTAGCATCAGATATTTTAAACTTTAATTTTTTACTAGAGTGCTTTTGTCGACTTTTCCTTGTTGCTAGTTTTTCTTTCTCTATTTCCCCTTGATTTATAGTATCGTTTTTGGATATTTTTATAGAAGAATCTTTTTTTACTTTTGAAATCAATGGCTTCAACTCTATCTTAGATTTAATTTCAGGAGAGATTTTTTTATTTTGTTTTTTTGATATTTCTTTCGGCTTTGGACTAATTATATTTTTATTTATAGGATTTTTAATATTTATTATTTTAAATAATACCGAAGAAATACTAATCATGATTAATAAAAAAATTAACCCCATAAAGAGGCGCTTATTAAAATACACTTTTGCTTTTATAAATTTACTTGGTTCTTTTAATTTTATTTGAGATAGTCCTTGATTCTGAAATTTGAGCCAAGCATTTGGGCTATATTCTAATTCAAAACCTTTCAGTTTATGTTTTAAATTTCGTTCATCTATTTCATATGTAAAGTGGTTACTCATATGTTTATCCCTTTCAATTTTTTTTCTATATTTTTCTGTAGATTAAATCGGGCTTTTTCAAGATTACTTTTAACGGTTTCTTCGCTAGTTTCTAAAATAAAAGCAGATTCTTGAATGCTAAAACCATCTATCACATGTAAATTAAAAATCAGCCTTTGAGCTGGCACTAAAATTTGTAAAGCTTTTATAATTGTTTCAACGTCTGTTTTATTAAAGTCAATTAAATCGTTATTTTCGAACAAATCATGATTTTTTATGTTTTTATCAATAGCATATACAGTACTAGATAGATAATACTCACTTCTAATATTTTTAATAAATTCTACACTTGCAAGAATAAATTCTTCTATTAATATTTTTTCTGGTTCGGGATTTTTTTGATTACGCAAATGGTAAAGCTTAGCATAGGCCTTTTCGAAAGCCGAATAAAAAATAAGATCGGCTTGGGCAACATTTTTAGAATAACGCATAGCAATGCCGGCTAACTTTCCATAATACAATTCAAATACCTGTTGAATTAAGGTTTTATCATTTTTTTCAATTAAATCCGATAATACGTTAAGAGACATTGTTTATATTAAATTAATTTTCTCATTAATCTCTTAAATTTTTGTTTTTGAGATTTGAAGTATAAATGTAAGCTTAAAAAATGGCATTTGAGATGCCTCAATTCTATTAATATCAACCACTCAAAGTTAATGACAGGTATTTTATATGCATTTACTTAAAAATTTTTTTTAAACTCACAACATTTTTTAGATTTATTTGTTCAAATTTGCTACTCGGCTGTTAATCAATATAATTTAAAATAATGAACAAATAGGTGTTCATTTTATTTGTTTAAAACTTTAGCAAGCTGTTAATTCATTTGTTTATTGTTTAGGTTAATTTTTGTATTTATTTGTAGAAACCATTATGATAAAAATCAATTAATATTTAATAATATTTAATTTAAGTTATGACTGAACCAATACTCGTTGAAAACAAAGATCGTTTTGTACTTTTTCCTATAAAGTATAAAGACATTTGGGAATATTATAAAAAGGCAGAAGCTAGTTTTTGGACTGCTGAAGAAATTGATTTGGCTTCAGATATGGTAGACTGGAATAATAAGCTAAACGATAACGAAAAACATTTTGTAAAACATGTTCTAGCTTTTTTTGCAGCAAGCGATGGTATTGTGAACGAAAATTTAGCGATCAACTTCTTAAATGAAGTTCAATACCCCGAAGCTCGTTGCTTTTATGGATTTCAAATAATGATGGAGAACATCCATTCAGAAACATATTCTTTATTAATAGATACCTATATTAAGGATCCTGTTGAAAAGGATTACTTATTACATGCTATAGAAACAATGCCTTGTGTAGGAGAAAAAGCTGATTGGGCTTTGCGATGGATAAATAATGGTTCTTTTGCAGAACGATTAATTGCTTTCGCAGCAGTAGAAGGAATTTTCTTTTCTGGGTCTTTTTGTTCTATTTTTTGGTTAAAAAAACGAGGCTTAATGCCGGGTTTAACATTTAGTAATGAATTAATTAGTCGCGACGAAGGCTTACATTGTGATTTTGCCTGTGCCATTTATTCGCAGCACATTAAAAATAAGTTGCCAAAAGAGCAGGTTACTAAAATCATTGTTGATGCCGTTAGTATTGAGAAAAAATTTGTAGTTGATGCCATCCCCGTTAAATTGATAGGAATGAATTCAGATTTAATGTGTTTGTATATTGAGTTTTGTGCCGATCGTTTATTACAATCTCTTGGCTGCGACAAATTTTATAATGCAACAAACCCTTTTGATTTTATGGAGATGATCTCATTGCAAGGGAAAACAAACTTTTTTGAAAAACGTGTAGCTGAATATCAAAAAGCTGGCGTTATGAACAATAAAGAAGAAAATAACGTATTTAACCTAGACGAAGATTTTTAATTTAACAACAGTCGGTTAAAAAAATAATTAACTTTCTTATAATATATAATCAAGACAAGGTCTTGAAAGGAAAAAGACCCCCTTATTTGTAGAATTTTAATGCTAAAAAATAATTAACCATCAAATTGTTGAAACATTTAAAATTATAAAGTTAAAAACGATAAAATTGAAAGTATTTTGTACTTTAATTAAAGAGGCTAAGAAACAATAAAAATTATTAATTCATATGTTCGTATTAAAAAGAGATGGTACTCGCGAGTCGGTAAAGTTCGATAAAATTACCGCCCGTATTCAAAAACTCAGCTATGGTTTAGAGCCATCTCATGTTGATCCCATTTTAGTTGCTAAAAAGGTTATTGATGGTGTTTATGATGGTGTTACTACTAGTGAGTTAGATAACTTGGCGGCAGAAACTGCAGCAGGTTTAACTTCACGCCATCCAGACTATGCTCAATTAGCCTCTCGAATTGCCGTAAGCAATCTTCATAAAAACACAATTAAATCTTTTTCTAAAACAATTGAAGCTCTTTATAATTACATCGATCCGAAAAACGGATTAAAAGCGGCATTAATTGCCGATGATGTTTATCAAATTGTAATGGAAAATGCTCATACCCTTGATTCTTCTATTATTTACGATCGCGACTTTGGTTACGATTACTTTGGCTTTAAAACACTCGAGCGCTCTTATTTATTAAAAATGAATAATCAAGTTGCCGAACGCCCTCAACATATGATAATGAGAGTAGCTGTTGGAATTCATAAAAATGATATTGAGTCGGCACTCAGAACGTATTCGTTAATGAGCGAGCGTTGGTTTACTCACGCTACACCAACTTTATTTAATGCGGGCACTCCAAAACCTCAAATGAGTTCGTGCTTTTTATTACAAGTAAAAGACGATAGTATAGATGGCATTTACGACACATTAAAAATGTGTGCTAAAATATCGCAAAGCGCGGGTGGAATAGGAATTAATATTCACAACGTTCGAGCTACTGGTTCGTATATTAAAGGGACAAATGGCACTAGCAATGGAATTATTCCAATGTTAAAAGTGTACAACGAAACAGCTCGTTATGTTGACCAAGGCGGCGGAAAACGTAAAGGATCCATAGCCGTTTATTTAGAGCCTTGGCATGCAGATATTTTTGATTTTTTAGATATTCGTAAAAATCATGGCAAAGAAGAAATGCGCGCCCGTGATTTATTTACAGCCTTGTGGATTCCGGATTTATTTATGAAGCGAGTAGAAGCTGAAGGAGATTGGAGCTTAATGTGCCCGAACGAGTGCCCAGGATTAAGTGATTGCCACAGCGAAGCATTTGAAACCTTATATACAAAATATGAGAGCCAAGGCAAATTCAGAAAACAAATTAAAGCACGCGAATTATGGGCCGCTATTATTGAAGCTCAAATTGAAACTGGTAATCCTTATATGTTATTTAAAGATGCTGCAAATTCTAAATCCAATCAACAAAACTTAGGAACCATTAAGTCTTCTAATTTATGTACTGAAATTATTGAATATACGAGTGCTGATGAAGTAGCAGTTTGCAATTTAGCCTCTCTGGCTTTGCCTCGTTTTGTTGATGAAAAAGCTGGATTTTTTGATCATCATAAATTATTCGAAATCACATACCAAGCCACATTAAATTTAAATAAAATTATTGACCGTAATTACTATCCAATTCCAGAAGCAAGAAATTCTAATTTACGTCACCGCCCAATTGGATTAGGAGTTCAGGGATTAGCAGATGCTTTTATTTTGATGCGTTTCCCGTTTGAAAGCGAAGAAGCAAAAAAATTAAATTCAGAAATTTTCGAAACCATTTATTATGCGGCCTTAACTGCCAGTAAAGACCTTGCCATAAAAGATGGGGCTTATGAAACCTATGCAGGCTCTCCTATTTCTAAAGGTATATTTCAACAAGACATGTGGAACATAAAACCAAGCCCAAGATGGGAATGGGATACTTTACGTGAGGAAATTCTTAAATATGGCGTTCGTAATAGTTTACTCTTAGCTCCTATGCCAACAGCAAGCACTTCGCAAATTTTAGGAAATAATGAATGTTTCGAACCCTATACTTCAAATATTTATACACGACGGGTATTAAGTGGAGAGTTTGTTGTTGTAAATAAACACTTATTGCGAGACTTAGTTAAACTTGGAATATGGAATGAAAACCTAAAAAATAAAATTATTGCAGCGAATGGTTCGGTTCAAAACATCCCCGAAATACCTGCCAATATTAAAGAACTTTATAAAACCGTTTGGGAAATTAAACAACGGACAATTATTGATATGGCTGCCGATAGAGGAGCATTTATCGATCAATCTCAATCATTAAATTTATTTATTCAAGACGCAAATTTTGCTAAAATGAGTAGTGCTCATTTCTATTCTTGGAAAAAAGGATTAAAAACCGGCATGTATTACTTAAGAACTAAAGCGGCTGCCGATGCAATTAAATTTACAGTAGATCAAGATGCCTTATCTCAGCCTGCTTTTGTTTTAGGAAACGAAGATCAGTTGTTAGTTGATAGAGGGCAAGGACATGTTTTAACTTTTGAAGAACAACAAGCTCAGTTAGCTTGCAGTTTAGACAATCCGGGTTCTTGCGAAGCTTGCGGCTCTTAAATTGTTTGTATTTAAATTAAAAACCCTTTAAGAAATTTAAAGGTTTTTTTTAGTTTATATAAAAGATTAAAATAGTTTAGATTTTAAATTAATTTTCCATTGGGTAACCTTTAGCAACCCAATCTTCTCTAATTCCAACAGGCAACTCTAATACTTTTGCATTTTTAAAACCTGCATTAATTAATGCGTCGTATGCAGGCCTTATGTTTGGGCAACTGGCATAAGAGCAACAACCACAATACACCACAATAGTTCTAGTTTTATTTTCCCAGGCAACAGTAGACTTTATTTTTTCAATACCCGTAACACTTGTTGCTCGTCCAACTTCAATCGAAGACTTTATCAAATCCATGGGCCCTACATTTAAAATAAGTGGCTTTTCTTTTGGATTGAGATTTGAATTAATTTTATCTGCTAATTCTTTTGTAGGCATCATCTGCTCTTTTTTCCAAATGGCTGTTTGGCTAAAAGAATAAGAAGTATAAATTGCTAAAAATAAAATAAATACTTTTTTCATAAAATAATTTTTTTCGAAAGATACTGAAAGCTACAGTAAATAAATTCTAAAAAAAGCTAAAAAATAAAATCAAGATGTTTTTATTATTAAATAAACAATAAATTATTTCTCAAATAAACAAACGATTGTTCAAATCAAAAAAAACCAAATCAAAAAAACTAACTCGACATTCATAACTTTATCAAAATTGATAAAATATATGGCTCTTAAAAAGGTAATTGAAACAAAAATTAAAGAAAAGAAAATATTTGTACTAGACACTTCGGTAATAATATACGACCACACCGCAATAAAGAATTTTGCAGAGCATGATGTAGTTATTCCGATAACTGTTTTAGAAGAATTAGATAATTTTAAAAAGGGCAACGATTCTAAAAATTATTCGGCTCGCGAATTTACAAGATACATTGACAAATTAAGCGGGAAAAATACTTTACAAAACTGGACATCCATTAACGGATCAACCAGAGGAAAATTTAAAATAGAGATGAATCATTCATCAACTATAAATGCTGAAAAAATTTTTGACGATAAAAAAGCAGACCATCGCATTTTAAATACAGCGCTTTATATTGCAGAACAGCATCCCCAAAATAAAGTAATACTCATAACTAAAGATATTAATTTACGCATTAAAGCTAAAAGTTTAAGTTTACTTGCCGAAGATTACGAAACCGGGAAAATAAAATCTATTGACGAATTATATACTGGCAATTCAGAAAATATAAAAGCTAGCCACGAACAAATTACTTCTATTTACAATAAAGGAAGTTGTGATGCTAAATCTGTTTTAAAAAATAAAAAAACTTACCCGAACCATTATTATGTTTTAAAAAATGGATCACAAAGCGTGTTAGCTCGCTATAATGATGAAGATAATACATTAAAACGAGTGATTAAAAGTTCTGCTTTTGGTATTATACCCAAAAACGCCGAACAAGCTTTTGCTTTAGATGCTGTTATGAATCCTGATATTAAATTAGTTAGCATTCAAGGCGTGGCCGGTACCGGAAAAACACTGCTTTCACTTGCTGGTGCTTTAGAACAAAGAAGAAACTATCATCAAATTTATTTAGCTAGGCCAATTGTGCCTTTGAGTAACAAAGACATTGGGTATTTGCCTGGAGATGTAAATAGTAAGCTTAACCCTTACATGGAGCCGCTTTGGGACAATTTAAAATACATTAAAAGTTTATTTAGCGAAAAAGATAAAGAACACAAACAGCTAAGCGAAATGGTAGAACAAGAAAAACTAGTGGTTTGTCCGCTTGCTTTTATTAGAGGAAGAAGTTTAAGCAACGTGTTTTTTATTGTAGATGAGGCTCAAAATTTAACACCACACGAAGTAAAAACGATTATTACCCGTGCAGGCGAAAACACTAAAATAATTTTTACTGGAGATATTCATCAAATTGATACGCCTTATTTAGATGCTCAAAGTAATGGATTAAGTTATTTGATTGAAAAAATAAAAGGTCAATCCTTATATGCTCACATTACTTTACAAAAAGGAGAGCGCAGTGCCTTAGCAAACTTAGCAAATGATTTATTGTAACAAAAAATTAATTTTTACAAAATACCAAATAATTTATAGCCAAGTTGAATAGTAACCATACTCGTTTTGATTGATTGAACTTGGTTTTGATAACTAAATGGTGAGCCCATATCTGTAGGGTTAAAATCATATTTAACATCTACTCTAAATTTTGATAAATCTAAGCCAAACCCTATTTGTACCCCAGTATTAGATTTTTTCATGTCTGTTTTTTTAAAATCAATTGCCAAAGCAACCACATCGTCAACACCAGTTATTTCATTTTTAAGTAAGTATTGAAAATTTGGGCCAGCATATACTCTTAAAAATTTAAACATTTTTAAACCAACCAAAACGGGCATATCTATATAATAGGCCTGCTGTTTAATATTTATAGTTTTGTTAGTAATGGGCTCTGTAATATTAAAATTATAACCCCTTGTGTTATAAACAAGTTCGGGTTGTACAAAAATGCCAATTAATTTAATTTTTAAACGCCCATAAACTCCGAAGTTATAGGTGTTTTTACTAGATATACCAACACCAGGTACTAAATCTTTCACTGCGCTTGCCGCCGCAATATTTAAGCCGCTTTTAATGCCAATTTCAAAGCCCTGCGAATAAGCAGCAATACTAAAAGTTAATGCGGCTATAACTAAAATAAAATTTTTCATATATATATATTTAATAAAATAAAGGTAATATTATTTTATTTAAGGTGGCATTTTTAAAAAAAATATTAGGTTAAATTATTGGTTTTTTGTATAGCTATAAATAAAATACCTAAGTATGAAATCAGTGACTAAGTTTTTTTATTATAACTTTTAATTTTTGCTTTCATTTGATGAACGACTATTTATTCAGCTGTTTTTTTAATTAGAGCCATATAAAAGCCATCAAAACCTTGGCTTGGCATTAATGATTTATCTTTAATTAATTCAAAATTTGGATTGTTTTGTAAAAAACAATCTATTTGTTTTCGGTTTTCGATGGGCAAAATACTGCAGGTACTGTAAACTAAAACGCCGCCAGATTTAAGAGTCTTTGAATATTCTGTAATTATTTTATGCTGAACATCAATTGTTCGATTAATTGATTCTTGCGTTAATTTCCATTTTGCATCAGGGTTTCGTTTTATAACGCCTAAACCGCTACAAGGAACATCTAACAATAATCTATCAGCTTTATTAGTTAAGTCGGCAATTGTTTTTCCTTCTTCAATCACTCTAGTTTCTATATTAAAAGCCCCTGCTCTCAAGGCTCTCCGTTTTAGCTCTTTGAGCTTAAATTCCTCAACATCTAAACTAATTATTTTTCCTTTATTTTTCATGAGGGCCGCAAGATGTAGGCTTTTTCCTCCAGCGCCAGCGCAAGCATCAATTACCAATTCATTCGATTTTGGCTCGATAAACTCGCTAATTAATTGCGATCCGGCATCTTGTAATTCAAACCAACCTTCTTTAAATGCTTTGTTTTGAAATATGTTTTCTCTTTTTACAAGTTCAAGTGCATCAATAACTCCTTTTACAAAAAGGGTTTCAATACCATCTTTTTTTAAACTTTCGGCTAATTTATCGCGAGTAGTTTTTAGCGTGTTTGCTCTCAAAAAAACAGGCGCTTGGTGGTTCATTGCTATGGCTTCTGTTTCCCATTCAGATTTTCCCAACTCAGAACTACAAAAATCCCAAAGCCAGTCTGGATAAGATTCATAAATTGGTAAATTTGTTTTTAAACTTTCTTTTTTTGCTAAAATAACATTGGGGTTAACGTGTTTAAATTCTTGCCAATCTGGAATTTGATCGTTTTTAATTACTAACCAAACTGCAGTAATAAACCAAAAGTTATTATTAGTTTCGGCTAAATAGGAGTACAATCTAAAGTTGCGTGTAATGTCGTAAACAGCCTCAGCCACAAAGCGCCTATCTCTGCTGCCCCACTGAATGTTTTGTTTAAATGTTTTTTCAAGGGCTTTATCGGCAAATCTATTTTTTATAAAGATTTCTTGAAGGGTTAACGCTACTGAATTAACCAAGTTTTTATAAATTTTCATGTAAATAATTAATTTGCTTAGCGCATGACTTGAAAATAGCCCTTTATTGTTCGTTTAACTATGCCTTTTAATCTTATTTCGTAAACGTGACATAAATAAAAAAAAGTTCCTTCGCTAACGGGTTGATTGCTAAAAATACTCACCCCATTCCACTCAAAATAAGGGTCTTCTGTCTTATAAACGATGTTACCCCAACGATCATAAACAATTAAATCAATTTGTTTAATTTGTCTAATTTTAATAGCTTTAAAGTGATCATTTGCCTGATCAGCATTAGGTGTTATTATGTTTGGCAATTCATATAAAGGGCAATTATCTAAACAAAACTCTGAACTTAAAGGGCTAATGTTTCCGCTCGAATCTATTGCTTGAATTGCATAACAGCCTGAAAGTGAAATTAAAAAATCTGGGGAATAAACAGTTGAATTGGCGCCATAAAAAGTATCTACCACACTAAAATTATCGTAAAGAGTTGGCTTAAAAAATAAAATATATTTAATAACGTCATCGCTTTCTTTACAAATAAGTTTTGGGTTTGGCCATTTAATTTTAATGTAACCCAAAGGGCAATCAGATTCTATTCCCAAAGTTGGAGAACATGGGCTGATGATATCTTTTGCAGTAACGCAAACTTCTTGCGAATTATTTAAAAGCGGTTTAAAAATAGAAGGGTCCGAATACTGGCCTTCGCTTAAAACTTTATAGCAGTAATTATATCGATTAACTATTTTTACTGAATCGACAAAAGAATTTAATGTTGTGCTGGCAACAAGCGTATATGTTAAACTAAGAGGGTTTTTTTTGTAAATTGTATATTTATAATTTGTCCATGGTGTATTTGCCTGCCAAGATAATTTAATTTTTCTATCGCTTGGTTCTGCGGTTAAAGAAACTGAATTGGCTACCTGCGATGATCCAAAAATAATGGGGCCGGCAATAAACTCAATTTTATACTGTGCATTTAATGTTTGAGTATTAACTCCGGTATGAGTATAGGTTTTGGATAAACCTAAAAAATAAGTGCTAGTATTATTAAATATAGTTATAAAGCTTTCAGTTGATGATGAGCGATATTTAATGTTTAACTGATATGGCCCTGGAAAAGCAATGGTATCTAAATCACTAGGCGAAATAATCGGGTTTTCCCATTTAATTTGAATTGAGCCGTTTGAAACTCCAGTTGAAAGCACATCTACATTTAAAATAATTGGAATGTCGCTTTTAAGTTTTGCACACACCATTGCACTTGCAAATGTTTCGGAGCTGTCTTTGTAAGCCGCTACTAATATATAGCCATAATTTTGCCCAATTATTAGTCCGATGCCATTATTGTTATCAATAAACGAATAGGTAGAAGAATTAGTTTGTCCTAAAAAAACAAAACCATCGTTTAAAGGAACGCCAGTTATGCAAGGGGATATGGGGTATGGCGCGCAATTATTTTTTCGATAAATTTTATAAGAAACTAATGGATTATTGGTTGGCGAACATGAAGAAGGAGTCCAAATTATTTTTATATTAGATCCAATAGGAGTAGCTGATACATTTTTTACAGAGGGAGGAACCACTCGAATTTTATAAGTATTAAATCCAACTAGATTAACCGGAGAGCCGTTATCTTTAACTTTAAAAACAGATTCATAGGGTTGAAGCTGAATATGATTACAAGTTGTTTGCCAAGTAAACAAAGAGGTATATGTAGCTATTGCACTCGTGTTGCTAATAACTGCTTTCGGGCTTGTTGCAGCAAACGCGCCCGCGTTACCTTCTAATTTCACGATACTAGAAATAAATGGGCTTGGTGTTTGATCAACAATGGTTAATTTTTTTTGGATTAAAGTTCCCGCTTCTACGCATGTATCTTGAGGAACTATAATACTTGGCGGGTCGTTGTTTGGACAAACATCTACAACAACCTGCATGTCTCTTAATACATAACCCATAAGTTGATAATCTCCGTTAGAGTTTTTTCGCCATTCTTTTACAATAAAGGCTATGTTATACTCTGCTTTAAATTTTGGAGAGCACCATGTTAATAATCCTGTGCTTGAATTGATATTAAAAGTGCCGCCTTCAGAACTCGGATTAAAATATCCATCAACGGTTTGCCCGTTCCCCTTTCGAGGGGTAGAAATTTCGTAAGTTAGCAAATCGCCATCAGGATCATATGCCCCCGGGTTATGATAAAAGCACTTGTCTTTACATGCCCTATCAAGAGGTTGATAATTAAAAATAGGGGAACTATTGGCTCCATTAAGGTTATAAATAACTAATAGTGATTCAACATAAAAGGCCTGGTCGCTTGAATTCGTCATGTTGTGAACGCCGGCATTTCTATTTGGATCAATCATTCGGATTAAATAACGGCCTGCACCAGCATACACATGAGTTATTGTGTAAGTATTAAGTTTAACATTATAATTTGCCGAATTAATAATTTCTAGCCCACACTGGGCTAAGGGCGGGCAATTACACCCCGAAAAACCTCCATTTACACGAAAGGCAATCCCAATTTGTCCATCACCAAAATAGACCGTATCCGCACATCTATCTGCAACGTCTTGCCCAAAATCACTATAAACAGTTACGGTTATTAAATAACTATACGTTGGCACAGAAACTCCACCCACTAAACTAGTAAAGGGCTGAACTCGTTTATATGAAATTTCTCCTGCACGATTGTGTGAAGAATAACAAAAAGCAGAAACAAAAATAAACAGTATAAATAATAACTTATTCATCGATTAAAATAGCTCATATAAAGTTATGCTTTTATTTACAAATAAGAGATACAATATTGTTTTTTAAGAATAGATAACAATTCTTTTACCCGGCCAATTTTTAATATCAAACATTATTTTCGTAAACCAATTTTTCTTTATTAAAAAAATGAATCTTTAGCCATCATTTTTTATAACCTTAATTTGATAAGAGGCTAAAACCAAAGCTTAATCAACCGTTTTTTCTCCGGTCTTTTTTGGACGCCACATGATTGCAAAAATGATTGCAACAAAACCAAGCAAACAACAAATTGGAGCCAAAGTAATTCTCTGAAAATTAAATATTTCGGGGTTAAATAAGTTGGGGTCATCACTACCGCCGCCTATCATTAACAAATAACCAATAGCTATTAATGCCAATCCTGCTAACAGTATAATATAATTATTTTTATTGAAAGTTGGGATATTAACACTTACCGATTGACCTTCTTTTGCGGGTTTATCTTTTGCTTTCATAATTTCTGTCTGGTAATTAAAATAATATAAAATTCAAATATACTAAAATCAAGCTAAATCAATTATCAAAACTAATGTAAATAACTAATTATTTTTTTTGTAATATTGATATTTTATATTATGGTAAAAATTGCTCTTATAACAGGAATAACAGGACAGGATGGGGCCTACTTGGCGGAGTTGCTGCTCAGTAAAGGCTATTATGTTCATGGGATTAAACGCCGAAGCTCGATGTTTAATACTGATAGAATTGATCATTTATATCAAGATCAACATGAAAAAAACATAAACTTTAAATTACATTACGGCGATTTAACAGATAGCACAAACTTAATTCGAATAATTCAAGAAGTTCAGCCTGACGAAATTTATAATCTTGCTGCGCAAAGCCATGTAAAAGTTAGTTTTGAAACTCCTGAATATACTGCTAATGCTGATGCTCTTGGGCCACTCCGTATTTTAGAAGCTATTCGTATTTTAGGTTTAGAAAAGAAAACGCGTTTTTATCAAGCCTCAACGAGCGAACTTTATGGTCTTGTTCAAGAAACACCTCAAAAAGAAACCACCCCATTTTATCCTCGAAGCCCATACGGTGTTGCTAAATTATATGGCTTTTGGATTACAAAAAACTATAGAGAAAGCTATGGAATGTTTGCCTGTAATGGGATTTTATTTAATCATGAAAGTCCGCTAAGAGGCGAAACTTTTGTTACTCGTAAAATTAGTCGTGCTGCCGCAAGAATTAGTTTGGGTATGCAAGAAAAACTATTTATTGGCAACATAGATTCAGAGAGAGATTGGGGTCATGCAAAAGATTATGTAGAAGGGATGTGGAGAATGCTACAACAAGATGAGCCCGATGATTTTGTTTTAGCAACTGGCATTAAAATTTCAGTAAGAGAATTTATCAGCATGGCTTTTTTGGAAGTTGGCATAAATTTAAAATGGCAAGGGAGTGGAGAAAATGAAAAAGGAATTGATCCTGCAGGAAAAGTGATAGTAGAAATAGACCCAAAATATTATAGGCCTGCAGAAGTAGATTTATTATTAGGCGATGCATCAAAAGCTAAAAATAAATTAGGCTGGGTTGCTAAATGCACAGTTGCCGAACTATGTAAAGAAATGGTTCAAGCAGATTTAGTTTTATTTAAGCGCGATCAATATTTATTAGAAGGTGGTCATAAAGTAATAAATCAAAAGGAATAAATTTTACAACCAATCTCTTGTAAAAAAATACAAATTCTAAACATCATTTTATTTTAAATGGAACTTAATTCTAAAATATATATTGCTGGTCATAAAGGAATGGTAGGCTCTGCTATATTAAGAAATTTGCAAGAAAAAGGGTATAAGAATTTTTTATTAAAAACATCTTCAGAACTAGATTTAAAAAAAACCCAACAAGTTGATGAGTTTTTTGAAACCGAAAAGCCTGATTATGTTTTTTTAGCGGCGGCTAAAGTTGGGGGCATTCAAGCAAATAATATTTATCGTGCTGATTTTTTGTATGATAATTTAATGATACAAAATAATATTATTCATGCATCATTTGTAAATAAAGTAAAAAAATTATTATTCCTTGGGTCTTCATGTATTTATCCTAAATTGGCGCCTCAACCTTTAAAAGAAGATTATTTGCTTAGTGGTTATTTAGAAGACACCAATGAGCCGTATGCCATTGCTAAAATTGCCGGCATAAAATTGTGCGAAAGTTATTTTAGACAACATGGCTGTAATTTTTTTTCGGTTATGCCTACAAATTTATATGGGAAAAATGATAATTACGATTTAAATAATTCTCATGTACTGCCTGCACTTATTAGAAAATTTCACCATGCAAAAGAAAATAATTTACCCTTCGTTGAAATTTGGGGCACAGGCTCACCTTTGCGCGAATTTTTAAATGCTGACGATTTATCAGACGCTTGTGTTTTTTTAATGCGAAATTATAACGGACACAAACATGTAAATATTGGAACAGGGACTGATATTTCGATTAAAGACTTAGCCTTGTTAATTCAGAAAACAACTGGCTACACTGGTGAATTAAAGTACGACTTATCTAAACCTGATGGCACTCCCAGAAAACTATTAGACGTAAATTTACTTAACAATTTGGGATGGAAACACAAAATAAGTTTAGAAGAAGGGATTAGATTAGTTTACGAAGATTATATAAAAAATAAAAATGTAAAAACGTGGTAATCCATTGAAATTAAAACCCTTAATATTTTTTTTTGTTTTAATTATACATTCCATAAAGGCACAGTATTATAATTTGCCTAATGATTACTTTTTTTCGCTTTTTACTGAAAAAAAATTAGCTGAAATCAATAACAATATTCACACCAATCTAAAACCATATATTCCGTTTTTTTCTAAAAAATATCTTTATGTAACAGATAGCCACTCTTTATATAAAAATAGCGCACTATCAAAATTTATTTTTTTAAATCATGCCATCAAAATAGAATCTCCGACTGAAAAATTTAAATTACAATTAGACCCCATATTAAATCTTGAAATTGGAAAAGATTTTGCAGATACTCTTAACAATAAACTATATACTAACACTCGAGGTTTTATAGGAAGCGGACAAGTTGGCGATAAAGTATATTTCGAAAGTATGTTTGTTGAGAATCAATCTTTTTTTCCTAATTACATTAATTCAAGCGCTAAATTAAATTTGGTAATTCCTGGGCAAGGAAGATGGAAATCATTTAATGGCGGTGGCTATGATTATGCTTTTTCTTCTGGGTTTGTTTCAATTCAAGCAAGTAAAAATTTCAATATTCAATTTGGGCATGGTAAACATAAAATTGGCGCGGGTTATCGTTCTTTACTTTTAAGCGATAACTCATTTAATTATCCATATGCTCGCTTTACACAACAATGGTTTAAAGGCAAAATTCAATACACTACTATTTATGCAGTGTTAATGAATTTAGTGCCAGCATCTTTAATTCAGTTGCCAAATACTGAAAGGTTATTTCAAAAAAAAGCGGCTAGTTTTCATTATTTAAGTTTAAACATAACAAAATCCATTAATTTAGGTTTTTTTCAAGGCACTATGTGGCAAGTTGGTGATAAAAAAAATCAACAAAATTTAAGTTGGCAATATTTCAATCCTATTATTTATAGCAATTTAGCAGCTTATAATTTAAACCATACAAACAATGTTTTAATTGGTTCTGAGATAAAAATTAAACTTTCAAATAAATTAAATACATATAGTCAAATAATGTTAGATGATTTGTCTGATACCAGTAAAATTGGAAAAAGCTGGGGCTATCAATTGGGGTTAACTTATTTTGATGCCTTAGGTATTAATAATTTATTTTTTCAAATTGAATATAATGCTGTAATGGGTTCAAGTTATAAGAGTCCGACCAACATCGTTTCTGATCAATCTTTTACTCATTATAATCAGCCCCTTGCATTTAGTCCGGGAATAGGAACTGAATTAGTTGCATTAAGTGATTATAGGTGGAAGCGTTTTTTTTTGAACATGAAATATAACTATTTGATTAAAGAAATTGATTTAAAAAACAAATCAAATACGACTAATTTTAATGCTAAAATCGGCTATTTAATTAATCCAAGTTATAATTTAAGTTTTTCTATTGGCATAAACTATCACTCACAAAATTTTTATAACTTTGGCTTGTTAAATAATCAAACTAATTACGTTTATTTTTCATTAAAAACCAATTTGTATAATCAATATTACGACTTTTAGATGCCTTTATTAATTTTAGTTTTCTTAACTGCTTTTATCATATCTGTTTATTCTACGCCTGCTCTTATTAAAGTTGCAATATTAAAACGATTAACAGACTCGCCAGGTGATAAGCGTAAAATACATAGACGCTCAATTCCAAACATTGGTGGTATTGTTATTTATGCTTCTACTATTTTCTCTTTTTCATTATGGTTCTCAATTAATGCTGATAATTATTCATTTCAAATTTTTAAAGAATTTAAACTTATTATTGCTTGTAGCTTAGTCTTATTTTTTGTTGGCGTTAAAGATGATATTATAGGTACTGCAGCTGTAAAAAAACTATTTGCTCACATTTTAGTTGCGTTAATTTTAGTTTTAATGGGGGATATTAGAATTTTGGGTTTACATGGCATATTTGGCGTTTCTGAAATACCCTATTGGGGCAGTGTTTTCATTTCTATTTTTACTTACGTAGTTGTGGTTAATTCATTTAATCTAATTGACGGCATAGATGGATTAGCTGCAGGCGTTGGCTTTATTAGTAGTTTTGCTTTTGGAATTTGGTTTGTTTTTAATAATGAATTTCAATATGCTTCCTTATCTTTTGCATTAGCTGGCGCATTACTTGGATTTTTAATTTTTAATTTTTCACCAGCTAAAATTTTTATGGGAGATTCGGGTTCAATTATTCTTGGAATGTTTATTTGCATATTATCCATAAAATTAATTGAATATCCGATTAATAATTTAAGCCCGTTTTGGCAAAAAATTAGTAAGCCCGTTTTTGTAATTTCTATTATATCCTATCCTTTATTAGATACATTTAGAGTAGTATTAATAAGAACATTAAGTGGGCAATCGCCTTTTTTAGCTGATAAAAAGCATATTCATCACAAATTAATTGAATGTAATTATAGTCATACTAAAATCACCCTAATTATTTATACTTTTTCTTTAATAACTATATGTAGTTCGCTTATTACTTTCTTTGTTGACTCACCCACACTCAGTTTTTTTGCAGTGATAGGAATGTGTATATTTTTCTTATTTTTTGTTTTAATTAAAAATAAAAAACACTCCATAAATCTTAGTAAGTAGTTCAGATAATTTTAATATAAATTACCAAACCATATTATTTTTTATTGATAATTAAAAAAGCTTAGCTCGAATAATAAATTAAATCATTGTTAAATAAATGACCAGGCCATTTTATATTTTATTACTCCTCACACAAACATTTATTACAAAATCTCAGGCACCATGGGATTTACAACAATGTATTAAGTATGCTATAAATCATAACATCAGCCTTAAACAATCGGCCTTAAACAACGAAATAAATAAAAATAATACAAATCAAATTAAAGCATCAGTTCTTCCTACTATTAATTTAGCGGGTTCGCATGTTTACAATTTTGGCCAAACTATCGATAGATTTACGAACACATTCGCAAACACACAGGTGTTATCTCAAAACTTATATGTTAGTAGTAATGTTGTTTTGTGGAGCGGATTAAGTCAAATAAATAACATTAAGGCGAACGAGTATAGTTATCTGAGCGGTATAGAAACACTTAAACAGCAACAAAATGATTTATCATTAAATGTGGCAAACGCTTATATAGGTGTTATTTTTTCAGAAGAAATTTTAAAAATATCTCAAAATCAATTTAATATTTCAAAAGAACAGCTAGAACGCACTCAAAAATTAGTTAATTCGGGCGTTATAGCAAAAAGTGTAGAATTTGATATTAAAGCGCAATTAGCAAATGAGCTTTTAAATGTAACTAATTCTGAGAATAATCTTAATCTGAGTCTCTTAAATCTGAAGCAGCTAATGAACTTTGATAGTGTGACTAACTTTACAATTGCTCACCCAGATTTAAATATAGAGGCAGCTGTGATATTAGAAAATAATACCTTAACCATTTACGAAACTAGTTTAAAAAATCAGCCCAGTATTAAAAGTGGGGCTTATGCTCTTTTGAGCGCAGAAAAATTGCTAGCCGCAAGCCGAGGCAAACAAAGCCCTATCCTTAGTTTTAATGCCAGTATGGGGACGGGATCATCTGGTTTAGCAAAAAACATAATCGGTTATAGAACTTCAGGCTATCAAATTACCGGAATTACAAATAAAGGCGATAGCGTTTATGCCCCACTAACCGAATTAATTAGTCAAAAAAAATCTTTTGCCGATCAGTTTATAGATAATGTAAACAAAAGTATTGGCTTTACTTTATCTATTCCAATTTTTAATGGCCTTCAAACAAGCACTGCCATTAAAAATGCAAAATTAAATACGTATAATTCAAAATTAGCACAAGACCTAACAAAACAAAATTTATTTAAAAACATTGTACAAGCTCAAGCCAATGTTAAAGCGGCTTTAAATAAATACAATGCGAGTTTATTGAGTTTAGATGCTGCAACTGAATCTTTTAAATATGCACAACAAAAATTTAATGCCGGAGTAATAAGTTCTTTCGATTTTAGTACTTCTAAAAATCGATTGTTTGCTGCAGAAAGTAATTTGCTTCAAGCTAAATACGATTATGTTTTTAAAATAAAAGTTATCGATTATTACAAAGGTAATCCATTAACATTTTAATTAATTCGTTTTACTCATTGTTACGATTAACTAATTCTGAAATTAGCTTTTATAAATTTTTGTTAATTAAGGTCGCTGTTAAAGTATTAAAAAACTTGATTTTTTTTTAATAGATTTATAGTACTAAATATTTTTATTTAGTTTATTTATTGTGTAGTTTTAAAAAATTTCATTTATGCCATCAAAAATCACAGTACAATCAATTTTTTTTATTCTTTTTTTATTTTTAAATCAATTAAAAGCTCAAATAGATTTCCCAAAAGAAAAAAAGTATGAACCATGCGCAACAGAAACTCCAAGTCAACAATGGGAAGAAGAATTTCAACAATTAATTCAAAAAATAAAAACAAACAACATTTCAAATAAAACGCAAGCTCAGGTTTTTACAATTCCTGTAATCATTCATGTTATTCATGGTGGTGAGGCCGTTGGAACTTATCCAAATTTAGCTCAAGGGCAGTTAAATTCTCAAATACAAGTTTTAAATAATGATTATGGAGGAATAGGATTTAATAGCGGAAATTATCCAGCCAATGCATTTGTAAATTATGCATCCAATCAAGTTTTGCCTCAAACTAATTTAGATATTTTAGGAAGAGTTATGATTGCTAATTGCAATGTGCAGTTTTGTTTGGCTACATTAGATACCTTAGGAAATTTATTAGCAGAACCAGGTATTGAACGAATAAATTATGTAACGAAAGGGTGGACAAATCCAATAACATTTTCATCTAGCACATCTTTACAGAATTATATAAACGGAACCATTAAGCCTCAATCCATATGGAATGTATCAAAATATTTAAACATATGGGTAACCGATAGAATTTCTAATGGTTCGCTTTTAGGTTATGCAACTTTTCCGCCCTTAACTACATTATCAGGTTTACCTGGTTCATTCGGAACGTCTACTACCGATGGCTTTTGGTGTTTATCTAAAGCTTTTGGCTCGCAAGGAATTTATCCAACTGGCACTTATTTAACTGGCTATACCAGAGGGCGAGTTAGTTCTCATGAAATAGGACACTATTTAGGGCTCAGGCATACTTGGGGGGACGCCAATTGTGGAAATGATTATTGCGATGATACGCCACCTGCTAAAACAAGTAATTTTGGATCACCTAATTACCCCCTAAATGCAACAGGTTCCAATTCTTGTTCTAGTGCTGTTGATGGAAGCATGTTTATGAATATTATGGATTATGTAGATGATCCGTCTAAATATATGCTTACAACAGACCAGTCAACCCGAATACAAACAGCGATGACCAGCAGTCCTTATCGTAAATTTTTGGGCACTCATAATCTGTGTTCTATTTCTTCAATTGCTACTTCAGCGCAATTTAATATACCTAATAAATTTTGCGGCCTAGGATCAATAACACCTACTAATAATTCTTCTGGAACCCCAGTTCCTAATTACACGTGGTCTGTTTCAGGTGGCGCATTAATTAATCCTAGTAACAATGCAATTATTCCTAGTATTACTTTTACAAGTACGGGTAATTATACCATTACTTTAACAGCAAATAATGGCTCAACAAGTGTGATTTCAAAAACAATTTCTGTTTATCCAAATCCTGTTTTAGTTATTAATTCTCCAACTTTAGTTTGCTACGAAGACTTAGTAACAGTTTCAGCAATTGGAGGTAATTCATATACTTGGTCACCTTATTTATCTGTTGGACCATCTTTTACATATATTGCTTTTGCTGATGAATCATATACTTGCACAGCAACTAGTATTAATGGTTGTAAGAGCGAAGATTCCATAAGTATTAAGGTAGTTGAATGTTTAAGCTTTCCAAGCTTAAAAAATCAATCCATTTCACTTAACGTTTTTCCAAATCCCGCATCAACTCAATTGACTGTAAAAAATAGTAATCTATTAACAAAGGAAATAAATATTGAAATAAAAAACATGATGGGCCAAATAGTTTTAAATCAAAAATTAAGTTTTGAAAAAAATAATCAAGAAGCTAATATAAATATCAGTAGCTTAAATAAAGGGTTTTATATTCTCAACTGTAAAG
The DNA here is from genome assembly GCA_945887955.1 of Chitinophaga pinensis. Taxonomy (GTDB): domain Bacteria; phylum Bacteroidota; class Bacteroidia; order B-17B0; family Aurantibacillaceae; genus Aurantibacillus. The sequence goes on along the minus strand of CAMCZO010000021.1, from coordinate 13,611 downwards.
ATCAAAATGGAAGTTCGCAAGGATTAAAACTAATTAAAGAATAACCTAAGCATTTATTATATCTATATAAGGCGAGTTAATTCTCGTCTTATTTTTTTTATGACTAAAATTTAAAAAACAGCCGATTTTATATCATAAAACTTTTTAATAATAATAGTTACCTTTATCTTTTATGCGAAGCCTTCTTACTACTCTCAATGCAAAATATATCCATAGTAATTTAGCCATAAGGCTTCTTTACGAATTAAATCAGCATCACAAGGGTTTAGAATGGAAAGAGTTTACAATTAAAGAACCAGGTGATGATATAGCAGTATTTTGTTCTCAGTATGATGTTGTTGCTTTTAGTTGTTATATATGGAATATTACGCCCATTTTAGCTGTAGCAAAAAAAATAAAAGAATTAAAATCAGATTGCAAAATATTATTAGGAGGTCCAGAAGTAAGTTACGAGTATGATGAAATAATCGCATTACCTTTTATAGATTTTATTATTGTTGGTGAGGGCGAAACTCCGTTCAGCGAATTTCTTAATTCGTATCCAAATGTTGAAAATGTTCCGAGTTTAGTTAGAAAGGATAATCTTAAAATCATTAAAAATACTTTAGCGCCGATGTTCGATTTAAAGAATTTTGAGCAAAGCATGCCGTATCAATTTGATAATATTGAGGAGTTAAAAAACAAAGTGCTTTATATCGAAACTTCTCGGGGTTGCCCTTATAAATGTGAGTTTTGCTTAGCTAGTTTGGACAACAAAGTTCGTTATCTTCCAGATGCAAGTATAAAAAAGACATTACTTTTTATGATGGAGCATGGAAAAGTGGTAAAATTTTTAGACAGAACTTTTAATATAAAACGAGATTTTACAATCGACATTTTTAAATTTATTTTAGAGCATCATCGCCCTCATAATGTTTTCCAATTTGAAATAACTGCCGATATTCTTCATCCCGATATTATTAATTTTATTCATGAGAATGTGCCTAAAGGATTATTTCGTTTTGAAATAGGAATTCAAACAGTAAATCAAAAAGCGAATTTAGAAGTAAGTCGTAAACAAAATTTTGAAAAAACTAAACGTATTATTCAAGAATTAGATTATAAAATTGAAATGCATTTAGATTTAATTGTAGGGCTCCCACTTGATTATTGGGATGATATTAAATATAGTTTTGAAGAAGTGTTTAAATTATTTGCTCCTGAAATGCAATTAGGATTTTTGAAATTTTTAAAGGGAACAACTATGCGAGATAAAGAAAAGCACGGTTTTATTTATGATCAAAACCCTCCCTATCAAATTATTGAAAGCAACTATCTTTCAAAAGAAGAGTTAGCAAAAATTGTACAACTCGAAAATGCACTCGAAATTTATTGGAATGGAAAAAAAACAATTAACACATTAAAATATATAACCGAGCAATATAGTGTGTTTGAATTTTTACTAGGTCTTGGTATTTATTTTGGTACAAAAAAAGAGTATCACAAATATTCATTAACAGATGTGTTTGATATAATTACTCAATATGCCGAAAAAAATTATCCAGAAGACGCCGTACTAAAAAAACTTATTGCAATAGATTATTATTTACACTTTAAAGTAAGACCTCAATCATTATACTTTAAAGGCCTTGAGAAAAAAGAACAAAATAAATTTATAGAAAAAACAGGATTAAATTATCACAAATACAGATATATTGTTCTTCCTTTAGATTTTAATTTTTATTCGTTCTCACGAAACAATAAAATTAAACAAGAAAATAGCCATTTAATTATTCAATATTCAGGAACAACTAAAGCTGAAGTAATTGAAATCTAAATTAATTCGCTGACGATTTTATTCGTTTTTTAAATAGTCTTTTAAATAAATGCTTTATTTGTTTACGAAAAATAAAAGCAATTAACAGATAAGGCACAGCCATTAAATAAAGTATTCCTGAATTTAACCCTCTAGCTATTGAATTTGGATTAGATTTTAATGATGTTTCTGCTGCCTGCTTGCACATTGCACATTGAGCAGATAAATCTGAATTAAAAATTAAAAAATTAAAAGATAAAATGATAAGTAGTAAATATGGTCGCAACGATTTTTTCATTAATTAAATATGCGACAAAGTTAATGCAATTTATAATGCTAAAATAATCTTATAAAAATTTAATATTATAATGGTTATTCACCTTTAAAATCAGGTTTTCGCTTCTCTAAAAATGCAGAAACACCCTCTTTTGCATCATGAGTTGAAAATATTTTGCCAAACTCTTCGATTTCTACTTCAAAGCCATTTAATTTATTATTATACCCTGCATTAATTGTTTTAATTGCTATTTTCACAGCGTGAGGGCTCTTTAAAATAATTTTATTAGATATTTCAAAACACTTCGCTAATAATTCTTCTTGTAAGGTTAAGTGATTAACTAAGCCCCATTTATAGGCATCTTGAGCATTTATTGAATCGCCACTTGTAATCATTTCAAATGCTTTTCCTTTTCCTACTAATTGAGCGAGCCTTTGAGTTCCGCCATATCCGGGTATAAGACCCAAGCTAACTTCTGGCAAGCCCATTTTAGCAGTATCACTCATCACTCTTATGTGGCATGCCATTGCTAATTCTAATCCTGCGCCTAATGAAAAGCCATTTATTGCAGCGATAATAGGCTTGCTGTAATTTTCGATAAAATTAAATATTTTAAAATGACCATTAGAACTTAATTGTTTTCCTTCCTCTACAGATAAACCTGCAAGTTCAGAAATATCGGCTCCAGCTACAAATGCTTTTTGACCTGAGCCTGTTATTATTACAACACGAACATCATTTTGATTTTCTGCACCTACTAATGTTTCATGCAACTCTTCAATGGTTTGTTTATTTAGAGCGTTTAATTTATCAGGTCTATTAATTGTAATAACCAATATCTGATTAATTAGTTCACAAATTATATTTTCGCTTTTTACCAACATTTTTTTTGAACAAATATAAAATAATTTAACTTAGAAAATTTAGATGTCTAAATTAATTTTTTTAATAAAATTATTGTGAATTTAAATAATTTGCTAAATACGAACTCATGGTAAAACAAGATTGTAATAAATATCCTCCGGTAGGAGCATCATAATTTAACATCTCTCCAATAACAAAGTGATTCGAAAGAGATTGCAATTCAAAATGTGGACTTAGCGTTTTTAAATCTATTCCTCCAACTGATGATATGGCTTCGTCAATAGGCCCCGTTTCTTTTAGCTCTAGTTTTAATTTTTTTATTGCTATAACTAATAGTTTTGGATTTTTAAAAACTTCTTTACTGGTGTAACATTTTAAAAGTAATAATTGAGTGGGAGTTAAATTTAATAAAGTCGATACTTGTTGGCTGTAGTTTTTCGATTTTTTAATTGCTGTTAATTTTTTTAAAAGGACTTCTTCTGATAAATTAGGTTTAAAATCAATAATTAATTCTGCTTTTTTAAAGTCATTTATTTCTTTTCTAATAGAGGGACTTAAGGGATAAATGCCGCCTCCTTCAATGCCAAATCTTGTTAATATGGCCTCACCTAATTGCAACTTTTTTCCCACTTTAAACGAGCAGTTTTTTAGAGACTTTCCTTCAATGCGATTTATAAGTTCAATAGGCCAATTAATTTTGAAAGCACAATTACTCGCTTCAAATGGTAGAGTAGGGATTCCTATTTTATCAAATTTTGTTAACCAATCTCCATCACTTCCGGTTACAGGCCAACTTGCCCCTCCCATACAATAAATAAAAAAATCACCTTTAACCGTTAAATTATTTTTTTGATTTTTAAATAAAAGTGAATGTGCGGAATCAAAACCTATCCATTCGTGTTTCTTAAATAAATTAATTTCTTTTTGATGAATAATATTAATCAAAGCATTTAAAACATCAATAGGTTTTATTCCTTTAACAGGAAAAACTCTTCCACTGCTACCTATATATGTCTCAATACCTATTTTGTTTAGCCAATTAATAAAATTTTCATTTGAAAATTTAGTAAAAGACTTTTTAAAAAAGGAATGAGGAGAGTATTTTTTTAAAAAATCATCAGAACTTTCAGAGTGTGTTAGGTTAAGTCCGCCATCGCCCGCAACTAAAAATTTACGTCCTAGCGTTGCATTTTTTTCATATATAGCTACATTATATTTTGTTGTATCTAATTGGCAAGCTAAAAACAAAGCACAAGAACCACCACCAACTATAACAATTTTTTTTTTCAAACGAAATCAAATTTAAGCATGACTTATCTTGTCGATAAAAGAGTCGATACTTTTAAACATAGTGTTAAAAAACTGATAACGCTGCGCTTCTGAAACGCCACTAATTAGATTGCTTTTGCGCTCTAAATTATGAACCCAATGTTCTGTTTCTTCACAAAATTCTGTATTATTTGTTGTTAAAGAATTCATGGTATTAAATGAAATGTAAGCGTATTTTAAATTACCCATTGTGATATAAATACAGTTGGTTCCGAGAACAACCTCACTGCTATAAAGGGTGAAGTTGTTTTTACTATCATTATTATTTTTTCTTCCATCTTCTGCAAATTTCTGTACCATTTCAATCATTTTTTTATATTCATTTAATAATTCTAAGGCATCAATTTTATTAAGTATACCGGTATCAAAATAAAACTTAATTTGTCTTAGACCAGTATAAATAGTTCCTTCAGACCAAATTTCAATACTGGGAATATTTAAAAAAACGTGATAGGATTCTTGAGCAATTTCAACAAGTTTTTTAGGGATTTTACCAAATTCGAAATTAACTTTTTGGTATTGAGGAACATTTAAAACACTTTTTTGCCAATAAAATAATTTAAACTCGGTAAGCTTCTTCGAAAAAAAAGAGTAAAATACCGGAATGTCTTCAGCTACATAGTAAATATTTTTATCTTCTACTTTATTTATACTTTCAAGCCGATTTCTTAAACTAGTAAGATATTTTTCAAAATTTACTTCGCTATCAGTTAATTTTATGTATTCAAAGGTTACAGAATCATTCGAATTACCATAAATTTCATCAATGCTAATTTTGTATTTTCGAGTAATTATATAAATCTCCTCAAAAGTAAAATCAGTTTCTCCTCTAATCCTTCTATATGCACTATCAATACTTATATTTAATAAATCTGAAATTTCTTCTGCAATTCCAATAGTAGGGGGTAGAACTTTTTTTAAACGATTAATAAAATTATTTTGAATTCCAGAAGAAGAAGATATTGATTTTATGTTTTTTTTATCAGACATTAAATATAGATTAATTATATAAAGATATTAATATTTTAAAATTTTGCAACACAATAAATAGGATTGATGCCTTTTTAATATTAAGTATTTAAATAGTAAATAATAGGTTTTTATTTACTAATTGCTAAACCAAACATAAACCACTAAATTTATGTCCTAATGTTTTTTTAAATGCAACATATTAAAAATTATATTAATGGTCAACTATTAGACCCAATTTCTAAAAAATACCTCGACAATTTTTGTCCATCCACCGGAAAAGTTTACTCTTATATTCCTGATAGCGATGCGCAGGATGTAGAAATAGCATATCAAGCAGCTAATCAAGCATTTATTGGTTGGAGCAATACTCCAAAGGAAAAGCGAGCAAATTATTTAATAGAAATTTCGCGTTTAATTGAGAAACACCTCGATAAATTAGCTTTAGCAGAATCGATTGATAATGGAAAACCACTCAAATTAGCCAAAACAATAGATATTCCAAGAGCAGCCGATAATTTCCACTTTTATGGTACTGGCATTTTACACTATGCTTCACATGCTCATAGTATGGAAAACTCTGCTATTAATTATACTCTTCGTCAACCCATTGGAGTAGCAGGTTGTATTTCTCCCTGGAATTTACCACTTTATTTATTTAGTTGGAAAATAGCCCCAGCTTTAGCTGCTGGTTGCACAGTGGTTGCAAAGCCTTCGGAAGTGACACCGATGACAGCCTTTTTATTATCGGAAATTTGCATCGAAGCCGGCCTTCCTCCTGGAGTCTTAAATATTGTTCATGGACTGGGAAATAAAGTAGGAGAAGCCATTGTTAGTCATCCGGGTATTCCTTTAATTTCATTTACTGGCGGAACATCTACAGGCAAAACTATTGCAAGTATAGCGGCGCCTATGTTTAAAAAATTATCGCTAGAATTGGGAGGAAAAAACCCTAACATTATTTTTGCAGATTGTGATTATGAAAAAATGTTATCAAGCACCATGCGTTCTTCATTTTCTAATCAAGGGCAAATTTGTTTATGCGGTTCTAGAATATTTATTGAACGAAGTATTTACGAAAAATTTAAATTAGATTTTATTTCAAAAACAAAAGCATTGTTAGTCGGTAATCCAATAGAAGATAAAACCAATATTGGAGCAATCGTTTCAAAAGAACACCAGCAAAAAATACTTAGCTATATTGAGCTTGCAAAAACTGAAGGTGGAAAAATAATTTGTGGAGGTAAAGCAAAAATTGTTGACGGTGATTTTGAAGGTGGCTATTTTATTGAACCAACTATTATTGAAGGATTAAAATATAATTGCAGATCTAATCAAGAAGAAATTTTTGGTCCAGTAGTTAGCATAACACCTTTCGATTCTGAAGAAGAAGCTTTAATGATGGCAAACTCTACAATTTATGGATTGGCAGGTATTGTTTGGACAGAAAATTTAACACGCGCTCATCGATTAGCTAATAATTTAAAAGCAGGGATTGTTTGGATTAATTGTTGGCTTCTTCGCGATTTACGAACTCCATTTGGCGGCGTAAAAGCAAGTGGTGTTGGTCGAGAAGGTGGCTTCGAAGGACTTGATTTTTTTACTGAACCAAAAAATGTTTGCATAAAGTTTTAATTTCTTTTAAGCTTACAAACAAAAAAATTGTATTGAGTAATTTTTACGAAATATTAGGATTAAAAATAGGAGCAGAGCGACTAGAAATAAAAGCTGCATTTAGAAGATTAGCCAAACTTTATCATCCAGATAAAAATAATAAAGAAAAAGAAAAATTTTCTTTAATTTTAAAAGCATACAAAACATTATCAGATAATAGATTAAGATTAATTTATGATTCTAGATTAAACCAGTCGAGCAATCAATCTAACGAAACCCTTAATAAAAAAACACCAAATAAAAATTGGAAGTTTGACGAAAAAGAACTTAAACGCCGCCAGTATTATAACGATTACATTAAAAAGCACGAAAAATACATCAAGCCTATTTCTAAAACGGAACCTTTAAAAAGTTCTTATAATGAGTATAAATATATTTTATTTGCTACACCTTTGGCCGTAGCTTTATTTTTATTAATTATGAAGTTAGCTATCCCAGAAAATTCTCTTCCAACTAAAACGGTATATCCAAAACAAAACATTAATTCAGCCATTAATTCTGCTTCTGTTAATCCAATTAAAGATACTATTAATTCAAAAAAACACTAATCATGATAAAAAAAATTGAACACATTGGAATTGCAGTTTCTAATTTAGAAAATAGCAACTTGTTGTTTAAAAAATTATTTGGTGAGCCACATTATAAATTAGAAAATGTAGAAAGTGAAGGCGTAAGTACCTCTTTTTTTATGATTGGCGAAACAAAAATTGAATTGCTTGAAGCGACAACACCAAACAGTCCAATCGCTAAATTTATAGAAAAAAAAGGCGAAGGTATTCATCACATTGCATATGCTGTTGATGATTTAGACTCTGAAATTAATAGATTGACTACTGAAGGCTTTGAATTTATTAGTAAACAACCAAAAGATGGTGCAGATAATAAACGAATTTGTTTTTTACATCCAAAAAGCACAAATGGAATTTTAGTTGAATTGTGCGAAGAAAAAACGAAATAAATTGATGTAAATTTGTCATTATATGCAAGATATTAAAATACACATTCAAAACTCTGATAATACTTTAACAACTTTAGAAGCTCCAACTGATATGGGCTTGAACTTAATGGAGTTTTTAAAAGGGAATGATTATGATGTAATGGCAACTTGCGGAGGCATCGCTTTGTGTGCAACCTGCCATGTAGAAATAGTTTCAGGATTCGATTTATTATCTGAAATCACTAATGATGAACTTATAATGCTCGATACATTACCAAATATAACTGATAAATCTAGGCTTTCATGCCAACTTCATTTAAATAATAATTTAAATAATATTGTTTTAAGAATATTGGGCGACGGAGTGGTATAAATTTAATCAAATTCATTATGCCGGTTCCAGATACTTCCACTAAAATTTTTCCCAAAAGCAAAACATACATAAGCAGTTACACCCGTATTAAAAATTAGTAAATGAAAAAATGTGGCCGCCCGATATCCGCTAAAATATTCAGCTTTTTTATCGAGTGTTATTAAAGAAGTAGGCAAAATCAAATCAATTAATAAAGTAAGGCAAATTAGGCTTAAAAATAAATTTTCAAAACTACGTAAATACCAATAACGTAATTTTCGATGCCACTTTAAAGGGTTACCCCATTGATAAATCAAAAAATAATTATTACCATACGTTTTTGCAAATAATAATGTTTCAGAATCTTCTTTTTTCTTAAAAGAGCTAGCGGTAGATAAGATCTTAAAATGAGCAAGATCCTTACCAAACTTAGTATTAAATTTTTTTATTTTTAAAACAGCCTCATTAGGTATTTCATTGGCGAATTGCTTGCTGTCTAAAAATTTTAAGCGCAAGCTCACGCAAATCCATTTTATTTCTTGTAAAGTAAATACCAAATCGCTTGGCACATCCTCTTCACTTACTAATTGGAAAGTAGAATTGTATTGAATTAAATGTTCTAATATTTTTTTTTCAGAAAATAAATCAGCGCTTAAAATCCGATTCGCTTCTTTTATTAAGTTGTCTTCTTGACCTTGCGTTTGATGCCTATATTTAATGAGCTCTTTCTGAATGTTACTCTTTTCAAAACTCACCATTGTTTAAAGTATTTTAATTAATTATTAATAAAACTAGCAAACTATTTTTTCTTACCAGTAAATTAAAACAAATAGGAGTATATTTTGTTTAAAAAATTTAGATTTTCTTTAAAGAAGTTCTCGTTTTAATGTAATTTGGTTCTCCAAACTAAATTACATAAATAAATTAACTACTTTTTTATTATCAGAAAGGATTGAGTAAAAATTAATATCTAAAATTTACAAATTGTATCGTTTGCAGACAAAATAGTAAGATATTTATATGATAAATAATTAGTTGAACAATTAAAAAAAAATTGTTATTTGAAAATAATCTTGAAGGACACTTAATATTTTATTCCTAAAATAGCATGAAGTAATCCTAAATCGTCGAAACTTTTGGGCATCGTGTATTTTTTAATTTTTAATTTTTCGAGCGATTTACCTGTAGCTTCGCCCATTGCAATTGCTTTTTGATGAGGATGCCAAGTATTTTTTTCGAAATAAGAATCAACGTTGCTTGGACTGGTAAATAAGACTACATCGTAATCATTTGCTACAACCATACTCTGGGATAGGGTAGCATATACTTCTAAATTAATTACGCTATCACGTTTTACCATTTGCCATTGAATACTTTGCATGCTTCCTCGGGCTATAGGAAATAAAACAGAATTACTACCAACAATACTACTAAATTGCTTTCCAACCAATTTAATATCTGTACTTTGACCAATAAAACTAGCTCTATGGCCATTAATTCTTAATTCGGCGGCTGTTGAGGTACCAACGCATCCAAATTTTGTTGCTTTATCTACTTTTGGTTTTTGACTAAAAAAGTACCTAACTGCATGTTTACTACTAAAAAAAATCCATTCAGTTCGAGGAAGAAACTGAATTTTAATTTGCTTAAACTCAATTAAACTTTTACCCAATGTCTCAAACCCTAATCTGCTTAAGGCTTTTGGTAAATAATCATCTTCTTTAAAAGTTTTGGTAATAAATATTTTTTTTCTTTTTAAGCCTTGAATGTGATCAAACATCATATCGGCAAAGCCATCAGTATCTAAGGTTTCAAAATAAAATTGTTTAGGTTGTTTATCCCAAGATTCCGCAACACTAATCCAAACCATAAATTTTAAACGATCTTCATCGTCTAATTCAGTATCGCAATAAGCTCCAAAAGGCAAGTGACAGCCTCCTTCAAACATATTTAAGAGTTCGCGTTCAATATTGATTTTAATTAAAACATCTAGGTCATTAATTTGATCAATTATATTTAATAATTCAGTATCATCTTCCCGAGTTTGCCATGCCAATACTCCTTGGGCAGGAGCAGGAACAAATTCGCAAGGATTTAATTTTTCAACGGTAAATTCATCTAAATCTAAATCTAAACGCTCAACCCCTGCTTTTGCTAGCATTATTGCGTCGTAATTACCTAAGCGTAATTTATTAATTCTAGTCGGTAAATTGCCCCTTAAATCTTTTACTTTTAAATCAGGTCTAAAGGCTAATAGTTGTGATTTTCTTCTTGTTGAAGATGTTCCAACAATTGCCCCTTTTTTTAAATTAAATTTAAGTTTTTCATCAACAGAAGAATCATGAATGATTAATAAATCTGAGGGATCTTCTCGCTTAGAAACCCCTGCTATAATTAATCCTTCTGGACTTGTGGTTGGTAAATCTTTGTGAGAATGAACTGCAATATCAATATTACTAGTTAATAAAGCGTCTTCTAATTCTTTAGTAAAAAACCCTTTGCCTTCTATTTTATCAAAGCTTGTATCCCATTGCTGAGTTTGATCGCCAAGTGTTTTAATAATTTTAATTTCAACTTCTTGCCCTTTTTCTTCTAATAATCCTTTTGTGTAATTTGCCTGCCACAAAGCAAGATCACTTCCTCGGGTTCCAATAATAATTTTCCGTTTCACGAATCAAAGTTAGAAATTAAAGGCTTATAAGAAAATTTTTGATTATAAGAAATCACAATTATTTTTATTTTGAAATAATTTATTTGTTTCCTGTGCTTCCAAAGCCACCAGCACCTCTATTTGATTTTTCTAATTGAATAACTGGCTCCCAAATAATTTGTTCATGTTTTGCAATAACCATTTGCGCTATCCTTTCTCCATTATTAACGATAAAATCAGCTTCTGATAAATTCACCAAAAGCACTTTAATTTCGCCTCGATAATCTGCATCAATTGTGCCAGGAGAATTTAAAACAGTTAGCCCATGTTTGAATGCTAAACCACTGCGAGGGCGGATTTGCGCTTCAAAACCTTCTGGAAGTTCAATAAAAAGACCTGTAGGGATTAAGGTTCTCTGCAGCGGTTTTAATAAAATACTTTCAGAAAGATTTGCTTTTAAATCGAGGCCAGCTGATAAAATTGTGGCGTATTCGGGTAAAGCGTGTTCAGATTGATTAATTACTTTCAGTTGAATTGCTGCCATCAGAGTTTAATTTTTTTAAGGTGCTAAATTCCATTTTATAAATAATCCAGACAAATAAAATAAGCCATAAATTATTTAATATTAATTTAAGTGCAGTATTATCGATGTCGGAATAAAGGTAAGAAATCAAATAAAAACTAAAAGCTAAAAAACAGTATACGCTTATTGCTCTGAGATTATATTTAATAGGAAAATAGATTTGTCCTAAGATGTAAGATAATAACATCATGCCGCCATAAGCAGCAAGGGTAGCCCAAGCGCAAGCCATATATGAATATTTAGGTACAAATAAAATATTTACTACCAAAGTAATTACAGCACCAGTAATGGCAATTATTGCACCGAATCTTGTTTTACCACTTAATTTATACCAAATAGATTGATTATAAACAACCCCTAAACAAAGGTACGCCACTAATAATATGGGGACCACTTTTAATCCCTCTCGGTAATGACTTTCTAAAATATATTGTATCCAATCCAAATTCATTACCATTGCTAAAAATAAAAACAAACAAAAAATAATAAAATATTTCATGACTATGGCATAAGTTTGTTTGGAGTCTTTTTCTTTTGCTTTTCCAAAAAAGAATGGCTCTGATGCAAATCGAAACGATTGAATAAAAATACTCATTAAAACCGCTATTTTGTTACAGGCGCCATATATACCTTGCGCTATTTGAGCTTCGGACTTATCGAGCATTAATTTTTTAATAATAATTTTATCTAAGGTGTCGTTTATCATTGCTGCCAATCCTAAAATAATTAAAGGCCAAGCATACGAAAGCATTTTTTTAAGAAGTTGTAAATTGATGTTAAATTTTATGCCTATCAACTGATTGCCTAGCAAGATAAGTGTAATTACATTAGCAATTAGTATAGATAAAAATACATATCCAATCCCAATTTGAGGGTTATAAAGTGCAGCATAACTATTTACTTCACAAAGGTCATAGCTTGACTTACAAATTTTTAAGAAGAAGATTGTTAAACCAAAATTTATAATAATATTGGTTAATTTTAAGAGTGAAAATTTAAGCGCTTTACCTTCAGTTCTTAGTTTTGCAAAGGGAATAATAGCAATTGCATCGGTTGCAATAATTAAGATGCTCCAAACAATAAATTGAGGTAAATAAACGGCATTTGGTGTAGAAAGTTCGTTAGCAATATTTGAAGTGAATAATAGCAGTAATCCGCTAAAAATTGTTGATGAAATAAGCAAAGACCAAAAAGAGGTATTAAACACATCCTGTTTATTTTCTAATTTCGAATTAAAATTAAAAAAAGCGGTTTCCATGCCATAAGTAAAAATCACATTTAAAAAAGAAATGTAGGCATATAACTCACTGTTAATACCAAATTCTGCTGCTGAAAATTCATAAGTTAAAATTGGAGTTAGTAAATAATTTAAAATCCTTGGCATGACAGTTCCTAAGCCATATATGGCAGTTTGACCAGCAAGTTTTTTTAAAGGATTCGACACGTTTGATTATTTATAACTACTAAAATTATTAAATTTAATAATAGCAATTATTTAATGTTAATTAAGATATTAACTATAACTTGTAAAAAGCGATTTATTTTCCAAAGTCTAATCCATCTTGACTTCCTTGCTGAGAATCGGAGCCCTTCATTTGTTTGGCACGTTTAAAAATTGAGGCGTCCATTTTTCCAAAAATATAGGTTAATGTTAATCTTACATAACGACTTTCTCTTCGGCGCGATAATTCTTGAATATAATAAGGTGTTTGGAAATTAGTTCCCATTCTGCGAGTATTAAATGCATCGCTAAGAGTAGCATTAATTACCCATTTTGTGCCCACCATTTTATTAATAGAAAAATCCATAGAATAAATTGGCAAAGAAAAACCAAGTAATAAAATACGAGGCGATTCGTAATTACCATTTACTTGAAGAGTAAGCTGTTTTGGAAAGCGATAAGATAAAGTAGCTTTAGAATTATATGCATATCCTTTGGTGGTCACTTCTGGCTCAGTTGGAACAACAATACCGTTTAAATAAATATAAAAGGCATTTAAATTAATTGTGGCATCTAAATTTTTAAAAAGAGTATATTTAAATGTATGTTCTAAGCCATAGCGAATGCTATTTTTGCCATTTACAGTAGTATTAACTAATACGGTAGGGTCTGATAAAGAAGGATAGGCCACATCTGTTATAGGTTGTTCTTCATAACGAAAATAACATGAGCCCAAATAG
>CAMCZO010000020.1 GCA_945887955.1 Chitinophaga pinensis | reverse complement strand
GTAAACAAAACGTTGGTGAGGCTGATCGATGTATTTAGCAATTTTAATATCCGACATTAATTTTTTTGGCTCAACTTTTTTTCTGATTTCATCCTCGTCTAAAGGCAAATCTTCTTTCCTAAGGGTTATTTCTTGCCCTTTTCGCCAATAATCATCACTTACAAAAAAAGCAGCTGCATGTTTTGCATCAAATTTAAACGCTTCCTGAATAATTTTATGAAATACCTCAAAAGTATGAGAAGCCTTAATGTCAATATCCCTATAAATATCTTCGTTATCTTCGAGGTAAACTTTAAAACGGTAAACTGCCATAATCAATTTAGCTTCTGGTTTTATATATCTCAGATTTAATAATGCCTAATTTATTAAAAAAGTGTTTAAATGAAACACCTAAAACACCTATGCCATATTTCATGCTTCTACTAAAATTAATAGAGCTAGCTTCAGGAAAATATTTGGTAGGACATGTAACTTCTGCAATATCAAATCCTGCATAAAAAATTTGTGAAATCATTTGATTATCAAATACAAAATCATCTGAATTTGCATGATAATTAATTTTTAAAATTACTTCTTTCGAAAAAGCGCGGTATCCGGTATGATATTCAGATAATTTTTGATTTATTAATATATTTTGAGATAAGGTTAAAAAACGATTGAAAATATATTTATACATCGGCATACCTCCTTTTAAGGCTCCTTTTCCTAATATTCTTGAGCCAAAAGCAACGGGGTAGAGGTCGTTTGCGATCAAATAACTTAAACTTTGAATTAATTTTGGTGTATATTGATAATCAGGGTGTAACATGATAACAATATCAGCGCCTAATCTCATTGCTGTATCGTAACATGTTTTTTGGTTACCACCGTAACCCTTATTTTTTTCGTGAATAATAACGTGTTTAATTCCAATATTATTCGCAACTTCCAAGGTATTATCAGTACTGCAATCATCTACTAATACAACATCATCTACAATCTCAAATGGTATTTCTTCGTATGTTTTTTTTAATGTAAGAGCAGCATTATATGCTGGCAATACAGCTATTAATTTTTTACCATTAATCATAAGATTACAAAAATAACAAAGTTTAGTTAATTTATAAATAAAAAGTAAACAAATAAATGTATTTTTATAAATAATTTTGCAGTTGAAAAAACTACATAGCCTTGTCATAAAAGAGTTTTTACCTCCTTTTTTTATAACGTTGTTTATTAGCGTATTTCTTTTTTTTTTGGTTGAGGTTGTTATTACTTATTTAGATGATTTAATCGGTAAGGGCTTAAGAACTTCTGATTTATTTAAATTGTTTTTTTATGCTTGGATTGCTATAATACCTCAATGTATTCCATTAGCAGTATTATTGGCGTCTATTATGTGTTTTGGAAATTTAGCCGAAAATTATGAATTAGCAGCAATGAAAGCTTCTGGTATATCTCTACTCCGAATAATTCGCCCTGTTTTTATAGTTATTTTACTTTTATCAGGATCTACTTTTTTGTTTATTAATTTTATTTTGCCAGTCGTTCATTTAAAGTCTCAAACATTATTATACGATATGAGGCAAAAAAAGCCAACTGTTAATATTAAAGAAGGAGTTTTTTATAACGCTATCGAAAATTATAGCTTAAGAGTTGGAAAAAAATCTTTAGATAAAGATACACTATATGAAATTTATATATATGATCATACTGCTCATATGGGTAATGATATTCAAATGTATGCTAAAAGTGGAAAAATAACTACAACCCAAGATTCAAGCGATTTGGTTTTAACTCTAAGAGATGGTAATCGATACGAAGAAAGTAAAAACTATGAATCAACTAGTAGAAAAAATAAACTTTCTCATATAAATTATAAACAGTTACAAGTAAATATACCATTAGAAGATTATAAATTAAAACATACCAACGAAGAATTGTTTAAAGGGAACGAAGAAATGCTTAATGTATGGCAGCTCGATTCAGTTGCTGATTCTACAATTCGTATTATTAATAAACAAATAACCAATTTATACGGTCAAGCAGCTAATTATTTTTATCCTCGTACATTAAGATTTTCAAATAAAATAAATTCTTTTTCAAAAGTTAATGTTTTAATGTTTTATGATAGTTTAAAAAAGGATTCTTTTATATTTTGTGTTCAAAATGCATTAAATACAACTCGCACAGCTTTATCCTATATTGACAATGCTAATATTAACCTTGATGTTGAAAATAAAACGCTTTTAAGTTTATTAATAGAATGGCATAAAAAAATTACTGTAAGTTTTGCTTGTATTATTTTATTTTTTATAGGCGCTCCTCTTGGCGCAATTATTAAAAAAGGTGGTCTAGGGATGCCTGTCGTGGTTTCAGTTTTTTTCTTTTTGGCTTATTATATTTTAACTGAATTTTATGTTAATCTTGCTAATGAGGGTCATTTAGCACCTTTAAAAGCTATTTGGATGCCACTAATTATTTTTTTACCAATAAGTGTTTTTTTAACTTCAAAAGCTGCGAGAGATTCTTCTATTTTTGATGCAACTAGTTACTATTCATTTATAAACAAATTTTTTTTAAAGAAAAATCGTGTTTAAAATACTTCAAATATCAAATAAAGCGCCTTATCCAGCTAATGACGGAAGTAGTATTGCTATTTTTAATATGGCTAAAGGCTTAATTGAAAATAATGTAGAATTACATTTACTAACAATAAATACTAAAAAACATTTTAAGCCCGACGATGAAGTTCCTATAGAGTTTAAAGTTAAAAGCAATTATAATTCAGTTTATAAAAACACTAACACTTCTTATTTTGGAGCTTTTTTTAATTTGTTTTCATCAAGGTCTTACTTTATTTCACGTTTTTATTTTAAATCCTATAAAAATAAATTAATTGAAGTATTAAAAAGTAATAATTTTGATTTTATTCAGATTGAAGGCTTGTTTATGGCTATTTATATTGATGTAATTAGAAAAAACAGTAAGGCTAAGATTGTTTTAAGAGCTCATAATATTGAGCATTATATTTGGAATAGACATAAACAAATTGAAACTAATTACTTTAAATTAAAATATCTTTCTCTTCAAAATAAAAGGCTTAAAGATTTCGAAATTAAAATGCTTTCTAAAGTTGACGCATTAGTTCCAATTACAAAAATTGATGAACACGAATTTAAATTGTTAGGCTGCACAAAACCATTATTTACGTGTATTACTGGCGTTGATGTTTTGTTATATCAAAAAAAAATAGAGTTTAAAGAAAAACCTAAAACCATTTTTTACTTTGGTTCGATGGATTGGATACCCAATCAAGAAGCAGTAAAGTGGTTTTTAGACTTTTGCTGGGATGAAATATACAAAGCTGTACCTGATTCGAAATTTATAATTGCAGGTAAAGGAATTCCACTAAATTTTTTTCATATTAATAAACCTAATGTTCTTATTGTTGAAAATGTAATAGATGGTAAAGAATTTTTTTTACAACATCACGTTATGATAGTTCCTCTTTGGTCGGGGAGTGGCTTAAGAATTAAAATTATCGAGGGAATGTCATATGGTAAAGCTATTGTAAGCACTTCTATTGGTGCAGAAGGAATTAATTATACCCATCAAAAAAACATTTTAATAGCTGATAATCCTTATGATTTTATTCAATCTGTTATCGAACTACTTACTAAAGAAGATATATGTAAAAATATTCAACTCGAAGCTTCTAAATTAGCATTAAATCAGTTTGATAATTTAGTAGTTGTTTCTGAATTAGTTCAATTTTATAAAAAATTGAGTCATGTATAATTTATTAATTATTATTCTTATCTGTTCTTCTTTATTGATATTGCATACGTATGTATTTTATCCTTTGTTTATGATTTTAATTTATCGCAATTCAAACCATAATCAATTATTGTTTTATTCTGATGATGAATTACCGTCTATCGCAATTTTAATTGCCGCTCATAATGAAGAAAAAGTTATTGAAAAAAAAATTTTATCCGTTTTTAATACAAATTATCCAAGTTCTAAATTGAAAGTTTTTATTGGTTCTGATGCCTCAACAGATAGAACTGATGAAATTATCTCTAATTTGACTAATACATATAGTAATATAGAATTTATTAATTTTAAGGGTAGGGTAGGCAAAATTTCTATCATTAATCATTTACAATCATTATGCGACGAACCTGTTTTGATTTTATCTGATGCGAATGTAATATTTAAACAAAATACAATTTTTGAGTTAGTGAAATATTTTAAAGACTCTAATGTTGGATTAGTTTCTGCTAATATTATTAAAGAATCTTCAAATAATGATGGGATTTCATACCAAGAAAAAAAATATTTAAATTTTGAAAATAAAATTAAAGCTTCAGAAAGTTACGCCTTTAATTTTATTATGGGTGCTGAAGGAGGATGTTATGCAATCAGGAATAATTTATTTAGTAAGGTGCCTTCTAATTTCATCGTTGACGATTTCTTTATTACCATGCAGGTTTTAGAAAGAAAGAATTATGCCTTACTTAATAATCTAGCTATCTGTATCGAAGATGTTACATCTGATATTTCTAGTGAGTATCGACGCAAAGTAAGAATATCATCTGGGAATTTTCAAAATCTTTTTTTCTTTAAACACTTGTTGTTTGATTTTTCATCTATTTGTTTTGCCTTTTGGTCTCATAAAGTTTTACGTTGGCTAACTCCTTTTTTTATTTTCATTTGTCTTTTCTGTTCAGTTTTTTTAATTCCTTACCATAAATTTTTTATTTGGATTTCATGCATTCAATTATTATTATTATTATTTCCTTTATTCAATTATTTTTTTAAATTTAATAATGTATTTTTGAAATTCATTGCCCACTTTTATTTAATGAATTTTGCTCTTTTTGAAGGTTTTATTAAATTTATTAAAGGAATTAAATCAAGCATTTGGGAACCAATTAATAGAAATGTTTAAATCTCTTTACTTTATATTTTGTGTAGCATTTTTTATGTTGACATCATGTTTTTATGGTCAAGTAAATTCAAGTCTTATTACTATTAAACAAGCCGAAAGTTTATCTTATGATTCTGAAAAAACATCAGCTAAAATTTTACATGGCAACGTTATCGCAGAACATAATGGCTCTTTATTGTATTGTGACACGGCTCTTTTTTTTGAGGCCGATAATAAAATTTTTGCATCAGGTCACATATTAATTACCAAAGGGGATAGTATTCGAGTAACTGGTGATAAATTAATTTATGATGGTAAAATTAGAATGGCTTTTCTTGAAAATAATGTCAAATGCATCGAAAAAGATATGATTTTAACTACTAATTTTTTAACGTTTGATGCAGCTAATTCTATCGCTAATTATACAAATGGAGGTAAAATTGTAAATAAACAAAATACTTTAACCAGTAAAAATGGCCATTATTATTCTAGTTCTAAAGAAGCAGCGTTTCATTTTGATGTCATACTTTTAAACCCAGACTATAAAATGAATTGTGATACTCTCCGTTATCGTATTCCATCTAAAACTGCTTTTTTTTTAGGACCAAGTATAATTTTGAGTAAGCAAGATTATATTTATTGCGAAAATGGATGGTACGATACGAATAAGGATAAGGCTCAATTTAGTAAGAATTCAATTTTAATAACTTCTCAACAAAAACTTAAAGGTGATAGTTTGTTTTATGATAGAAAATTAAAAGTTGGCAGAGCTTTTAGAAACGTAACTTTAATTGATACATCAAAAAAGTCAATTATTTATGGAGATTATATAGAGTATAAGGAAAAAAAATCTGAAGCCTTAGTTACCAAAAATGCATTATATGCTCGAATATTCGATTTAGATACTCTTTTTGTTTCAGCAGATACACTTTATCATATTGATATAGATTCTATTCATAGTATTTTAAATGCTTATCATCATGTTATGGTTTATAAAAAGAATCTTCAAGCCATTTGCGATTCTTCATCAATGACTTCTAAAGACTCATTATTACAACTTTTTTATAATCCAGTTTTATGGTCCAATCTTTCACAAGCTACAGCCAAAAAAATCAATATTGTTGTTGGAAAAAAATCTGTAAAAAGTTTCAAACTTGAAGGCAAATCATTTCTGATTCAACAAGTCGATTCAACTAATCCAAATTTATTTAATCAATTATTAGGTAAAATTATTGAGGGTGATATACAAAATGATACAATCAGACACATTAATGTTTCAGGAAATGCTGAAATCATGTATTACATTAAAAATAAAAATAAAATGGTAGGACTTGATAAAACAAATTGCTCAAAAATAGATATTACGTTTAAAAGTGGAGATATAGAACGTGTTTCTCTTTATCCAAATACCAAAGGACTTATTGATCCATATAAAAATGTGGATATTGAAAACGCAAGGTTAAAAGGATTTAATTGGCTTTATGCTAAGCGCCCATTATCTCGTTTTAGTTTAAATAAAAAAGTAAATAAAATTAATTAGCGAATCATCATATTTGTTGCCTCGGCACCATATACCTTTTTTCCGTCTTTGTAAACTGTAATAAAAGCATCTGTAATTCCCAATCTAATCGCTTCATTTTTTAATGTTTCTGCATTTTTTGCTTCAGTAAAATTTCCGATATTATAAATAAATAGTGAGTTGATTACTTTGTATTCTACAGGCCAAATTTTTATTGTTAAATACTTAGCCACTATTTCATTTGGCACTTGTTTTCTAAACGCGCCAATTTGAACTTTAAAGCTATATCCATCTTCATTTAATTTAACTCCATTTTCAATAGTTGGATTAGGATATGTATTTACATTATTTGTAAATGGTTTAATATTATTTGTAACGGTTGAAATTGAATTTTGGCTTTCATTATTTAGCGATAAATTATTTTGAGTTTGGTTAGGAAATTCGATAGGTATTTCATTTTCCATTTTTATATTCAAATCATTTTTTTGCCTTTCTTTTCCTTCATTAAATGAGATTCTTTTTCCGTTTAAATAGGCTGAAATAAAAGCATCTTTAATTCCAATTTCATCGGCAACCCTTTTTCTGTCTTTTAATATTTTATCAATATTATTGTATATTCCAGCAGTATATCTATATAATCCATTTGGTGCCATATCTGAATAAATTGGTTTAAGATTTAATATGCTTTCGCCGTTAATTTGTTTATTATATAATCCAATTTGAATTGTAAATAATAAACCGTTTATTTTATTAAGTTCTTTTTTAATTTCTGGTGTATTTACAATTAAAGAACTTGTTTGATTAGCAACAATGTCTATATTTTCATTAGTTTTTGATATTGATAAGGATTCTGATCTGCTAACTCTTTTGCCGTTATAATAACAGACTACGTAAGCGTCACGATAACCTATTTTTCTTAATTCGTTTTTCACAGTATTTGCAGTATTATATTCATTATAATTTCCAGCAGTATATCTGTAATAGCCATTCCCAGTTTTTTCTGCATTTATTGGGCTTAATCCACTAAAACTATTATTTGCTATTAACATTTTAAAAGCTCCTATTTGGACTCTATATAATAAACCATCATTTAATTTTGCATTTAATGGAATTGGATTATCATTATTATAAGCTGTTTCGTTTTTAATTTCTAAACCTTCTATAGTGATAGATTCCTTTTTTTGAATTATTTTTTCTTCTTTAGTTTCTTGTTTTGGAAGAGCCTCAATTGTTTGAGTGTTAACGGCAATGTTATTATTAGGAATTTTCTTTTTTATAAAAGGCAGCAATTCATTTAATTCAATTATTGCTTGATTACTTAATTTTGCGGAAAGTGTAAGTTGTTTTAATTTTAGTTCATTATCAGTTATATTTTTTAAACTTTCTAGAATTTGTTTTGATTCTTTATTTAAATTAATTGCAAATTCTTTTTGATCATTTAATTCTGATGATAAATTATATGGAACTAAGTTTTTAGAAATGTCAAATTGTATATTTAGAGCATTAATTAAGTTAATTATTGCTGTAATCTGACTTTCTTTGTTAATTTCTAATTTATTTTGAATACTATCATTTATAGCTAATGATAATGTGTCTTTTGCCAAATCATAGTATTTTGTAACTTCAATTTTTATTAATAAAGCTAAGGAGTCTAGTTCATTTGATTTAGCTATCAAAGGTTGTTTTTCATTTTCATCTTTTTCTTCAGCTTCAACTCTCAAATTGTTACTAAGTTTTATTAAAGAGTCAAAAATTAGATTTAAACTATCAGATTTATATAGATATTCTCTTGGATTATAAATCACCTTATTTGAATTACTATTTAATTGTTTTTTTAATAAAATGCTTTCAGCTAATAGCACATTAAGTTCATTTATTGATGTTTGTCCTGATTCATTTAGTACTTCGTTATTATTATCTGCCGAATTAAATAATACAATCAATTGCTCGCTTGTTGTGTCTTTTTCATTTAGTTTTTTAATCGTAATTGAAGTTTTATCAGTTTTCATTGTGATATTATCAGATTCTTTTTTGGCTTCTATTTTTTCAACTGGTATATTATTTTTTTCTGCATTTGGTTTATTAATATTGTTTTTCGTGATTTTTATATTTGTATTATTTAATTCTTTTATTGAATCATTTATATTTAATAATTCAGTTATAGCTATTTTTTGAGTTTTAATTATATTTAAAATAGAGTCTAGTGTTGACTCCTGTGAGGTGTTTAATTTAATTTCATCGATTTGTTTATTTATTAGATCAATTTTTGTATTTATTAAAATATATTTATTTTTTATATTTGTATTTTTATTAATTAAAACTTCGTTGTTTTTTATATTTAAATTTAATTGATTTATTTCTTCAGTATTTGCTTCAATTTGTTTTTGGTATGCGTTTATTTTAATTGATAATAATTCGTTTGTGTTTTTATTAATTTCTTGAATTATATTGTTAATTATTGAAAATGTTGAGTCTTGTGATTTTATTAATTGATATTCCGAATTAGATTTTTGTAACACGGCTATTGCCTCATTTTGTTTAATTATTATTTCATTTTCTTTTTCCTTTATACGTTTTGTTAATGTTTCTGAGGCCGAACTATCTGACTCTAATTTAATATCTTCTTTCAATATTTGAATTTCTCTATAAAGACTATCAGCTTTATCATTAAGAATTTTCGCCTCATTAGTTTCAAATTCATTTGACTTATTTTCTGCTATTAAACTTTTAATATTATCTTGATTTGTTTCGTAATTTAATTCAATATTAGGATTTGACATTAATGAATCAATAGTTGCTTTTGATTTTATAATTAACTCTTTTAATATGTTTTGTTTAAATTTCGATTCACTTATTGTTTTATCTGCATCATTTTTTAATTGTTTTGCTTTTTCATTTTGATAATTATTCAAATTATCGTTATCACTATCTATTATTGATAATTTTCTTGTTAATTCTTCTAGATTTTTATTTAATTCTTTTGTATTATTTGAATTAGCAGTTATAAATAAACTATTTTGGTTTGTATTTTCTTCTATTTTTTCATTCTTAGGAATGTTTTCAAATTGTTTATTATTTATGGATATTTCTTCTTTGTCTTTAATAGGCTCTTGATTTTTATTTTCTTCTTTTATCGAATTATTTTCTTTTTCATTTTCTTTATTGGTTGTAATATTTTCTGAAATTGTTTGAGTTGTGACAGCTTGATTATCTGACAAATTATTAACTATTGGTGTTTGATCTGAAACGGTTTGAGTTGTGACAGCTTGATTATCTGTTATATTATTAACTATTGGTGCTTGATCTGAAACGGTTTGAGTTGTTATTGTTAATGCAATATTTTCTGATTTAATTTTAACTGATAGTTCTAATTCATTTCGTTTATCAACTAATTCGGTATTTAATTTTGTTATTTCAGCTTCGTTATTACTTAATTCTTTTTCAAGGACAATTTCTTCGGCTTTTAAATCTTCTATTTTTTGATTAAGCTCAGCTTTTATCGATTTTTTTCTTGTTTTAGAAAGAACACTTTCGTTTTCTGCAATTGATTGCTTAACCTCAGTTAAATTTTGTTCTGTTAAATTGTTAATTTTTTCGATTGAACTTAATGAATTTTCTTTTTCTTCTATCTTATCTTTTACATCTGCGTAAAAATTTTCAGATGTTTTTTCTTTATTAGAAATTTCTGAAATCTCCTTTTGAAGATTTTCTAATTTTGTTAAAATATAATCAGTGTTTTGTGTGTTTATTTTTTCTAATTCGTTCGAATATTGTTCGTTTAACTCAGCTTCTTTTTCTTTTATTTTTGAATCTTTAGTTAAGGCTTCGCTATATGTTAATAGTTTATTAGCCATTTCTTTTTGTTTAAGAGCATCATTTCTTTTATTTTCATGTAATTTAATAGAGTCGTTTCGTATTTCTATATCGTCAATTGTTTCATCGCTAATAATCAATTCGTTCATTTTAGAGATTGTACTTTCAGCTGTTACGATAAGTTCATTTCCAATTTGTTTTGCTTCTTCAGCATCTTGTTTAAGTTCTTTGTATTCTTTTCTTGCTTCTTCAGCATCTTGTTTAGATAATAATGCTAATTCACGATTAGAAACACTGGGGTTTTCTGATTTTTTTTTCTCTATTTTTGTTTCTATTACTTTTGAATTTTCTTCTACTTCTTTTTTCGGATTATTTACTATCGTTTCATCAACTACTTTAGTTGATTCGTTTACATCTAATTTTGCTTTCTTTTCAATTACTTTTAAATATTGGATATAATTATCATCACTCGAATTTTCATCAAAAAAATTTGTAATAACCAGTTTGTCTTCCAAATATGAAATTGTTTGTCTATATGGTTTTGATGTTGTTGCTAATGGTAAATTTACCGTGTCACTTTGTGTTTTTAATCCTGGTGTTTCAACCGTAAATAATAATTTAGCACCATTTGGTAAATCAATTAAATAATCACCGTTATTGCTAGTTTTAAAAGTGCCAATACTATCTTGTGTTTCAATGTTTTTAATAAAAATTTTGCCATTCAAAAATTGATCTTGACTTTCTTTAAATAAATTACCTTTAATAACCAAAACATCTAATGGTCTTCTTTTGGTATTAATTTTTAGAACATCTATTTTGCCAGGCGGACTTTGTCTTCCAGTACTAAAATAAGCTGTTGTTTCAGCAGAATCTGTAACAAATAAAAAATCATCATCAGGTGAATTGATTGGAAATTCCATATTTTTAGGTTTACCCCAAATTTTATTTTCTTCATCGTAAACTGATTTAAAAATGTCATACCCTCCCATGCTATTAAATCCCTTACTTGCAAAATAGAGGGTCTTTCCATCTGGATGTAAAAAAGGATAATCCTCATCAAATTCTGTATTTATTCCACTAACTTTTTCCCCTTTAGAGTAATTATTATCAGCTTGTTTTGTTGATGTGTAAATATCTTTTCCATCTAATGGATTATCTCCATAGCTACTATAATATATAGTATTACTTCCTTTAGGTAAAAACAAAATAGATTTTTCTTTTTTCTTTTTATCTGCACTTGTTTTGAATTCGTCTGGTTTTATTAATAACTTCCCTCCGATACTTTTTAGATCATAACTTCTAAAGTAGTCTAGCTCATTTAATTGTTTTTTGCTTTGAACTACTAAATCCGTCATATTACTGAGTAGTCTTTTTCCGTTTTCACAGGCCTTAATTTCTTGATCAACTTGTAGTTTTTTTTGTTGAACAGATGTTCCAATTAATTTATATTCAGAATAACATTTAATTGCCTCGTCGAATAAATAATTTATATGGTATGCTTTTCCTAAATAAAATTTAACATCTTTAGGTGATTCTTCAGAATTTTTTGATGCCGTTTTCAAATAAGAAATGCATTTTTTCTTATCAGGTTCGCAATAGATCATACAAACCCCTAATCTGTAATTGTATTCGGGTTCCTTAGGGTAATTTGCAACTAATTGAGTATAAGGCTTATAAGCTTTTGTGAATTCTCCATCCTCAAAATATCGATTCGCTTCATTTTTTACTTCGTTTAACGAAAGAGCTTTTTGAGAAAATAGTTGGCAATAAAATAAACTCAATAAAAAAATTAAAATAATTTTATTCAATTTTAATTTATACATTAATAAGTTATTTAACCTTAACTTCATAAATTTACTCTTGTAAATTTACAAATATTAATTTATAGGTTTTTGTATATCTGGGTTAATAATACAAAATAAGTTAACCCATTTGGTATTTATATTAAAAATGAAAATAAACTCGAGTAAAAAAAAAGCAATTAAAATTTGAAAATTTCCATTTTTTTTCTAATTTTATAGAATAAATAAGAACCTTAAAAATTAATTATGATGAAAAAAACACTTTTTTTTTATATTGCTCTTTTTACTTTTAATTATGGTTTGTATTCTCAAAATATAAAACCTAATAAAAATCAATTAAACGGAATAATTAATTCCAAAAATACGACTATAAATAGTTCATCAAAGGTGGCTTTAACGCCTTCTATTATTACTGATACCTTGCATTATTTCTATAATAAACAATTGTATAAAATTGCAAACGTTTCTGTTTCAGGTTTCCCTTATTTTAAGTCTGCTGCTGCTACTGGTACTGCTGTAACTCACGTAGGCTCTGTATTTTTAAATACCGAAAATATTGTTATTAATGGTTTGGAGATTATTGCTGCTTTTAATAGCGGTTCTGCTACTATTCATAATACTGTTCGTGGTCGTCTTTATTTATGTAATGTGAATGCTCAAAATATTCCTGTTTTACCTGCAATTGATTCTGTTCAATTTGCCGTAGGTGGCAGTCAAACATGGGTAAATAATCCAAAAGGTCATATTGTTGGAGGTAATTTTTTAACAGCTCGAAGTCTTAATAGTAATTTTGCAGTTTTAGCTAGAAATATTGAAACAACTGAAGGGGATACAATTCGCTTTCTTAGATCAGCAGCAATAACTCAAACAGCTTCTGGCTCATCAGCTAACAAATTTGGAGAAGGTTTAGGTGTGGTAAGAAAAGGTGGAATATTTTCAAAAACCACTAATTTTGGTTCAGCTTCATTTGGTTTTGGACCCGGTACAGATTATGAATTTTGTGTTGCACCAAGAGTTACCTATACTTTACAATCAAATCATATAGCACCTTTGGCTGTTCAAAACAATGATTCAATTGAATGTTGGCAACCACTTACTTTTTCTAATAATTCCTCTTCTTTTTTAACCAGTAGATTTTTTAATTTAAATCGATTCTATTTAAAATGGGCGCCTTTTGCATCATCTCCTCCAGGTAATTTCTCTTCTGATTCTGCGGTTTCTTGGAGCTTTGATGATGAAGATATTGATAATATTAATTTACGACCTTCTATATTTTTAAAATATGGAGAAAATTCAATAACCAAATATTATGATACCTCTGCATTAACAGGAACCCCGCCAAGTTGTTTTAATAATTGTAAATTTAAAACTCGTTTACGAAAAATGGCTGCCGAAAGTGGATCAAGTATGGTTTATATGACAGACTCAACTTTTGTTATTTGTGTTAAATCTTGTGGTGAAGTCGGAATTAATGAATTAAGTCAACTTAATAATGTAAAAATTTATCCAAATCCTTTAATTAATAATTCTACAACAGTTTATGGTTTAGATGGAAAAAACACAATATTAATATATAATATGATTGGACAGTTAGTTTTATCTCAACTAACAGACAAAGACTCTATAAAAATTGATTTATCCAAACATCCAGAAGGCACCTATCTTCTTCGGATTTTAAATGCTGATAATAAATTCAAAATCGTAAAAATAATTAATCAAAAAAACTAATTTTTTTTCAATTAAAAAAGCCCTCCTAAATATAAGAGGGCTTTTTTTATTCTCTAATTTTTAATAAGATATTTGATTAAAAATAACAGTAATTTTAAATTAATATTCTACTTATTGGTTTTTATGAATTCAAAAAAAATGTTACTTAAAAATATCAGTTCTTTGATTGGAGTTTATAATAATTCTCCTCAAAAATTAGCTGGTTTAGATATGAAAACATTACCATTAATTGAAAATGCATGGCTAGCTTGCGAAGATGGTTTAATTATAGATTTTGGAACGATGGAAGATTTTTCAGGTATAACAAACTGGAAGGATCTTGAAGTGATAGATTGCTCAAATAAAATAGTAATGCCCTGTTTTGCTGATAGTCACACTCATATTGTATACGCTGGAAGTAGAGAGAAAGAGTTTGTTGATAGAATTAATGGCTTAAGTTACGAAGATATTGCTAAAAGAGGTGGAGGGATTTTAAATTCAACTTTAAAAATAAGAGAAATTTCTGAAGATGAATTATTTGAACAGTCATTTTTGCGTTTAAAAGAAGTTATTTCTCAGGGTACAGGCGCTATAGAAATTAAAAGTGGTTACGGTTTAGATTTAGAAAGTGAACTTAAAATGTTGAGAGTAATAAAACGACTTAAAGATTTAAATTTTATCCCCATTAAAGCTACATTCTTAGGTGCGCATGCAATTCCAAATGAGTTTAAAAATAATAATGAAGGTTATATCGATCTGATAATTAATTCAATGTTACCTGTAATTGCAAAAGAGGGTTTAGCAGATTTTATAGATGTTTTTTGTGAGAAAGGTTACTTTAATGAACATCAAACTAAACAAATTTTAGATGCTGGAAAAAAACACGGATTAATTCCAAAAGTTCATGCTGAACAATTGAGTCATTCTAATGGCATTAAAACTGCTGTTTTATGCGACTCTATAAGCGTTGATCATTTAGAATTTTGCAATGAATATGATATTGATTTATTAAAAGAATCAAATACGATGCCCACTATTTTACCAGGCGCTGCTCTTTTTTTAAATTTAAAATTACCTCCTGCTAGGCAAATGATTGATTCTGGATTACCTATTGCTTTTGCTAGTGACTATAATCCAGGGAGTTGCCCAACTGGGAATATGAAACTCATTCTTAGTTTAGCATGTATTCAATATAAACTAACTCCAGAAGAAGCTATTAATGCAACTACTATTAATAGTGCATACGCAATGCAATTACAAAATGAGGTTGGAACAATAACCATAGGCAAAAGAGCAAATTTAATTATAACTAAAGAAATTAATAGTTACGAATTATTACCATACTATTTTGGGACTAATCTAATAGATAAAGTCATAATTAATGGTCAAAAATGGGATTAAGCTTGAGAGTGAAGGTGTAGAATATTCTGGGTGTAATGAAAACAAATATGGTCTATTTTACCACTATTATTTGTCCAATTAAAATGAGAAACAAAAAAATTTCACATACCCATTCTCTTATTGGATCATTAATTGAGTTCACGAGCCTTTTTCCCCTTGGTTAACAGCTATGTTGCTTTTGTTAAATTATAAACGTAAAAAACAGATAAATGGCTCCTTTAGCTAATCATTTTCTTTCTTTGTTCTTGAATCGTTTGATTTTCTAAAAACTCATCGTAGGTACAAACTTTGTCTATAATACCTTTAGGTGTTAATTCAATAATTCTATTGGCTACAGTTTGCATTAATTGATGATCATGACTTGTAAATAAGATAACGCCAGGATAATCTTTTAAGGCATCGTTATACGCTATAATACTTTCAAGGTCTAGGTGATTTGTTGGTTCGTCTAAAATTAATAAATTTGGATTAAGTAACATCATACGGCTTGTCATGCAACGTACTTTTTCGCCTCCACTTAACACGTTACATTTTTTTAAAACTTCTTCGCCACTAAATAGCATTTTACCTAAAAATCCTCTTATATAAGTTTCATC
Source organism: Chitinophaga pinensis (assembly GCA_945887955.1). Taxonomy (GTDB): domain Bacteria; phylum Bacteroidota; class Bacteroidia; order B-17B0; family Aurantibacillaceae; genus Aurantibacillus. Next base: position 21,176 of record CAMCZO010000020.1, on the reverse strand, counting down.
TTTATCTTTACTAAACTGACGCAACCAATCAATCAAATTTAAATCACTTTGAAAGTAACTATGATTATCATTTGGTAAATAAGCTTTGAATATTGTAGTGCCAAAAGCAAATTTTCCCTGGTAATTTTTATCTTGTTCTGAAAGCAATTCAAATAAACTCGAAACAGCCAATTGATTTCGGCTAATAAATGCTATTTTATCCCCTTTACGAACATTGATACTTACATCTTTAAATAAAATATTGTTATCTATATTATTTTTTGATAAATTTTCTATTAATAAGATTTGATCTCCGGCTTCACGCTCTTGTTTAAAAATAATACCTGGATATTTACGAGTACTGGCCGGAATTTCGTCTATTGTAAGTTTTTCTAATAATTTTTTTCGACTAGTTGCTTGGCTACTTTTACTTGCATTAGCACTAAATCTTCTAACAAATTCTTGCAACTCGCTGCGCTTATCTTCTATTTTTTTATTTGCATCACTCCTTTGTTTTAATTGCAATTGGCTCATATGGTACCAAAAACTATAATTTCCTGAGTAAACACTTAGTTTACTAAAATCAATATCACAAATATTTGTACAAACGGCATCTAAAAAGTGTCTATCGTGGCTTATTACAATAACCGTATTCTGAAAATCAGCTAAAAAGTTTTCAAGCCAACTTATCGTTTCTACATCTAAATCATTGGTGGGCTCGTCGAGCATTAAAATATCTGGATTTCCGAATAAAGCCTGTGCTAATAAGGTTTTAACTTTATCTTTTCCTGATAAATCTTTTACTAATTTATCATGTTTAATAGGCATTACACCCAAATTAGTGAGTAATTCGGCTGCTTCGCTTTCTGCATTCCAACCATTCATTTCTGCAAATTCGCCTTCTAATTCGCTTGCTTTTATTCCATCGGCATCAGTAAAATCTGCTTTGGCATAAATAGCATCTTTTTCTTTCATTATTTGAAATAAACGTTTGTTTCCCATCAAAACTGTATCAATTACAGTAAATTCGTTATATTCAAAATGATTTTGTTTAAGAATACTCATTCGCATTCCAGGCAAAATATTTACTCGGCCCTTTGTGGGATCAATTTCTCCACTTAATATTTTCATAAAAGTAGATTTACCAGCCCCATTAGCACCAATTATGCCATAGCAATTACCAGGTGTAAAATTTACATTTACTTCATCAAACAAAACTCGTTTACCAAATTGTAAACTTATATTACTAGCAGAAATCATTTTTTTAAATAAGTGGTCAAAAGTACAAATTAATAAGGAATATTGTTTTTAAGAATTAAATTGATAATTTAGTTCTGTTTAATATGAAACTCAGTTTAATTTTCTTCGTAGTATTATTTCCTCACTTTATTTTTTCTCAGCAAATAATTAAAGGAATTATAGTTGATAAATCAACTCAATTACCAATTCCATTTGTAAGTGTTGGCATATTGGGCAAACCTTTTGGAACTGTATGCAATGATGAGGGATTTTTTGAGTTTACAGTAAACAATATTCAAAAAAATGATAGTATAAAATTCTCGTCTATCGGTTATCAAACGCAAGCAATTCTTGTTTTTGATTATTTTAAGTTAGCGAGTAAAAAAATCATTTTATTTCAATCTGTTACTCAATTGGATGAAATTGTGGTAAACTCAAAAAAAATAAAATATAAAACTTTAGGCATCACTAAATACACTACAAATAATTGTACAGGTTTTTCCGATGTGGGAGGCAACTGGAAAGGTTCTGAAGCAGCTATTTTAATTAAAAACACTAAAAATATATTAATCGAGTCTTTTGGTTTTTATGTTATTCAAAATAAATATAAAGATTCGCTTTTATTTCGTTTAATGTTTTATGAAAAAATAAAAAATGATTGGGTAGGTAGTACTTTTTTAAAAAAACCAATTATTTTTAAATTGGGTATAAAACAAGGCGAATTTATTTTGCCTTTAAAAGATTATAATATCAAAACAAATAACGACTTTTTTATTAGTTTAGAGTGCTTAATGGACGAAATGGATATAACCAAATTTTGCTATTCTAGTTCAATTTCAACGTCTTCTTATTACAAAGTAAAAGCATTTTCTAAATGGCACAATACAGGCGGAACAGGGTCGGGTGGAGGAGGGGCTGACTTTAATGTTAAGGTCTCTTATTAGTTTAATAAAATATTTATATATTTAAAGTCTTATTTAAAATTTAATACGTTTAACATGAATAAAATTATTTGCTTTATTATTTCTTATTTTATTTTGTTAAATTCTTTTTCTCAAAACATAAATAATCTAATTTTTAAAATAGACTCAATTGAAAAATTAGCTACTAATTGCTGTTTTTTTTTTAAAAAAACAGAAACTTTTACTTATTATAAAAAAATGAAAAATTTTTTACCTGCTAATCTAAAAAAAGAATGGGATGATTTTAATGAAAAATTAGTAAATGATTTAAAGTATAGTGTATCACAAAAAATACAAACAAGTATAAATATTGTAAATTCTAGCATTAACTCTCAGGATCAACAAAATAATCAATTTAAGATTAGTTCTTCCTACAGTTCTAAGACTAATATAACAACAAGTATCAAAACACTTGGTGATTTCAATCTAGAGGTTTGGCCTATTAATTTTATCCCAAAAAATAGGGATACATCTATTAACGTTATAGGTTATATAAAAGTTGATAAATCAGATTTAGAAGAAAAATACAAAAATTTAATTAATTCAGAATTGTTTAGACTTGAATCCGATCTCGAGGTTAATGAAAATGATAATTTAAATAAAATTATTGAAAATCTTGGCAAATTAATTAAAGAAATTAATACTGACATATTGATTTTAAATACATTAAAAAAAGAGTCTGATTATAGCGAAATACAATCTTATTTTCTTTCTTTAAAGAAAAAATATGCCTTATTAATAGAACAGAAAATTGGTAAAGATTTTGAGAAAAACTATTTAATTGCTAAAAAAAAATTAGAAAATAATGAATGTAATGAAGCTTATAATCTCTTAAGTGATTTATACAACTTTAATTCAACCGAACAAAAAGTTATTGATGACAAAAACGCTGCATTGTATTGCATAGAAATGAAATTAATTAATCATTTATCAAACTATGAAAACAAAAACGAATGCGAGCTTGCTCTCATAACTTTAGATTCTTTAACAGCATTAAATAATAAATATAATGATTTATATATTAATAGAAAGTCATTATTAATTGATGGATATTTTAAAACTAAATTTAATCAAATTGATAATATAATATTTTCTAATATTGATGAAGCAAAGCGGATTTTTGATAATATTCATTTTTTTGGATCAATTAAATATAATGATAGATATGATTTTTATGACCGCTTAATCAAACAAAAACAAAAACAGAAATTATTATTGAAATTTGAAAATTCAATAGATTTATTTAATTTTTATAATGCATCTTCAATTTTATTATCTATTAGTAAAGAATATGTTGGTTCTGAAAATATTTCTAAGATTATAAAAAAATTAAATTTAAGATTAGACAAAGCAATTTATAAATATGAGAAAAAACAACTTTTAAATGAAAGACCTCATTTATATAGTTTTAAGTTAGGAATAGAATTTCTAAATTCTATTCCTAATTTTAATGATTTTTTTACCTATAATTATAAATATTTGCCAGATCCCACCCGAAATTTAATTATACCCTATTACTCTTTTGATTTATATAGAAAATTTAAAATTAAAGTTTTAAAATCTTCTAATGGTAGAGATCGATCGAGATCTAATTTACTTGGTATTAAAATTGGCATGTTAGATAATTCTAATAAATTTAATTTACTAGATTCGATACCTTTAATTCAAAAAGATTTTATTCAAAATAATTATTATGAGATTCAGTTAAGTAGTGTTTTTATGAAATTCTTTAATTTTAGGTATGGTGCTATGATCACTGATATTAATAATATTCAAAGTGATAAATTTTTATACACAACAAATTTTGGATTAAAAATTCCTTTTTGGAGGTTAGATTTTAATGTTAATTTAAAATATATTTCTGACTATAAAAGTATTAATCTACTGTTTCTTGAATCGGGAATTGCATTGAATATTAACTTTCATAAAAAGTATAATCAAATAGATAAACGTCAGGTTTTAATAAATTCAGAAAATTCAAAGATAAAATAACTTTTTTTTATGTTATATGTTTTATTAAATTAAACAATATCTTTAAACCTGTATTTTGTTTCATTTAAAAATGAAATAATTAATCAAAATTTTAATCTTATGGTCGATAAATTAAAGATTTTAGAACAAAAAAAAGCTGAAGCACTCATAGGTGGTGGTCAAAATAGAATTGATGCTCAGCATAAAAAAGCTAAACTCACTGCACGTGAACGCATACATTTTTTATTAGATGAAGGAACTTTTGAAGAAATTGGTATGTTGGTTTTACACCGAAGTAATGATTTTGGATTGGATAAAGAGAAGTATTTGGGTGATGGAGTAGTAACTGGCTATGGAAATATTAACGGCCGATTAACTTATGTTTATTCTCAAGACTTTACAGTTTTTGGTGGGAGTTTAAGTGAGACTCATGCCGAAAAAATTTGTAAAATTATGGATCTAGCCCTTAAAAATGGTGCGCCAATTATTGGTTTAAACGATAGTGGTGGAGCTCGCATTCAAGAAGGTGTTGTTTCTTTAGGCGGTTATGCCGATATTTTTTTTCGCAATGTTCGCAGTAGTGGAGTAATCCCTCAATTAAGTGCCATTATGGGACCTTGCGCTGGTGGCGCAGTTTATAGCCCTGCAATTACCGATTTTATCCTAATGGTTGAAAACACTAGTTATATGTTTGTTACTGGTCCTAATGTTGTAAAAACGGTTACACATGAAGAAGTAACCAGCGAAGAGCTCGGAGGCGCCATTACTCATGCTACCAAAAGTGGCGTAACTCATTTCGCATGCGCTAACGAATTAGAAGCCATTAATTATTTAAAAAAAATATTAAGTTTTTTGCCACAAAATTGTGAAGATGAACCCCCTTTTCTTCAATATTCAATTGGTAATGAATCACGCCCTGATTTAAATTCAATAATCCCCTCAAACGCCAATCAACCTTATGATATTAGAGAGGTTATTGAAAAAGTAATTGATAATGATACTTTTTTTGAGGTACATAAATTATTTGCCGAAAATATTGTAGTTGGTTTTGCAAGATTGGCTGGAAGAAGCATAGGCATTGTTGCTAATCAACCCTCAGTTTTAGCTGGCGTATTAGATATACATTCAAGTACTAAAGCCGCTCGCTTTGTTCGTTTTTGCGATAGCTTTAATATTCCTTTATTAGTTTTTGAAGATGTTCCTGGTTTTTTACCTGGTACCGATCAAGAATGGAATGCTATTATAACCAATGGCGCTAAGTTATTATATGCTTTTAGCGAAGCCACCGTTCCAAGAATTACTGTTATTACTCGAAAAGCATACGGTGGTGCATACGATGTGATGAACAGTAAACACATTGGAGCAGATATGAATTACGCTTGGCCATCTGCCGAAATTGCAGTAATGGGAGCTAAGGGCGCCGCCGAAATTATTTTTAAAAATGATATTGCTTCATCTAAAGATAAAGTTTCTAAATTGAAAGAAAAAGAATCTGAATATCAAACCATGTTTGCTAATCCTTATCGGGCTGCCGAAAGAGGGTTTATTGACGAAGTAATAAAACCTGAAGATACTCGTATAAAGTTAATCAAGGCCTTTAAAATGCTCGAAAATAAAGTTGATGTTTTACCTAAAAAGAAACATGGTAATATCCCATTATAATTATTTTTAATTAGTATTTAAACAAACACCTCTTTCTTTTTGTTAATATTCAAAATTTTATACCATAATGAAAGAGATACATGATCAACCCATTTCTGATATTCAATCCAGAATAGAACCTTTAAGACAACAAATTATTAATCATAAATTATATGGTGTAATTAAAGATGTTAAAGATTTAAGAGTGTTTATGAAATATCATGTTTACGCTGTTTGGGATTTTATGTCTTTATTAAAAACACTACAACAAAATTTAACCTGCACTACTGTTCCTTGGTTTCCTTTTGGAACCGCCGAAACACGTTTTTTAATTAACGAAATTGTTGTGGGCGAAGAATCTGATGTTGATGCTCATGGTAATAGAAAAAGTCATTTTGAATTGTATCAAGAGGCCATGCAACAAAGTGGAGCCAACTTAAATCAAATTTCACTTTTTATCGAAACGCTTAAATCTACTCGAGATTTAAACCAAGCATTCTCAACTGCTAATGTTCCTGATGCGGCAAAGCAATTTGTTGAATTTACTTTCAATATAATTAATTCAAATAAACCACATTTACAATCTGCTATTTTTACATTTGGTCGCGAAGATTTAATACCAAGTATGTTTATGTCTATTATTAAAGATATTGATCAAAATTTCCCAAATTCAATTTCTATATTTAAATATTATTTAGAACGTCACATCGAAATTGATGGTGATCATCACAGCCATTTGGCTATTCAAATGACATCTAATTTATGTGGCACAAACGATGTTTTTTGGAAAGAAGCCGAAGATGCTACCATAAACTCTTTAAATATGCGCATTAAATTATGGGATGCCGTTTTCGACGAAATCACAAATAGTTAATACAGTTAAATTTTAGTTTTGTCAGTTCTAATAATTGGTAGTAAATTTGTTGACTAATATATAATTATGTCAACTACATCCGATTTATCTCGTGGCGCTTTTTTTCGTCATGATAATCAATTACTAAAAGTTTTAGATTACGATCACATTACCCCTGGTAAAGGAAATGCAATTTATTCTGTTAAATGCAGAAACGTTGAAACTGGTAAACAAAGCGAAATACGTTTTCGCTCTGGCGAAAAAATAGATTTAATTCGAGTTGATGAGTTTGAAATGCAATATTTATTTACCGAAGGCGATTTTTTAGTATGTATGAATCAAGAATCATATGAACAGGCTCATATTCCTAAATTGTTGTTTGCTGATACCATAAAGTTTTTACAGGAAGGCATGATTTTAAAAATTCGTTTTGATGAAAATGAAAAGGCACTAAGCGGAGAATTACCCAAGTTTGTTGAGTTAACCGTAACTTATACAGAAGAAGGAAATAAAGGAAAATTATTAAAACCTGCTGAATTAGAAGGCGGTATTGCTATTCAAGTGCCTCTATTCGTATCTATAGGTGATAAATTAAAAATAAATACCGAAACGAATGAGTATGTTGAGCGGGTTATGAAATAATTACTTTAATTTATAGCCAATCAATAATTAAACAATAGGTTTAAATAAAAAAATAGCTCTAAATTTTAGAGCTATTTTTATTAATTTTTTGCTAGTAAGAAAAATCCAAATTTGGATAAAAAATTTAATCAATGTGATTAAAGTTTCTCTGCCAGTTTAATTGCTTCATATAAATTTATAATACCTCCATTTTTTCCGAGTTCTTTAAATTCTATTAATTCATCTTTTGTACCTGGCTTAATTACTTTTTTATTTTTATAATTTTTTAAACTACTTTCAATTAATATTTTTTTTAGTTGTTGTGGGCTTAAATTGGGGTAGTATGATTTTAAAACCGCTGCTACTCCTGCAGTAACTGGTGCAGCCATACTTGTTCCGCTTGCATCTTTATAGCCATTTTTAGGTACCGTAGAGTATATTTCTACTCCTGGAGCAAAAATATCAACTGTATTTTTTCCATAATTAGAAAATGGCGCTACAATTTTTGTTTCTCTTTTCCAGCTTAATGCACCAATATCCATAAAGTTTTCAGCCTTGCTGTTATTCTCAAATTTTTTGCAAGGATAATGATTTACTATGTCAATGTCTGCATTATCGTTACCAGCTGCATGTATTAATAAAACACCTTTTTTCTCAGCATATTTTACAGCATCATCAACTACTTTTTTATCCCAACTAAATCTTTTTCCAAAACTCATATTTAAAATTTTAGCACCATTATCAACGGCATATCTAATTGCATTTGCAACATCTTTATCTCTCTCATCACCAGCTGGTACACATCTTACAGCCATAATTTTTACATCAGCAGCAATACCATCCATACCAATTCCATTATTTCTTGAAGCAGCAATTATACCTGCTACATGAGTTCCATGAAAACTATCAGGCCCATTACAATCATTATTTCCGTAATCCCGCTCATTCGAATTAGAATAATCATCTCCCACAATTGATCTTGGATCAAATGCTTCATTTAAGCCACATTCTACATAAGATTTATATTGTTCAAATGCAGCTTTTAATCCACCAATTGTTTCTTCTAAATTACTACCTGATCTTTTTACCATAGATAATGCAACTGTTTTTATTGTTGAATCATTTTCATTTGCAGGAAGAAACTTTTCTAGCTCAATTGATGTTATTTGAGATTTTCCTTGATCAGAATTAATTTTTTTTGTTATCATTTCGAAACCATCAATTAAAAATTTTAATTGATTATAGCCGCCATCAAATTGAGCTTTAGTTTTAGAATATTCTGCTTTAATTTCCTCATATAATTTTAGTTCAATTTTTTCTTCTTTATTTTTAAAGTCGATTTCAGTTTTACCTTCATATTTAGATTTTAACTTGCGAATTAATCGGGTCATTTCTAAATTATCGTCTGATACATTTTTACCATCCTTACCTCCAATAAAATTCCATCCGTGAATATCGTCTATATATCCATTTTTATCGTCGTCAATTCCATTGTTAGCTATTTCTCCCGGATTGGTCCACATCACATTTTTTAAATCTTCATGTTCGAAATCTACTCCACTATCTAAAACCCCTACAATAATTGTTTTTGATTTTTTGTTTTTTAAAAGCTCTTGGTATGCTCTATTGGAGCCAACACCATTTATACTATCAACACCAGGATCTAAATTAATCCAATTGTCAGGCCTTTTATTTGTTTGCGAACAAAGCACTAAAGTGGAAAGTGTTAAGGCTGAAATAATGATTTTTTTCATAAATATATATCGTTTTTTAAAATGCAAATTAACTATTTAATTTTCAACTTTTTATCTATATTTTTAAATAAATATTTTTTTATAAATTATTTTTAATATATTTGAATTTATTAAAAATTACTTAAAATCACTAAATATGAAAAAAATTACGTTATCATTATTATTATTATCTGCTTTATTTGGCAAGATGATCAGTCAGCCAATTGTGTCCTGGAATGCTCCACCTAACGAGCAAGCTGGTTCTAATTTCGCATTAGCAAGTGGTGGAAATACTGCTGTTTATCATCGCGCTGCTTTCTTAATAAAAAATTCTGAATTAGCTGGTTTAGCATTAACAAATAGTGTTATAACAAGTGTTGTATTTAATTATTTACAAGGTATTAATGCGGCTACTATTGGTCAATTTACCTTATACCTTCAAAATACAGCTGATGCTACTTATCTTAAAGGTACTTCTTGGTCAACTATTATTACTGGTATGACTTCACACTATACAGGAAATTATAGTATACCTGTTTCAAATGGAACATCGGCTACTTCTTTAGCATTATCAACAACTTTTGCATACACTGGTGGTGGTATTTACGTTGCTTGTAATTGGCAATGTCCTACTGCAAATGCTTCTCAATTAGCTGTTGTAGCTTGTAATTCTTCGGGTTTAGCTGGCGGTGCCGTAAGAGGTGAAGTTGGTTCTGCAGGTCCTGCACCTGCTACACTTACTGTTAGTGCTTTTAGACCAAGTATTAATTTATTAGCTCAAAATACTGCAACTAATGAGCTATCTGTTTCTGATGTTAAAGCTTTAGGAAAAAATTCTAAATTAGCTGGTTTTAGTGAAGTTATAACCGCTGTAGTAAAAAACTCAAGTATTGGTGCTCTTTCTAATATATCTGTAGGTTTAGGTATTACTGGAGCTAACACCTTTCTTAATTCACAAACTATTCCTTCAATTGCACCTGGAGCTTCTTTACTAGTTTCTTTTGCAGCATTTACACCTACTAACAATGGCATTAATACTATTCAAGTTTCTACATTGCCTGATCAATTTCCTTCTAATAATTCTGCTGTTTGGTCTCAAAGTACTACTTGTAATAATGTACGCATTCCTTCTGCAAATTTAACTGCAAGTAATTTTACTAGTAATGCTAATGGAGCTGGTGCAAGTGCTTCTGGACTTATTTATGCATTTTCGTATACAACAGGTACTAGTACATCAAGTTTAGGAGGAGTTAATTGTGTTATTCCAGGCTTTTCTAATGCTGCTAATTTAGGCAAACAATTATATCCTGTTTTATGTGACGATATGGGAAACATTATTGCAACAGGAAGCACATTAACTATTGCGGCAAATAATATGGATGTTTGGAATCCTATGTTATTTCCAACTAAACCAGCATTAATGCCAAATACCGCTTATTTAGTTGGCCTTGGAATACCTGCTAATGCATATTTTCCTATAGGTAATTCTCCTCAAAATGGAGTAATTGGTTTTTATCAAGTGCCAATTACTGGCGGTTCTCCAACTGCAATTAATTATGGTAATTTAGCTATGGAGGCCTCTTTATTATTTTCTAGTACAACTATTAATGCTGCTGCAAATAAAACGCTAGTTTGTAAAGGAAGTGCAATTACTTTATCTGCAACTGGTGGTGCTACTACATTTACTTGGAATAGTATTAGTTCGATCATCCCTTCAACAAATGGAATTGCAACTGTTACTCCAGCAATTACAGGTCTTTCTGGAGCGGTTAATTATACAGTTAATGGAACAGCAACTGGTGGTTGTACTGCAAACAAAGCTGTAATAACAATTAGTGTTAGTTCTAGTTCTCCTCCATGTTCAGGTGGTGTTGGTTTAGTAGTTAATGGCGCAACAGTTTATGATGTTAAATTATCTCCAAATCCTTCATTAAATGGTAAAACAACAATAAGTGGATTAGTAGGAGTTTCTACAATTACTGTATACAATATGCTTGGGCAAGTTGTTTATTCAAAACTTACAAATGATGAAACCGTATTAGTTAATTTTGAAAACCAGCCTAGCGGAAATTATTTAATTAAAATTACTGGAGACAGTAACCAAACTAAAACTATCAAAATCGTTAATCAAAACTAAGTTTATTTTTCGATTATTATTAAAAGCCTCTCCCTAAACGGAGAGGCTTTTTTTTATTTAAAATAGGAATTATCAATTTTTTTTCCTAAATTTAATTTTAAATTAAAACCTTAAACTTATGAAAAAACTACATTTACTTTTAGTGTTATGTTTATTTATTTCAATTTGTATTAATGCTCAAGAGAATATTCTCAAAATTAATACTGCTCAAATAAATCCTGTTAGAAGCAGTGAATATTTGGGTATAACAAAAAATTTAAATAATAAAATAGCTACTGCATCAATTAATGACACCTTACATTATTTTTATAATAAACATTATTATAGAAATATTGCAAATGGTACGCCAACGAGTCCAAATACTCAGTTTTATACACTTTCTGCTCCTTATCCTGGGGCCTTATCAATTTCTCATTGCGGATCTATTTTTTTAAATTCAAGTAGCCTTACCGTAAATGGCTTAGAGGGAATTGTTTATAAAAACACAAGTGCACCCAGCCAAAATGTGCCAGTAAAATTATATTTATGCAATTTAAATGCATTAAACTTACCTATTTTTCCACCTCTAGATTCTATTACGACAAACGTTCCAAATACTCCAAATGGTGGAATTTGGGTAGGAGGTAATTTTACAACACCAATTGTAATGAATGGTAAATTTGCAGTGTTATTTAAAAATGCATCAACAAATCCATTAGATACTATTCGTTTGTTTATAAACAATGCATCTACTCCAACGTCTACTGTTCCTATAGCACAAAGGTATGGAGAAGGTTTGGGGTTAATGAGAATAACTGGTAATTTTCAAATAACAACAAATACATTTGGTACAGGTACTGATTATGAATATATTGTGGCACCTAGAGTTTCTTTTGCATATACCTCAAGTGTAACCGTATTAACCCCATCTATTTGTATAAATTCAAATGGTAGTTTTAGCAACACAACAAGCAATGTTACTATCCCTATGAATATACTTGAAAACCGACAATTTAATTTTAATAAATTTGCTAAAGTATGGGGTGCATTAAGTAATTCAATTTTAGCCCAAACCCAACCAGATTCTATTTATAATTGGACATTTAGCGGTTCAAACACTGGCAGTTTAACTACTAAAAATGCAACGGCTTTTTTTAATATTCAAGGAATTCAACAAGCATCACTAACTGTAAAGTATAAAGTAAGCGCGAATGCTGGTTTTTATTTTTCAACTAACGACGTATCATCTGCAAATATATTTGTAACAGCTACTTTATCTCCATCGCTTACCATATCAGGTACAAATACTATTTGTGCAGGAGGAACAACTACTTTAACAGCATCAGGGAACCCCACATTTACTTGGACCATACCTAGCAGTAATTTACCCACCATAATTGTAAGTCCAACCGTAAATACTATTTATGCTGTTTCGGGTGTTAATGGAGCTTGTGTTGGAACCCAAACAATTTTAGTGTCTGTTTTTGGTATACCAATAGTCTCGGTGAGTGGTGCTTCAGCTGCTTGTGTTGGAAATACTATTACATTAACTGCTGCAGGTGCTAGTTCGTATTCATGGAGTACATCTGCTAATACAGCTTCAATAGCAATAACATCTAGTATTTCTGGTGTTCAAAGTTTAACTGTGGTTGGTCAAAATGCTAATTGCCCTGGCTCTAGTTTTTATGTTCAAAATATTAATTTTAATTCTTTACCAAATGTTAGTTTAACTGTAACGAATGCAACAATGTGTACAAAAGCAACAAACGGTGCAACTGTTGCATTAATAGGTACTCCTCCTGGTGGTGTTTTTTCTGGTAATGTTACTTCGCTAGGAGTTTTTAACCCGTTAACAGTTGGGATTTTTACTGCAAATTATTCTTATACCAATTCTATAACAGGATGTTCAAAATTAGCAACTCAACAGTTAGTGGTAACTAATTGTACTAATTTAAATAATCAAATTCTTAATTCTAATTTGTTGATATATCCTATTCCTAGTATAGATGGAATGGTTTATCTTGAGAATTTAGATGGCAGAAATACCTTAGAAGTTTTTTCATTGATAGGCGATTTAGTTTATAAACAAATAACCAATTCACAAACAGAAACGCTTAATTTATTAAACTATCCTTCTGGATACTATTTTGTAAAAATAACAGATTCGAATGGAAAATCTAAAGCTATTAAAATCATTAAATAAAATTTAATAGTTAAAATCACTTAAATAAATCTCTCTTAAATTAATTTAAGAGAGATTTTTATTTTATAAAATTGTATTTTTGTGCATTGAAAACAAAATTTATATTATTTTTTTTATTTAGTATAATTATCTTTAATTCTTGTGATAATTATAATCGTTTACTTAAAAGTACCGATTATGAATTAAAGTATTCAAAAGCAAAGGAATATTATGGTAATAAAAATTATATTAAGGCTTCTCAGTTATACGAAGAATTGATACCCGTTTTTAAAGGCACAGATAAATCAGAAGATGTTTATTATTATTATACTAAAAGCGAGTTTAATGTTGGTGATTATATTTTGAGTCAATATCATTTTAAAAATTATACAAGGCTTTTTCCTGAAGGAAAATATGTTGAGGAATGTTATTTTTTGAATGCTTACTGTTATTTTTTGAATTCACCTAACTACAAATTAGATCAAACCTATACTAAAAACGCCATAAAAGAATTTCAATCCTTTATTGATTTTTATCCCGAAAGTAAACGAATTGATACTTGTAATGCTTTAATGGATAAATTAAGAGGTAAATTAGAACGAAAAGATTTTGAAATAATTAAACAATATTATAAATTAAGTGATTGGAAAGCTTCAATTGTAGGAATTAAAAATTACATCAAAGAATACCCTGCTTCAATTTATAGCGAAGAGTTATGTTTTTTACTCATCGATTCATATTATTTATTAGCAATTAACAGTATTTATGCAAAAAAGAGCGAACGTTTAGACGAGTCTATTGAAAATTATATAAAATTTTTAGATTTATACCCTAAAAGTTCTTACCTTAGCCGCGCAGAAAACATTTATAACAATTGTAAACGTTTAAAATAAAATTTGAATTAATATGGATTTTAAGAAAACAAATGCTGAACCAAGCATCGTAACAAGAGATATTAGAAGATTTGATGGCCCAACAGGAAATCTTTATGAAGCCGTTTCTATTATGAGTAAACGCGCAAATCAAATTAGTTCTGAATTAAAAGAAGAGTTATCAGGTAAATTACAAGAGTTTAGCACCCATACAGATAATTTAGAGGAAGTTTTCGAAAATAGAGAACAAATAGAAGTTTCTAAACATTATGAAAAATTGCCTAAACCAACACTTATTTCTATACAGGAGTTCTTAGATGATAAAGTTTATTATCGTAACTCTGGTAAAGAAGTAAAATAAATATAAATAAATTCTATAAAAGGCAGTAAGCACCAGCTCTACTGCCTTTTTGTTTTTAAGGACTAATGCTTAAACAAAAAAAAATACTTTTAGGAATAACTGGTGGAATTGCAGCATATAAATGCGCACACCTTGTTAGGCTTTTTATTAAAGAAGGCGCAGAGGTAAAAGTTATTTTAACAAAAGCAGCCGCAGAATTTATTACAGCTCAAACTTTATCTGTGTTGAGCAAAAATGAAGTATTAATTGATTTTTTTGATGCCGATTTTAATTGGAATAATCATGTGCATTTAGCAGAATGGGCCGATGTTTTTTTAATTGCACCTTTAACTGCAAATACTCTTGCAAAAATGGCAAATGGGCAATGTGATAATCTTTTATTAGCAACTTATTTTTCTTCTAAATCAAAAACTATCGTTGCACCAGCTATGGATTTAGATATGTATAAACATGATACAGTCAAATCTAATTTGGATAAATTAAAGTTGTATGGAAATTTAATTATTCCTGCTGAAACTGGTGATTTAGCCAGTGGTTTAATTGGAGAAGGAAGAATGGCAGAACCTGAAACAATCATTTCATTTGTAGAAACATATTTTTTAAAATCTTTGCCTTTATTCGGTAAAAAAGTATTGGTAAATGCCGGACCAACATATGAAGCAATAGATCCAGTAAGATTTATAGGTAATAGAAGTAGTGGTAAAATGGGTGTGGCTATTGCTGAACAATTAGCTGCATATGGAGCCTTGGTTACATTGGTTTTGGGTCCAAGTAACTTAATTATAAAAAATAAGTTGATACATGTTATTTCTGTTGAATCGAGCGACGAAATGCACAAGGCAATGATTTCAAATTTTAAAAATAAGTATTTGGTTATTTGTTCTGCAGCCGTTGCAGATTACAAACCAGTATTGGTGTATAAACAAAAAATAAAAAAGAAAGAAAACCATTTTAAATTAGAATTAACTAAAACAAAAGATATTTTAATAGAACTTGGAAATTTAAAAACAAAACAATGTTTGGTTGGTTTCGCACTTGAATCTGAAAATTTAGTTAAACATGCAACACAAAAATTGATTGAAAAAAAACTTGATGTTATAATTGCTAACTCTGCAGTAGAGGAGGGGGGGGCTTTTGGATTAGATACTAATAAAATTATTATTATAAATAAACACAATAAGATTACTAAATTTGAGTTAAAGACAAAGAAAGAAGTTGCCCATGATGTTGTAAATTACTTGATTGATTTTTTAAAATAACGTGTATATAAAAATTATTTATAGTTTATTTTTTTCATTTATTTTAATTAATTCCCATGCCCAAGAATTAAATTGTCAGGTTATTATAAATACTTCACAAATTCAGGGTTCTGCCAACAAACAAATATTTGATCAACTACAAAAATCTATTTTTGATTTTGTTAATAATAGAAAATGGTCAAACGATATTTTTGGCTCTCAAGAAAAAATTAATTGTACGTTTCAAATTATTATAAATAAATCATTAGGTTCTGATGAATATTCTGCCTCTATTCAAGTAGAAAGTGCCCGCCCCATATATAAAAGTGCATATTCTTCGACTATTTTTAATTTTCAAGACGATGATTTTCAGTTTAAATTTCAACAGTTTTCTCAATTAGAGTTTAATGAAAATACTTTTCAGAATAATTTAACTTCTGTTTTAGCTTATTATGCTTATGTTGTATTGGCAAACGATTATGATTCATTCTCGCCTCTTGGTGGCACTCAATATTGGCAAAAGGCTCAACAAATTGTAAATAATGCACAATCAGCCAACGAAAGTGGTTGGGTAAGTTCTCAAAGTCAGCGTAATCGTTATTGGTTAGTTGAAAATACTTTACAACCAGTTTTTAAAGGTTTAAGAGATTGTATGTATGAATATAATAAAAATGGCCTCGATATGATGTTTGAAAAAACCGATGAAGGAAGGGCCGCAATTTTAAAATCACTCGATTTATTAATGCCAGTATATAAAAGTAGACCTGCTTCATTTAACATGCAACTTTTTTTTAATGCCAAGGCTGATGAATTAGTAAATATTTTTAAAGGTGCTAGCCCTGAAGAAAAAACTAAAATTATGGAGCTTTTATCTACTCTCGATCCCTCCAGAACCAATAAGTACAGCAAAATTCAAGGCACTTAGTTTTTAAAATATTTTTATTTTTAGGTTATTTATACGTTTATTTCTTTATTAATTTGAATATCATGCTGTTGAACTGATTTAAGTTGTACGCAATTAATTAAAATTGAATCAGATATTTTGATTTTACAGATAAATTGTTGATATTTGCGACCTTAATTTAAAAATAAAAAAAATGGCAGTAAAGATTAGACTACAAAGACATGGTAAAAAAGATTCAGCTTTTTATCATTTAGTAGTTGCGGATGGTCGTGCACCACGTGATGGAAAATTCATTGAAAAATTAGGTGTGTATAACCCTAATTCAAATCCGGCAACTATTGATATTAATTTCGATTCAACTTTGAATTGGTTAATGAAAGGCGCTCAACCTACCGACACGTGTCGTGCAATATTATCCTACAAAGGAATAATGTTAAAAAAACACCTCATCGAAGGAGTTAAAAAAGGTGCTTTAACCGAAGTTCAAGCTGAACAAAAATTTAACAAGTGGTTAGATGAAAAAGCTAGCAAAATTACTGGCAAAAACGATCGTTTAATAAACGAATCATCAAAACAATCTAGCGATAGATTAAAAGCAGAAACGGCTTCTAAAGAGGCAAAAGCTGCAAAAGTAGCTGCTAAATTAGCTGTAGTAGTTGAAGCAAAGGCTCCGGAAGATGATAACGTTATAACAGATTCTCCTCCTACTGAAGAAACAAATTCTTAATTATATTTTAAACCGCTTTATTTTAAACCGGTTTTTTTTTTAAATTAATTAAGAAAACACTAAATTTCAATTGTATTTAATACTTCAATAATAGTAGTTAAGGCTTCAATTAATTCTGAATCGGTAATAATTAAAGGTGGGGCAATTCTCATTGCGGTTGGGCAGAACAAAAACCAATCGCAAATAATTCCTTTTTCAATACAGGATTTAATTACCCGCATATTTAAGACTTCATTATAAAAATCTATTGCACCTAATGCACCGTGTATTCTAATTTCTTTTATTAGAGGATGCTTTAATTTTGTTGTGATAATATTTTCAATCTGTTTGGCTCTTGAGCATAAATTTTCAGAAATTATAATTTCTAAACAAGCATTTGCTGCTGCAACACATAAAGCGTTTCCTCCAAAAGTATTGATATGACCGAGTATTGGGTTTTTAGTTAAGTTACTCATTAAATCCGTTGAAGCTACAAAAGCACCAATTGGTAAGCCTCCTCCCATCCCTTTTGATATTAGTAAAATATCGGGAACAACATCAAACCCTTCAAATACAAATAAATTACCAGTTCGACCAAATCCAGTTTGAATTTCATCAAAAATTAAAATTACACCAAGATCATCACAAATTTTGCGTAAATTTTTAATATAATCACGATTTGCTTTTATAACGCCAGCTTCTCCTTGTATTGGTTCAATTATTACTGCAGCTGTTTTTTTACTGATTAATTCGAGTGCTTTAAGGTCATTAAATTCTAGTATTCTAACGTCAGGTAATAATGGCCTAAAACTTGTTTTGAAATATTCATCACCCATTACACTTAAAGCGCCATGTGTACTTCCATGATAAGCCTGTTTAAAACAAATGAGTTCGGTTCTTCCAGTTGATCGTTTAGCTAATTTTAAAGCCCCTTCAACAGCTTCGCTTCCACTGGTGGTATAATAAATAGAGTTTAATTTTTGTGGAAGTAAATCTGTTAATTTTTTTGCGTAATTAACTTGTGGACTTTGATTAAATTCTCCATAAACCATTAAATGCATAAACTTTTGTGATTGATGGTGAATTGCCTCTAAAACTTTGGGATGGCAATGACCAACATTACTAACTGAAATACCACTTATTAAATCTGTATATATTTTTCCATTTACATCAGTTAATTTAACACCTTTAGCAATAGCGATATTAAGATCTTCGCCAAGCATTGGTATTTCAGAAGTTTGGGCTACATGTCTTAAAAATAGTTCACGCTGATTCATGTTGTAATATTTATGTGATCTATAAATTAAGTCAAAAAATCAGAATTTATTTTATGCCTTTTATTTTAGTTAGATAATTAAATGAAATTAATTAGAATTTTGTTGTATAACTTTTAGTCTAATTGAATCAACGCTTTGTCTGTTTCGCACTAAAATATTAATTTCATAACCATCAATAATTCTTTTATCATTTATTGGTGGAATTCGTCCAAAAATAAAATTTATATAACCGGAAACAGTTTCATACTGAGTATTTTCTGGTAAAGCAATGGGTAAAATTTCGTTAACCTCTTTTATAGTGGCTTGAGCGTTCACAATAAATTCGGTATCGCTAATTTTTTCTACATTTGGTTTTTCTTCATCATGTTCGTCTTGAATTTCGCCTACTAATTCTTCAATAATATCTTCCATGGTAACTAAACCTGCGGTTGATCCAAATTCGTTGGTTACAATGGCCATTTGGTAATGATGCTTTTGAAAATCGCGCAACAATTCATTAATTTTCATACTCTCTGGTATAAAATGTACTGGCCTCATAATTTCTTTTAGGGTCCTAAATTTATTGTCTATAATCGCCTTTAAAAGGTCTTTACTATGAACAATACCAATAATATTATCGATATCACCTAAATATATTGGTAGTCTAGAAAAACCTTCTTCAATTACTCTTTTTGTAACTTCATTTCTTCCTAATTCAACATCAATAGCAATTACTCTATTTTGAGGAACCATGACTTGTTTTACAATTCTATCATCAAAATCAAATACATTTTGAATTAATTCATTTTCGCTGGGTTTAATTGCACCACCTTCTTCACTTTCAGTTAATATTAATCTTAATTCTTCTTCCGAGTGAAAATATTCATCTCCTACTGCTTTAACTCCTATAATTCTTAATACAACATTAGAGGTTTTATTAAGAAACCAAATAAATGGCGAACAGATAAAATAAAATATTCGTAGTGGCCATGAAATTATTAAAGCAGTTTGCATACTATATTTTATACCAATCATTTTTGGTATTTGCTCACCCAAGGTGACATGAAAAAAAGTAAGAAATGTTAATGCGATTGGTAAAGAAATACTATGTTTAGAAATTTCGCTAAGAGGATGTCCTATTTTTATAAAAAAAACTTCTAGCATCGAAGAAATTGTTTTTTCTCCAATTGCTCCAAGTGCAAGAGAAGCAAGTGTAATGCCTAATTGCGTAGCTGATAAATAGCTGTCTAATTTTTCTAAAAGTGATTTCGCTAATTTAGCTCTACTGCTTCCTTTCTGCGCTTTTATGTCGAGTTGCGAAGCTCTTACTTTTACAAGTGCAAATTCGGCAGCTACAAAAAAACCATTAATACAAATGAGTAATAATGTAAATAAAGTATTGATGATCATATGTAATTTAGTTCAATTTTTTTTGTTTATATTTTTAGATAAACTATAAATAATTTGTTTTTGTATAAACAGAATTTTCTGTTTTAAATTTCTTTATTACCTTCCCATAACTTATTTATATAATATGGTTTAGTATTTTTGTTAATTTCATCTTCTTCTCTAAAAAAGCTATATAAAGGAATTTTTAGCGTTTTTGAAATTAATTCTAAGCTTCTTAATTCAAGAGTTTTTTGTTCTAAAGCATTTGTGAGTTCTTCTTCACTCATGTCTAAATATTCTGCTAATTGAGTAAAGGTATAATTTTCTTTTTTTAAAATTTCTATCAATCGTACCTTAATATCCATAAATGGTTAAGTAAAGATAAGATAATTTGATAAACAAAAAAAGCCGGTTTTATCCGGCTTTAAAGTCATTCACATAAATAAAATTATTTTTTGTCTTTGTTATTTTGAATTTTTTCTCTAATACGAGCAGCTTTACCGGTAAGTTCGCGAATATAAAATATTTTGGCGCGGCGCACTATTCCAATTTTATTTAATTCTATTTTATCAATGAAAGGAGAAGATAATGGAAAAATACGTTCAACACCAACGCCGTTACTTATTTTTCGAACAGTAAAAGAAGCTGTTGCTCTTTCGTTTTTTCGTTGAATTACAACACCCGAAAACTGCTGAATACGTTCTTTTTCGCCTTCTTTAATTTTGTATGATACAGTAATGGTATCTCCTGCTTTAAATTTTGGATGTTTTACGTCAGCGGTTAATTCTTTTTTAACGTAATCTAATAAATTGCTCATTTTTTTATGTTTTATTGTTTTAGGTTTCCAGCATAATTCTAATTATGAAATCAGCGGCTTTGAAACGGGATGTAAATATACATAAAATAAATTAAAATGCAAGAATTGAATTTGATTTTATATTTTTGCTAATTAATTTGTTTTTAAACAAGCAATAAATGCCCGGGTGTTGGAACTGGTAGACAAGCACGTTTGAGGGGCGTGTGCGCAAGCGTATGGGTTCAAGTCCCATTCCGGGTACGGGGCCGGTCTTTTTAGAGAAATTTTTAAAAGACCGGCTTTTTTTATTCTCTAAATCCCTTGCTATTTCAGAGATGTAGCCAATTACTGAATTTA
>CAMCZO010000019.1 GCA_945887955.1 Chitinophaga pinensis | reverse complement strand
GCCAGAAGATTAGCCGATCCTTTAGCAGAATTAGTAAAAATAGATCCAAAAGCAATTGGCGTTGGCCAATATCAACACGATGTAGATCAAACACTGCTTAAAAATAAATTAGATGAGGTTGTGGGAAGTTGTGTAAATGCAGTTGGTGTAGAATTAAATACCGCTTCTAAACAATTATTATCATATGTTTCTGGTATTGGCCCGAATCTAGCACAAAATATTGTAGATTACCGAAACGAAAACGGGCCATTTAAATCTAGGAAAGAATTACTCAAAGTGCCTCGTATGGGTGAAAAAGTTTTTGAATTGGCCGCAGGTTTTTTAAGAGTTAGAGATGGAATTCATCCTTTAGATAAAAGTGCTGTTCACCCCGAAAGCTATTATATTGTAGAAACTATGGCCAAAGATGTTAATGCAAGTATTATTGATTTAATTGAAAATAAAGAATTACGCTCAAAAATAAAACCAGCTAATTATGTTACAGAGTTAATTGGTTTGCCAACTTTAAAAGATATTATTATTGAATTGGATAAACCTGGCCGCGATCCTCGTAAAAGTTTTGAAATATTTAGCTTTGATGAAAGTGTTCACAATATAAATGATTTGAGAGAAGGCATGCGATTGCCTGGCATTGTTACTAATGTTACTAATTTTGGAGCATTTGTAGATATTGGTGTGCATCAAGATGGATTAGTTCATATCTCTCAATTAGCAGAGAATTTTATTGACGATCCAAATAAAGTTGTAAAAGTAGGTCAAAAAGTTTGGGTTAATGTTTCAGAAATTGATGTGAAAAGAAAACGGATTGCTTTGAGTATGAAAGACGAAATTCAAACTACAAAAACATCAGCAACAAAAATTAAAAAAGAGGAAACCTATGATTCAACTGATTTAAATAGTGCTTTGGCGGCCCTTAAAAATAAATTTAAAAAATAAATCATGATTAATTTTGGTCTTATTGGAAAGTCTTTAAATCACTCTTTTTCGAAAACATATTTCGAAAAAAAATTTGAAAATCTAGATCTAAAAAATTATAATTACCATTTAATAGAAATGAATTCGCTCGATGATTTTAAAAATAAAATTTCTTTATTCGAAAATTTAAAAGGATTAAACGTTACCATACCTTATAAAGAAGCTATTATCCCTTTTTTAGATGAATTAAACGAAACTGCAAAAGAAATTGGTGCGGTAAATTGTATAAAAATTATTGATAATCGCCTTATAGGTTATAATACTGATGTTTATGGCTTTGCTCAAAGCATTAAACCTTTTTTAGATACTAATCATCAGCGCGCTTTAATTTTAGGCAATGGTGGTGCCGCAAAAGCAGTAGAATACGCTTTAAAAAAAATTGGCATCGAAGTTTATTTTGTAAGTTCTAAAATTAAAAAAACAAAAAATACTTTTTTTTATAACGAAATAAACGAATTAGTATTTAATGCCTTTAATTTAATTATCAATACAAGCCCATTGGGCATGCATCCTAAAGAAAATGAATCGCCCAATTTACCTTATCATTTATTCACCCCTAATCATTTAGCTTTCGATTTAATTTATAATCCTGAACAAACTTTATTTTTGGAACAAGCAAAAAAACATGGCGCTTTAACCATTAATGGATTAAGTATGTTGCAACTTCAGGCAGAAAAAAGTTGGGATATTTGGAATAATATATGAGTTAATAAAATCAATATATTATTGTTTAATAATTTTGCTTCTGTAAATTGGTTTATTATTTTTATTTACTTTAATAAAATATATACCGTTTTCAAAATTCCTTAAATCTATTAGATTTATGTTTTCTGAGTTCTGAAAATAAATTACCTGTCCAAGAGAATTTAAAACATAAATAATACTTGATTGAAATTGTGTTATTTCTAAATTTAAAAGTCCGTTTGTTGGATTTGGGAAAAAATTAATTTCTGTTTCGGAAAATATATTATTTTGAATACTTGAACAATTAATTAAATATATTGCTACGGTATTTGTATTTGTACAACCAAAAGAGCTTTTTCCTGATACAGAATACACTGATGTAATTGATGGAGTTAAAATAACGCTAGATGAATTAACACCTGTGCTCCAGGTATAAGTATTTGCACCATTTACAGTAATAGATGCGGAAACACCTGAACAAACAGAAAAATTTCCAATAAAATTTAAAACCGGTAATGGATTAACCGTAATTGTTACTAAAGCAGCAGCTCCAGAAATACAACCTAAACTGCTAGTACCCGTAACAGAATATACACTTGTAACTGTTGGCGTAATAACATCAGAACCGGAAGAAAAAGTATAACTTAAAGCACCATTTGGACTAAGAGTATAACTTTGACCATTACAAATACTTCCATTATTTAATGTTATAATTGGAATAGGATTAACAACAACAGTTTGAAATACTTTTTTTGAGCACCCTGTTAATGTTGATGTACCCGTGAGCGTATAAATTGTGGTTGACGTAGGATAAAAGGGAAAACCACTGGGAAAGCCTCCAGTCCAGGTATAAGTATTTGCTCCAGCTCCGTTTAATACAATTGAATTTCCATAACAAATAACAGATGGAGTCGCGCTTGCTGATACATTTGGAAGAGGACTTACGCTTATTGTTTTTATAGCTGTAATTGAACAACCAATTAACGTGTTTGTGCCAGTAACTGTATAATTTGTTGTTATACTTGGCGAAAATGCAATGCCGCTTAAAACACCACCAGACAAAGTATAAGTGTTTGCTCCACTTACATTGATGATAACGGAGTTACCAAGACACACTAATGTGTTGTTAGCGGTAATATTTAAAAATGAATTAGGTTCAGTAATAGTTAACGTGTTTGATGCTGAACAGTTATTAGCATCTTTTACTAAAACAGTATATGTTCCAGCTATTAATCCTGTCGCTGAACTTAAATTTCCCCCAGAAGGTGACCAAGTATAAGAATATGGAGCTGAAGCACCTGAAGCACTTATACTAGCAGATCCAGTATTAGCTCCAAAGCAATTAGCATTATTTTGAGATATAATACTTGATGATAAAACTGAAGGTTGAGTAATTGTATAATTAGCTGTTGTAATTAAATTATTGGCATCTTTAGCTATTAAAGTATAAATACCTGATGATAATCCAGAGATTGTTGCAGAATTAGCTCCTGAAGGCAACCAGGTATAAGATATAGGTGCTGCACCTGAATATATAGTTGATGATAATGCAGCATTACTAAAGCCATAACAAGAAATTGGATTAGTTTGAGAAATATAAGCAGAATATAAGAGAGAGATAATGACCTTACCATTACTGCTATTAAAACCAGATGTGTTTGTTTGATTTGTTCCAGCATTATAAGAACCGCCACCGCCACTAACTGATAAAACATTTTGTGAGCTTCCGCCGCCGCCGGAGTATCCACCACCACCTCCACCGCCTTGAACTGATCCTGCTCCTCCACCAAATCCTCCAGCAGATCCATAAGTATGACCCATACCGCCACCAATAAATAAATTTGCTAAACCTTGGCCATGAACTGGCTGAGTTTCCTGACCTATGCATGAATAAATAGGTGGAGGATTTCCATTATTCCAACCACCACCGCCAGCACCAGCACATCCACCACCATCAGCTCCGGGATTTCCAGTTGTACCCCCTAAACCACCTCCATTAGTTCCATTTGAGCCATTAGTTGAAATTGTTCCTTGACCTCCGGGTAAAAGATATCCTCCGCCACCGCCACCAGCAGCAATTAAAGGGGTTATCGTTTGATTATTAATCCAAACGAATGAAGCTCCGCCGCCGCCGCCGCCTGAAACGCTATTTCCTGTACCTATTTGACCTTGCTGACCCACAATAATGTTTAAAACTGTTCCTGCTGTAAAAATAAAATCACCTTGAATTTTAGCTCCATTTCCTCCAAATGTTCCGTTAAAATGATTTCCACCTTTAGCACCAAAAGCTTCAATTCTGTATGGACCTGAGATTGGAACTGTCCAACTTTGTATTCCTTGAGTAGCAACATTTACCAAACCATTTAAATTGGTTGCAGCATAAGCTAAATTAACTTGAGCTTGCGTGGGTCCAAAACGCCCTGTTATGTTGGCATTTGTAAATGTATATGTAAATTGTGAATACGTAAATCCGCTTATTGCTATTGCAATACATACTAAAATATGTTTAATTTTTTTACAAATATTATGTTCTGCTTTGTTCATTTTCTAATTTTTACTAAATTAAATAAATAATTTTAAGAATTAATTTTAATAATGTTATATTTTTATTATTGTTATTCAAAAAAAATATGATTATAAGTAACAGTTGATGTAGATGCACCCAAAGCTATTTTCCCTCCTAGAGGTAATATATATGATAATTAGCTCGCTCTTAATATATAGTCTATTCAGAGATACTATTCAAATTGGGCCAAAAACATAACTGATAATTATCCACGAATTAAAGTCGAATAAAACTATTCAAACGAGATAAAAATAGGATTCCCGTTATATATTGTGAAACAATTTTTTTAAAGAAGCATTATAAATGCAAGGATGTTTTTTTAGCTAATAGTTGTTCTTCGTTTTCAATTTGATCTTCGTCTTTTATGCAGCAATCGACAGGGCAAACTGCTGCACATTGAGGTTCGTTGTGAAACCCAACACATTCTGTACATTTATCACTTACAATAAAATAAACATCCATACTTTTTGGAGTTTGTGGATCATTAGCATCTACTTCTATGCCACTATTTCGGCCTTTATATAAACCTTTTACTCCACTACCATCAGCATAACGCCATTCGGCTCCACCTTCATAAATAGCGTTATTAGGACATTCTGGTTCGCAAGCCCCACAATTAATACACTCTTCTGTTATTTTAATTGCCATTTTTTTACTTAGTTTTGTTTTCTGTATTAAGTAATACAAATATACGACCAAAATTTATGACATTAAAACAAAGAATTAGTGCTTTTGTTCAACTCGGTTTGTTTATAAATCGCTATGCTTCAAACAAACCATTGAGCAGCGAAATTAAGTTATATGAAGGTTTAGATGAAATAATTGAGGTTTCTCATCTTCATAATAATTGGTTTACCCCTGCTTTTATTAAAGAAGCCATAATTAATTTAAGTGTTTTTTTAGATGAAAACACATTAGTATTATTTACGTCTAAATATAAAGAAAAGGAATCCAAAACAATTGCCTTAATATGCGCTGGTAATATTCCATTGGTTTGTTTTCATGATTTATTATGTGTTTTATTGAGTGGCAACAAAGTTTTAATAAAGTTATCGAGCGATGACGATGTTTTAGTGCCTTTTTTTTTGAAACTACTAACACATTACGAGCCGCTTTATGAATCTCAACTTGAGTTTGCATCAGGGCGCTTGAGTAATTTTGATGCCATTATTGCTACTGGAAGTAATAATACAGCTAGTCATTTAAATTATTATTTTGGTAAATACCCAAATATTATTCGTAAAAGTCGTACTTCGATTGCTATACTAAAAGGAGATGAAAGTAATTTAGAACTTAAAAAATTAGGAAAAGATATTTTTCAATATTTTGGTTTGGGTTGTAGAAATGTAAATAAATTATTTGTTCCAAGAGGTTATTCTTTCGATTTATTTTTTGAATCGATTATTAGTTATGGTGAAGTGATTAACAATAAAAAATATGGCAATAATTACGATTACCATCGAGCTATTTATTTACTTGAATCGATGCCTTTTTTAGATAATAATTTCGTAATGTTGAAGGAGAGTTCTGATTTGCACTCACCAGTAGGAGTAATATATTTTCAATATTATGATTCGGAATTAGATATCGAATCTTACCTTAATAATAATCGAGAAAATATACAGTGTATTGTTGGACAAAATTACATTCCATTTGGATATTCACAACAACCTGTTATTACAGAGTTTGCAGATAAAATTAACACCTTAGAATTTTTAGTAAATTTATAATTAAGAACAAACTCAATTCAAAAAACAATTTATTATTTTAAGCGTCAATAACATATCTTTTAATTACGATAATCAACCTTATTTTAAAGGCTTACAGCAAGTGTCTTTTCAATTAAAAGAGGGAGAGATTTTAGGTTTTGTAGGTAAGAGTGGGAGTGGCAAAACAACTTTATTAAAATGTGTTTATGGTTTAGAAGATATTCAAACTGGAGAAGTATTTTTAGATAAAAAGAAGGTATTAGGTCCATCTTTTAATTTAATACCAGGACACGAGGATATGAAATTAGTGAGCCAAGATTTTTATGTTTTAGAAAATCATTCGGTAGAAGAAAATATTTTTGATAAACTGATTGGTTATAAGAATGAGTTGAAACAAAAACGGGCAAATAAAATTTTAAAACTTCTCGAACTTGAATTTTTAAAAAACACAAAAGCCAAGTACTTATCAAGTGGTCAAAAGCAAAGGGTCGCTATTGCAAGGGCATTAGCAATTATTCCAAAGGTGTTATTGTTAGACGAGCCATTTAGCAATTTAGATAAATTATTAACTGAAAAATTATTTTCGTTTGTTGTAAATGAAGTAAAAGAAGGAAAAACCTCTGTAATATTAATAACTCACGTTGCAGAAGAAGCATTAAAATATGCTGATAGAATTGCAGTGGTTGAAAATGGAAAGATCTTACAAATTGGGAAAAAATGGGATGTTTATTATAAGCCAAAAAATAGTCGTTTAGCTGGTCTTTTAGGAGATTATAATAGAATTAAGCAGAAAGATTTGCATTCTAGTTCAACTCTGAAGATTAAATCTACATTATTCTTGAGACCAGATAAAATAAAGTTGGCTTCTTCAAAAAAACAATATGATATTATATTGCGAATTTTACATTGCAGTTTTAATGGAAAATGCTTTGAAGTTTTAAGTGAAACAATAAATAATAATTCAATAATTATTTATTCTAACAATGAAATAGATGTAAATACTGAGCAGATGTTTTATTTTGATCTTTAGTTATTTCTTTAATTTCATTTCGTTTAATAAATAACCTGCCCCTGCATATTTATCTAGTACCCAAAGGGTGAATCTTATATCAAGGCTTATGTTTCGACAAAAATCTTTATTATACATGATGTCGCTCATGGTACCCTCCCAATTGCGATCGAAATTAGTTCCAATTAATTCGCCCTTTGCGTTTAATACCGGACTGCCACTGTTTCCTCCAGTAGTATGATTACTTCCTATAAAAGCAGTTCTTAATTTCCCCGATTTGTCTGCATATTGTCCAAAATCTTTTTTATTGTATAATTCAATTAATCGTTCTTTTACATAAAAATCTTCTTTGCCAGTTTTGTTTTTTTCAATTAATCCATCAATGGTGGTATAATGCAAAAACTTAACACCATCTTTTCCTTCGTAGTCAGATACTTTTCCATAAGCAACACGTAAAGTGCCGTTTGCATCTGGATAAAATGTTTTGTCTTTGATTGTTTCTTTTAACCCTTGCATGTATTCTTTTTGCAATTCGTTAATTTGTCTGTCGTAATAATTTATTTTGGGGATAATTGTTTTTTGATAGTGCTGAAAAATAGAAGATGCTAGTAAATAAATTGGATCGTGCTCATATAAGATTGATTTTTTTTCAAAATCTTGAAACATAAGTGCCGCTTTACTATTATCAACAAAGCTAGAATTGTTATATAAAAAATCGCATAGTTCAGTTATATTGCCCTTATAAACATTAATTAATGAATCTAAATATAATGGGCGCAGAGTGGGTTCTATATCTTTAATAAATATATTTAATAATGCGATACATAATTTTTTATCTGTTTCTTTATTGAAATTTTTAAATGGTAAAATCGGCTTAATATCATTAAGCAAACTATTAAATTTATTTTCTTTACCTGCTTGTTTCTTTTTTAATTCATTAAAAACATTAGTAAAACTATTTGCCATTCTAAACCCATCAATACCCCATAAACATTCAGAAAAATAATCGTATTGTTTGCTTAATGGAGCATAGTCGGAATATATTTTTTCGAATTGTTTTAACAGATTAGTATATTTTTCTTTTTTATTAGGATCATTTAGGATTAAGTTTAAAAATTTAGATTCAAATGCTTTCTTTTTATTAATGGCATCTGATTTTTTTAGTCCAATCATTTCGCCAGTCCACTTTTTGTATCCATTAGCAACTCCAGCATATCTGTTTGTATACATTAGCCTAATAGTATCGTTTTTTTTCATGTCAACTTCCATAATATTTAAACGAGTTTCGCGTAATTTTACTCGAATTGGATCTTGTTGATTCATTAATAAATCAACTGCATAGGAAGTTAAATATTCTTGTGTTTTACCAGGGAATCCATAAACCATAGTAAAATCTCCATTTTCAGCACCTTTCAGAGAAATAGGAAAAGAGTAAAGGGGCTTGTATGGTAAATTATCTGCATTATATTCTGCGGGTTTATTATCTTTATTCGAATAAATTCTGAACATACTGAAGTCTGCATTATGACGGGGCCAAACCCAGTTATCTGTTTCGCCTCCAAATTTCCCAATACTTTCAGGAGGAGCGCCAACTAATCGAATATCTTTAAAAACTTCAGTAATAAATAAATAATATTCGTTACCATAAAAAAACGGCCTGATAAAAGCTTCGTAATGATTTCCACTTTCAGCTATTTCTTCTAATAATTTGCAATTTATTTGAATGGTAGAATCTTTTTGTTTTTCAGAAAAGTTTGATTTTATATTTTTATTTACTTTAATTGTTACATCTTCAATGCCTTTAATAAAGGTTACATTAAGCCCTTTACAATAAATTTCTTCTTTTTCATTCATGGCAAAATATCCATTTTTTAGATAATCTTTTTCAATTGAACTTATTGCTGCAATAGAAGAAAAACCACAATGATGGTTAGTAAGAATTAAGCCTTTGTTAGAAATAACTTCGGCTGTGCATCCACCGCCAAAAATAGCTACCGCATCTTTCATGCTGGCTTTATTGATACTATAAATTTGTTGAGCAGATAGTTTAAAGCCATTTTTTTTCATGTCTTTAAAGTTTAATGCATCAATTAATTGAGGCATCCAAATTCCTTCGTCTGCTTTTGCAATAATTGAAGATGTTATTATTAATATTAAAATATATTTTTTCATCGCTAAGTAAGTTAAATTCTAAAGATTTAATATTTAATATAACCTGACATTTTCATAGCATCTAATTTTATGGCGCTATCTAATGAGATTTTATATTGGAAACTTTTTTCTGTTGCTTTTTTTAATAAAATAGGAGCATCTCTTATTTGTTTTGCAAAGCTTTGAATTTGTTTATTTTTTTCTTGCTTTTCATAAAATGTTTTTGGCGAAGTATATAACTCGTAAGCATTATCAATAAAGGTATTTCCAAACATTGGTAAATTACCATCTGAATATAAAAGCATAATAATTTGATTGCTTTCAATTTCTTTTTTAAAATCAAGTTCCCAAACTTCTACTTTTTCTCCTTGTCGAGGAGATGGCACTACTTTATTGCAGTAATACCAAAACTGGCCACCGGCAAAACAATTTTGTCCAACACCCATATAAACAGGCCCATACCAATAGCTATCTGAAATAGTTAATACTCGAGTAGTATTTTTTAAGCTATCGTCTTCAAATTGAATTTCGGGGTAAGCCAATTTCATATTTTGATTAGGGTTAGAAAGTAAATTCATACTTTTTAATACATCAGCATCTCTTCCTCTTGCAGAATCAACTACTTCAATATTATTCCAAAATAAATCAGGCAGGTCACATGAGTGGAGTTTTTCCATGTGTTTTATAATGGTGTCTACCGCCAAACATTCTGCATAACTACTCCAATGATGGCCATATTTTGGAAATAAAGGGTGAGGCGAAATAGATTTTAATTTTTCAAAATATTTATTTAAATCTAAATAATTTAAACCTAAACGTTTGCTGTTAGAAATATATAAATTCAGATTAGTATTCTGAAAATTATGTTTGTATTTATCTTCGATAAATTCTTTACAAAAAGAACCTTTTCCTGGGGCATAAACGAGAAGTAAATCGATTCCTTTTTTCTTTAAACTATCTTGAACTAATTTAGCTTTTTGTAATTGAGTTATAACTTTTTCTTCTTTAATTAAATCGTCGCCAAAGGCCGAAAAAATATAGCTTTCACTAAAAACATAGTTGTCTTTCCCAATTACAAATCCGTTTACTCTTATTTGATTAAAAGCCTTGTAATAAAATTGATTATTAAGCCGAACTAATATCTCTTTATAAGCCCAGTGGTCATTATTATAATCTTCACTTAATTTCTGATAGCTACCATCCATCCAATTAACTAGAGAGTATTTTGGTTTTTCGTCGCTAATAACTATTCCAATTAAATTAGGTTTGTTATAATTTATATCAGCCTCATCAGTTTTTGATTGATACTTGATAAATGAATAAAACATGGGTAAAAAAAGTGATATAAAAATAACTAACAAATGAATAGAATATGTTTTATGTTTAGAATTCATTAAAATCTAAAATATATAAAAGGGTTAAAATCTAAAGCAGATATAAAACTAAGAGAAATATAAAACAAGATAATGCTAGCAGAAACCGCTAACCATTGGCTTGATTTTGAGAATTGCTCGCCATAAACCTTTTCTTGAAAAGAACGAGTTGTTTTTGTTATGGTAAAAAACGAAAATAATAATGCTAAGCTCGCCATGAATAAAAAGTCGTTGTTTAAAGCAAACTTTCCATCAAAAAATTGAAATGAATACAATTGTTTAATGATATAAAAGCCTTGATTAATATTTTCATTTCGGAACAAAACCCAACCTGTAATAACAATAATAAAGGTTAAAGGTAAAGAAAACCAATTGCCTATTTTTTTATAAAACTTAATTAAAAATAAACGTTCTAAAACTAAAAACAGTCCATGGTAGGCGCCCCATAAAATAAAATTCCAACTTGCACCATGCCATAAGCCCGAAATTAAAAAAACAAAAATAAGATTGCGATAAAGTTTAAAATTATTAACTTGATTTCCGCCTAAAGGGATGTATAAATAATTTTTCATCCATGTTCCTAAAGTCATGTGCCAGCGTCTCCAAAATTCGGTAATGCTATTAGAAGTGTAAGGATTATTAAAGTTTTCTGGAAATTTAAATCCGATCATTTTACCTAGGCCGATAGCCATATCGCTATAACCGCTAAAATCAAAATAAATTTGAAAGGAGTAGGCTAAGGCTCCAACCCAAGCGGCAACCGTATCAATTTGTTCGGGAGGGAGCTTAAATACTGCATCGGCTTGAATCCCTAACGTATTGGCAATAATTGTTTTTTTGGCAAGGCCAATACAAAAGATTAAGAAGCCACTAAGTTTAATTGATGATGTGTAATTTTTTTCGCGATTAGTTATTTGATCTGCAATTTCGTGATATCTGACAATTGGGCCTGCAATTAATTTTGGAAATAATAAAATGTAGGTTTGATAATGCCAGAAGTTTTTAAGTGGTTTATGTATACCTCGATATACATCTAAAACGTAAGTTAAACTCTCAAAAGTGTAAAATGAAATTCCAATTGGGAGAACCACTTCTAACCAAGTTATTTTTGTTCCAAAAGCCGCATTAATATTATCAATAAAAAAATTACAATATTTAAAATAAAATAGTAAACCTAAATTTAAGCATAATGAAATAATTAAAAATCTAGTTTTTGCTGATTGTGTCTTTTGATTATTCATAGCTTTCACTAAAAAATAATCTAAACAAGTAGTCCCAAGTATTACTAAAATAAATTTTGGACCACCCCAACTATAAAAATAAATACTAGCAATTAGAATTAGTGCATTTTTATATTTATGTGGCACCAAATGATACAACAATAAAAAAATAGGAAGAAAATAAATCAGAAAAGTTATGCTGCTAAAAACCATAATTTTAGAATAACAAAATTAAGATTATTTACTAATTTTCATAAAGAAAATAAACTCCATAAGATGATTTTAGTATTCAATTAATAATTTTGATTTTATTATAACATTATAAGTAATTTTACATCAATATATTTATATGATATTAAGTTTAATCAAAAAGGAATTATTGTTAGAATTTCGCCAAAAAGCAACTATAGGAGGCGTTTTGGTTTATATTATTGGAACTGTTTTTGTTAGTGCCCTTTGTTTTAAAGGAAAATTAGATAAACCAACTTGGAATGCCTTATTTTGGGTAATTACCTTATTTACTTCAGTTACTATTAGTGGCAAAAGTTTTTTTAAAGAAACCGGTGGACAGGCCTTATTTAATTTTTTACATTATACTCCTCAGCAATTTATTATTTCTAAAATCATATATAATATGCTTTTTATGCTTTGTTTAAGTTTTATTACGTTTTTCTTTTATGTTTTTTTTATTAAAAATGAGGTCGAGAACATGGGCTTATTTGTTGTAATTTTAATTTTAGCATCAACAGGATTGGCAGGTGTTTTAAGTTTAATGAGTGCAATAGCGAGTAAAGCAAGCGGCAATTTTGCCATCATGAGTATTTTAAGTTTCCCTGTATTATTGCCTATAATTTTAGTGGTTATACACTTGAGCAAACAAGCTATAGATGGTATTGAGTGGGCAGGATTAGGGTTTGACTTTTTAGTTATTTTAACAGCTTTAAATATTTTAACAATTGCACTTTCATTTATATTATTTCCGTATCTTTGGCGCGATTAAATTACGTTTTGGATTTATGTGTTTTTTATGACTAAAACAGCTAATTGCAGCATAATTTTTATGCATTCTTCCAATTCTTAATGATTATGAAACATTTGTATAAAATAATTTCGGTACTCATAATTTTTTACACATTGGTATGGGGTTTATTGAATCCGGTTCCACGATTAGATATTTTAAACGAAACTATTCGTAATGTTTATTACCACGTGCCTATTTGGTTTGCCATGTTATTTATGATGTCAATTTCTTTAATTTATAGTATTAAAGCTCTTTCAACAAATAAATTAACAGATGATTTTAAAGGATACAATGCTGCAGTGGTAGGATTTTTTTTTAGTATCCCTGGTTTATTAACCGGTTCAGTTTGGGCAAAATTTACTTGGACTACCTGGTGGACATTCCAAGATCCAAAATTGAATGGGGTAGCCATTAGTATTTTAATATATTTAGCCTATTTTATTTTGCGATTTTCAATTATTGACGAATTAAAAAGGGCGCGTATTTCGGCTGTGTATAATGTATTTGCTTTTGTGATGATGAATGTATTTATTATGATTTTGCCTCGCCTAACCGACTCTCTTCACCCTGGAAATGGAGGCAACCCTGCTTTCGCTAAATATGATTTGGATAGTAATATGCGAATGGTGTTTTATCCAGCTGTGATTGGATGGTTGTTATTTAGTTTTTGGTTATTTCAAATAAAAAATAGAATTAGTTTTTTAAATAATAAATTAGATGATTAGAAATATTTTAGGTTTTTTGTTAATATTTTGTTCGATAGCTTTAAACGCTCAAGAAAATCAAGGGCCTAATATGGCCGATACATTCAGGAACGATGGTAAAATATATGTTGTAATTTCTGTAATATCTATTATTTTTTTCTCTATTGTTCTTTTTTTGATATATCTCGAACGAAAAATAAAACGTTTAGAAGATAAATTAAAAGATCATTAATTTTAAAAATAATTTATAATAAAAATGAAAAAGTTTCATATTCTTGGAGTTTTAGTTATAGGAGTTGCCATTGGTGTTATTTTAGTTTCTTTAAAAAACACAAGCACCTATGCTGATTTTAATGAGGCAATGCAAAGTCCAGATAAAGAATTTCATGTGGTTGGAAAATTAGATAAACTGGCTTCTCAGATATACGAACCTAAAGTAAATCCTGATCAATTTTTGTTTAGTATGATTGATAATAAAGGAGTAATTAAACATGTTGTGTTACATAAAAGTAAGCCTCAAGATTTCGAAAAAAGTGAACAAATTGTTTTAATAGGAAAAATGAAAGGCGATGATTTTCATGCCAACGATATTCTAATGAAATGTCCGAGTAAATATAGTGATGGGAAGCCGCAAATAAATTAGTTTTGATGAATACAATCGATTATGTTGGAGAAAGATTGTGGATAGGCCATATTGGAAATGGTTTTGTTGTATTATCTTTTGTTAGTGCTTTATTAGCCTGTATTCTTTTTTACATTTCGGCTAAAAATAAAAATCATTTAAATTTTGCAAGACTTGCTTTTAATTTGCATAGCATATCAGTACTAGGTATTGCTGGCACTTTATTTTTTATGCTTTTTAATCATTTTTTTGAGTATCAATATGTTTGGCAGCATAGCAATACCGATATGGATATGAAATTTATTCTTTCATGCTTTTGGGAAGGGCAGGAGGGAAGCTTCTTATTGTGGACATTTTGGAATGTTGTATTAGGATTGATTTTAAAAAAACAACTTAAAGATGGTTTGTGGGAAATTCCAGTGATGACCATTTTTGCGCTAGTTCAAGTGTTTTTAGCAAGCATGTTATTAGGTATTTATTTATTTGATTTTAAAATAGGAAGTAATCCTTTTTTATTACTTCGACAACATGCCGAGTTTAGTAATTTGCCATTTATTCAAAATGCTAATTATTTAGCCAAGTTAAATGGTCGTGGATTAAATCCATTATTAATGAATTATTGGATGACTATTCATCCGCCCACTTTATTTTTAGGATTTGCTTCTACGCTTATCCCTTTTTCTTTTTCTATCGCTGCTTTATGGAATAAGCAATATACTAAATGGCAAGTTGTTGCTTTGCCTTGGACTTATTTTGGCATTTTGATATTGGGTGTTGGAGTTTTAATGGGCGGTGCTTGGGCATATGAAGCATTAAGTTTTGGAGGTTTTTGGGCTTGGGATCCAGTCGAAAATTCATCTTTAGTTCCTTGGTTAGTTTTAGTTGCCGCTGGGCATACCATGATAATTAATAAAAACAAAGGAGGATCTTTGTTTACCACACATTTTTTAGCAATTGGAAGTTTTTTATTAGTACTTTATTCTACCTTTTTAACGCGGAGTGGAGTATTAGGTAATGCCTCTGTTCATGCTTTTACTGATTTAGGTATGACAGGGCAATTAGTTATTTACGTCTTAGCATTTGTTCTAATTACGGTTGCTTTATTAATTAATAATAAATTATTTAAAATCACATACCTAATCCTTTCTTTTTTAATACTGGCATTTGGAATTATATTTGGGTATAAAAAAGTATTATTAATGTTTTGGATTTTGTCTTCTGTAATAATTACCGCAGCCGCTTATTATTTATATTTTCCAAAAGAGAAAGAGGAAGAAGAATTATTTTCGCGCGAATTTTGGATGTTTTTAGGTGCATTAATTTTGATTTTATCAAGTTTAATTATTACTTACTTTACTTCATTACCAGTTATAAATAAATTATTTAATACCGATTACGCTCCACCAAAAGTGCCAGTTTATAATATTTGGATGGTTCCTTTTTCTATAATAACAATGCTTCTTATTGCTTGCGCTCAATTTTTAAAGTATAAAAAAACAAACCCTAAACAATTTATTAAAAGAATATCTTATTCATTTTTAGTTTCAGTTATTTTCGGATTAGCCTGCGCGATACCACTGTATTTTATGTCTAATTTTTCTACTGCGAGCAATTCCGATAAATGGAATTTAATAAGTTATGCTAGTTTATTTATTGCTAGTTTATTTGCTGTATTGGCTAATGCCGATTATTGGTTAATTATGTTAAAAGGTAAAGTATTGAAAAGCGGTGCCGCCATTGCTCATATTGGTTTTGCATTGATTTTATTGGGGGCTTTAATTTCAACCTCAAAAAAAATAGTTCTTTCTAAAAATACCGCACAAAGAAAAGTATCTGGCTTAGGAGCAGATTTTGATGATAAAAAAAGTATTCTGTTAACACAAGGAGACACCTTGCCAATGGGCCCATATTTAGTAACTTATACAGGTAAAAAACGTGAAGGTATTAATGTTTATTTTAATGTTAATTATTTAAAAGTTAATAAAAATGGAAAGCCTGAATTTGATTTTACTTTAGTTCCTCATGTTCAAGATAATCCTCGAATGGGCAAAGCTCCAGAGCCGGCTACAAAACACTATTTAAATCGAGATATTTATACTCATGTTACTTATGCAGATTTAAATGTAGATACAATTACAACGAATAAAAATGTGTTTGCAACAGCAAAAAATTACATTGGACATATAGGAGATACTATATATTCAAGTAATGCAATAATTATTATAGATTCTTTAAAAACTAATATTAATAAATCAGAATATGAAAAAAATGACTCTTTACTCGAGGTAACTGCTGTATTAAGATGTATAAATATTAGTTCAAAAGTTTTTTATGCTTACCCTAAATTTATTATTCAAAATAATGTTGTAATTCCTAAAGAAGCTATTGTTGATCAGTTAGGATTAAAGCTTGTATTTTGGAAAATAAATCCTGACGAAGGAACGATAGAAATTACCATGAGTGAAAAATTAAGTAATAACAAAGATTTTATTGTGATGGAGGCTTATGTTTTTCCTTTTATAAATATATTATGGTTAGGCTGCTTAATTATGTCAGTTGGAATAATAATTTCAATCATTGAACGAATTAGAGTCATAAAATTACAAGCTATTAAAGCATAATTATGTTAAAGAAGAAACATAAAATCGTAATAATTGGTTGCGGTAATTTGGCTTGGCATTTAGTAAACCAAATAAATAAATATAATCTTTTTGATATTTTTATTTATAATCATCAAGCTAATCCTAATTTAAATGAATTTAAATCTAAATTAAACTGTCATACAGAAATTGGGTTTAAAAATTTAATACGCGACGCTAATTATTATTTCATCTGTGTTTCTGACGATTACATATCCAGCGTGTCTAAAATCATTTCGCCAATCTATTCATCTTCAATTGTTCTGCATTGTTCTGGAAGTTTACCTTTAAGTGAAATAAAAACTAAGAATATAAATAAAGGCGTTTTTTATCCCTTACAAACCTTTTCAAAAGCAGACGAAATTGATTGGCAGCAATTACCTATTTTGTTAGAAAGTAGTGATGCTTCAACTAAGAAGAAGCTAGATGTTTTTACCAAAAACTTCAGTAAAAATGCAAGTCATGTTGATTATAAGCATAGACTTAAAATTCATTTAGCAGCAGTTTTAGTAAATAATTTTACTAACTCTTTATTTTTAGCAGCCTCAGATTTAATAAGTGAAACCAGTAATTACCAAAATTTTAAAATATTTTTACCTCTAATCAAAAAAACTTTTAAAAAATTAGAAAAGTTAAATTTTCGTGAATCTCAGACAGGGCCTGCTAAAAGAAAAGACTATCTTGTTATAAAAAAACATTTAAAAGTTCTTGAACAGAATAAAGATTTGAAAAAAATTTACAAACAATTAACCAAACTAATTATTAAACAACAAAAATAGTAACATGCTTAATTTTAAACAGCGATTAAATAAAATCACTACTCTTATTTTTGATATTGATGGTGTATTAACAGATGGAAAGGTCTTAGTTTTTGAAAATGGCGAAATGGTAAGGAACATGAATTCAAAAGATGGTTATGCTTTACATTTAGCAGTTAAGAAAAAATATAGAATAGTAATTATTAGTGGGGGCAATAATTTGGCAGTTAAAAATGCTTTATCGAAGGCTGGGATAACTGATATTTTTATAAGTCAACACGATAAATTAGCATGTTATGAATCGTATCTTTCTGAACATATGATCACAGATGACGAAGTGATGTATATGGGCGACGATTTACCTGATTTCGAAATTATGAGTCGAACAGGAATAGCAGCTTGTCCAAATGATGCTGCTATTGAAATTAAAAATATCTGTCAATATATTTCTCCTTTAAAAGGTGGCGAAGGTTGTGTAAGAGATATTATAGAACAAATTTTAAAAGTTCAGGGTAATTGGGAAATAGTAAAATGGTGAATTTATTAAATAATAAATTTATAGCTTTCCTCAAACTGATCAGGTTTGAAAACTTGTTAATGATTGCATTTACTCAAATTATATTACGAAATTTTGTTTTACAAAAAATATTTTTACAAAATGGCATTAAATTAGAATTAAATAATGGTTTATTTTATTTAATTGTTTTTAGTACAGTTTTAATTGCAGCAGCTGGCTATATAATTAATGATTACTTTGACGTTAAAACTGATCGAATAAATCATCCAGATACAGTTGTTGTTGATAAAATAATTAATAGACGTTTTGCAATTATTTTTCATTTTATATTTACTTCAATCGGATTATTAATTGGCACATTCACTGCACTTAAAACAGGATACCTTCGTCTAGCAATTTTTTATTTTGCTGCAGCATTTTTACTATGGATATATAGCACTCATCTAAAGAAAATGTTATTTATAGGTAATTTTGTAGTGTCATTATTAACTGCCGCTATTACAATTATGCCTTTTATATTTGAAATATCTATTCTTTATAAAACTGATCCGAATTTTTTATTATTAGGTAAGCATGCTATATATAGTGCCCTTAAGGTTAATACTATATTTTCAGTGTTTGTATTTTTAATAAGTATGGCTCGAGAAATTATAAAAGATATCGAAGATTTTAAAGGAGATAAAGCTACCGGTTGTAATACAATGCCAATTGTTTGGGGAATTCAATCAAGTAAAATTATTGTTTTTTTTATTTTAAATATTTCTACATTACTTCTTTTTTTCGTCTTATATAATACTATTAAATTTCAACGTATTTTTTTCACCATTAATAATGTTTATATCTTACTTGCGCTTATTATTCCATCATTTTTTTTATCAATATCAATTTTAAGATTTAATAAATCTGTTCAATTTAAAAAATCAAGTATGTTCCTTAAGTTAATTATGCTTTTAGGCTTGTTTTATAGTTTTATTTTCTATTTTAATTGAAGATTAAAAAATGTATTTAAATAATTTTTTTTTTAATATAATTTTAGGATCTTCATCTCCTCGAAGAAACGAATTATTAAAAAGTTTAGGATTTGATTTTATTATAAATCCCTCAAATGCAGATGAGAATTACCCACTTAATTTAAAAGGGCACGAAATCCCTGTTTTTTTAGCTGAAAAAAAAGCATCATCATTTAACGGTGTTTTAACAGAAACTGATCTTCTAATTACTGCTGATACAATTGTTTGGTGTGAAGGTGAAATATTTAATAAGCCTATTAATTTTGAAGAAGGAAAGCTAATGTTACAAACTTTAAGTGGAAAAATGCATGAAGTGTTTACTGCAGTTTGTTTAAAAAGTGCTAACAAACAAATAATTTTTTATGATGCGACTAAGGTTTATTTTAAAAAGTTTACTAATGAAGAAATAGAGTACTATTTGAATAAGTATAAACCATATGATAAAGCAGGAAGTTATGGAGTTCAGGAATGGATAGGTTATATTGGAATTGAAAAAATTGAAGGTAGTTTTTATAATGTAATGGGGCTCCCAGTAAAAAAATTGCACGAAGAATTAATGAAATTTTAATTCTTTATGTTTTTTATCATTTCGTTTCTTTAAATATGAATTTAAAAATATAACAACAGAAATTATTATTACTCCAATATAAAATGTCGGCTTTACTTCTTTATTTTCATTATAAAATATAATTGCCCAAATAATACCATAAACTGTTTCTAGGTTTACAGTTAATGTAATGGTATATGGACTAATATGTTTTGATAAATCTACGGCAGCAATAAATGGAAACACTGTACAAACTAAACTAAGTAATAAAATTCCATTTAAAGAGTCATTATCTAAAATAAAAAATTCTGCATTGAGGTTTTCAGTTAAAATAATAAATATACTTAATCCTATTAATGCAGCGCTTAGTTCGTAAAAACTAATTATTCCAGATTTTAATTGATGAGTTAGTATCCCATTAAATACTCCAAATAAAGAAGAAGTAAAAGCAGCAATTATTCCAAGTAAAATCCCTAACCAAAATTCACTTTGAATTGAAAAAATTAAACCAATCGCAGCAATAATAATTAACCCAATAATAACTTCATAATATCGGATAGCACGTTTATAAATGATGGGCTCAATAATAGAACTAAATAATGTACCCGAACTAAATGCAACCATTGTAACGCTTATGTTTGATACTTTAATTGCATGATAAAAAGCTAACCAATGAATTAAAATTATAATTCCAATTCCACTGAGTTGCCAAAAATGTTTAAATGAAACCTTAAATTCATGTTTAGTAAATTTTAAATAAATAAACATAACTAATAAGGCAATAAAAATTCTATACCAAACCAATTGCCAGGTGTTTGCTGAAATATACCGGCCTAGTACCGGAGTAAAACCCCATATAAATACAAGAATATGGAGTAGGAAATAATGTTTATTTATAACTTTAAACAAATTAGTTATGAAAATTACTGTTGTTAAAATTAACAAATTAATTTATTTTGATTTCATATTTTTTGATTAAAAAAATACATATAACTAAATTAAATTATATATACAGTAAAGTTATTTAAATAAATAAATCAAGTAGATGTTTAATGTAAATGGTTATTATATTTGATTTTGCTTATTTTTGCTTAATAAAATGTATACTCATCAGTTTAAGCCTCAATTAATATTTTGCAATTAAAAAAAATTCTCATACTTCGATTTAGTTCTATTGGCGATAT
The DNA here is from genome assembly GCA_945887955.1 of Chitinophaga pinensis. Lineage (GTDB taxonomy): Bacteria > Bacteroidota > Bacteroidia > B-17B0 > Aurantibacillaceae > Aurantibacillus. The sequence continues at coordinate 16,715 of CAMCZO010000019.1, read as the reverse complement.
TGTTCTTACAACACCCATTATTCGTTGCGCGAAAATACAACTTAATGGAACCCAAATACATTTTGTTACTAAGGATCAATTTAAAAATGTAATTATCAATAATCCTTACATCGACAAATTATTTACTTTTAAAAATGATGTTTCAGAACTTTTTGAAGAACTTAAATCCGAAAATTATGATGTAATAATAGATCTTCATAAAAATATAAGAAGCTATAAATTAAAATTTCATCTTAAATCAAAAAGCTATTCTTTTAATAAGTTAAATTTTAAAAAGTTTTTAGCAGTTATTTTTAATAATAAAAATCAGTTGCCAAAACAACATATTGTTGATCGTTACTTTAAACCCATAGCAAATATTGGGGTTTTTTCTGATCAAAAAGGCTTAGATTATTTTATTGACAAAGCAAGTGAAGTAAATTGCACTAATTTATTTTTTAATAATATAATTACTAGGTTTTTAGTAATAGTTATTGGAGGTTCATATTTTACAAAAAAAATCCCTTTAAATAAATTAATTCAAATTTGCTCATTATCAAAATATCCCATTATTTTATTAGGTGGCCCTCAAGATGTTGAAGTTTCAAATAAGTTAATTAAAATTATGCCAAATGTTATTGATGGGTGTGGTAAATTTTCTTTTAATCAAAGCGCATCTGTAATCCAACAAGCTGAATGGGTTATTACTTCTGATACTGGATTGATGCATGTGGCTTCAGCCTTTAATAAAAAAATAATTTCAGTTTGGGGTAATACAATTCCGCAATTCGGTATGGAGCCTTATTTGCCAAATAATCAAAATATCATATTAGAAAACAACAATCTTAACTGTCGTCCTTGCTCAAAATTAGGCTATAATAAATGTCCTAAAGGCCACTTTAAATGCATGGAAGAAATTGATTTTTCTTTTGTATCAGAATTAAAATAATTTTTTTATTTATTCTAAAATTAGTTTTTTCCTAATTTTTTCAATTCCAATTTCAATCTCAATAAAATAAATTCCTTTTTCAAATTGATTCATATCAATTTTAATTTGATTTAAATTATTTGTTACTTCCCTTAACAATTGACCTAGGCTACTAAATAACTTATAATTAAATGATTCCATTTTATAATCAATAGTTAATTCATTTTTTATTGGATTAGGAAATATTATTAAAGATTCAGCATTAAATTCAGATTTTTTTATTCCAACACAATAAGAATTTAAATTGCCAATAGAAAAAATATTATTAGACTTGCAACCGTTAAGATCTGTAGTAATTAATTGATAAAGGCCTGCACATAAGCTATAGCAAGGCAGAGCAGAACAACTTCCATTTATTAAGCTATATGCATATGGCCCCATTCCTAAACTCGTTGTTGCTGTTAATATTCCTGTACAAGTATTTTCGCAATATGAATTAGTGGTACTTAGTATACTAAATGGATTTGTATTTATTTGAATAGTTACTAAACTGCTTGAATTACAATTTCCTATACTGCCAGATGCAAAGATTGTATATGTTGTGTTTGTTGAAGGGGTAACAGCTATGGTCGCATTATTAGTATTAGAATTTGCCCAAACAAAATTTGTGTAATTTCCTAAAGCCGATAAAATAACGGTGCCTCCTAAACAAATCGTATTTGATGGCTGAACAGTTAAACTAAGATTAGGGGCTTGCGTAATAGATATTGTAATAACACTGTTTCCATTGCAATTACCTGTATATCCTGTTACTGAGTATGAAGAAGTAACGGTTGGACTTACAACAATGTTAGAATTTAAACTACCTGTATTCCACGAATAACTCGAAGCCCCGGTAACACTTATTGTTGCTGAATTTCCAGGGCACATTATGGTTGGATTAGCTGTAATATTAAGTGTTGTGTTTGAAATGGAAATGGTTCGACTAATACTTGCCGAAGAGGTTCCGTTAAGCCCAAATAAATTAATGGTATAAATTCCAGCGGTGGAATAGGTAACTATAGGATTTGTAGCCGAAGATACGGCGGGGTTCCCTCCTGGAAAGCTCCATGAATAGCTGTTTGCAGAGATGCTTAAATTTGTCATGGTAATTGCTGCACCCGAACATGATGAGCTTATTGTATTAATGCTTAATGATGGCGTTGGAAAGCTCAAATTAATATTGTCCAAATATATTGGTTGACCAAATTGACCATGATTAATAAAACTAAACATTACATTGCCTTGATTATTTGTTAAAGAAGAAATATTTATACTATCAGTTCTCCATTGATTTGCAGTTGGTACAAATAAATTACTATTATCAGGTCCGGTTGCAAGAGCTAGCCCTCCTTTTAAATAGATGGTTGTCCAATTTGCACCACAATTGTTCGATAGCTTTACTTCTAATGTATCTGAATTTACTGCATCATACCTTTCATATGCAACATCAAATTTTAAAAAACCAGTTGTAACATTACTAAAAATATATTTTGGCGTTCTCATTTCATCCTTGGTTCCTGCCGTCGTGTAATTATAATTATCATAACATACACATGCAGTACTAGTTCCAAACGCACCAAATCCTGTTTTCCTTTCCCAATACATATTATCATTTAAAATATTATTTGCAGTCCAATTATTAGGTAAAAACTGAATAGATTCAAACCCTTCGTTTAAAGGAGGACTAATAGGGCCATTAATTGTTATGTAGGATAATTTATTGATGCTATTGTTTCCGTTTGCATTTGAAACAGTTAATGAAGCGGCATAGACTCCAGGTGAATTCCATTGAACCAAGGGATTAGATAAGGTTGATGTTGCAGGCGAACCATTTTGAAATGCCCAAGACCAACTTGTTGGTTGATATAAAGAGCTATCTATAAAATTAATTAACGTATTTGGACAAGAATTTCTTGGGAAAGAATAAAAATTACAAACAGGCAAAGCAGCTGTAAATGAAGCAGCGCAGAGCATTGCCTGATAAGCCTCTATTCGACCTATCCCTATTTGATTTCCAACAGAGTAAGAAGAGTTGGCCGCAATACTATATATATTAACCGCATTGTTTGAAATGCAATTTAATACATCTGACGGTGTCATATACGAACATGTCGAAAGCATTAATCCTGCTAAGCCAGCCACCATTGGAGTAGCCATAGACGTTCCAGATTTAAATCCGTAAGTTCCAGTAAAAGAATTCGGAATTGTGCTATAAATATTTTGACCTGGTGCACAAATATCAACCCATGTTCCATAACTTGAACTAGTTGCTTTTACATTATTTGCATCAACATTTGCAACGCAATAACTGTTCGCATATGCGCCAGGATAATTTTGTGTGTTGTTAGAATTATTTCCTGCTGCTGCAATTACAATACAACCATTATTCCAAGCATAATTAATTACTGATTGTTCGGTGATTGAAAATCCTGCCCCTCCCCAAGAACAAGAAATTACTCTAGCTTTTGCTTTAACAGCATAAATAATGCCACCATAGCCATTATCAATTGAATTAAGACTTGTTGAAGTGCATTTTACGGGTAAAATTTTAATATTCCAACCTATTGAAGCAATACCAATTCCGTTATTATTTCTAGCGCCAGCAATTCCAGCGCAATGTGTTCCATGATCCATTAAATTATTTGATGGTATAGTGTTATTATCATTATCGGCAACATCATAACCGTTAACATCATCAATGTATCCGTTTCCGTCATCATCAACTCCAGTTATTCCGTTGGCCTCGACAGTGTTGGTAAAAGTATTTCCTACTAAATCAGAATGAGACCACATCACAGCATTATCAACTATAGCAACAACAATATTAGAATTTCCATTAAAAATATTCCAAGCATTTTGAGCGTTAATTTGATTTAAATGAACCGATGCAGAAGAAATAGAAAAATCATTAGGCGCAATATCTATTTTCATTAAGGGAACTTTTTCTGCATATTCTATTCCCGAAATACTTTTTAATTCAGAAATAAAAGCATCTACTTCTTTTATTTTTTTAAAATCGAATCGAATTATATTTGGTAAAATAGCATCATTATTTGCCTGGTAATATGGTTTAGAGGCTTTATATACAAGGTGTTTTTTAAGGATTTTAGAAAGAATTCCGAATTTAGAAAGGTTTAAGTTTTCAGGATTGTCTTTATTAAATCCTTTTAATAGTCTGTTTGAAAACTTAACGTAAATTTGACCATCTGTATAATTTTCGTAAATTTTTTGCGCAAAAACTAAATGGCAACAAAAGGATATTACAATAATAATTAGACTTTTTTTCATATTAAAAATTAATTTGTAATGCAATAAATTTACATAATTAACTGGCAATTAACAAATTAATTAATCAATATGTTTTTCTTAATTCTTTAAAAGAACTATATTTAACTAACAAATATTTTTTTGTAAATTATGCGAATAGCTTTAATTGATTGTGGAACAAACACTTTTAATTTATTAATTGTTGAATTAAACAATGATAAAAGTTTTGAAACTATTTTTAGTACAAGTGTTTCTGTAAAACTTGGAGATACCACAATTAATAAGGGATATATTTCTGCAGATTCTTTTCAAAGAGGAATTAAAACTCTTAACGATTTTAGAGAAAATATAAATAAATTTCAAGTGCAAAAAATACTAGCTTATGCAACCTCTGCAATTCGCGATGCTAAAAATAAAGAAGATTTTATTAATAAAGTTTATCTAAGTACTCAAATTCATCTTGAAGTAATTGATGGTAATCGTGAATCTGATTTAATTTATAAGGGAGTAAAAGCTGCATTATCCTTAAAAAAATCAAATTCTTTAATTATGGATATTGGAGGCGGAAGTATCGAATTTATTCTTGCTAATATACATGGTGTTTTATGGAAACAAAGTTTCTCGATAGGTGTAGCCAGATTAAATCAAAAATTTATTCATTCAGACCCAATTAAATTAAACGAAATTAAATTGATTTACAATTATTTAAATCAGGAACTCCTTCCATTGTTTGAAGCGGTTAAGAAATTTCCGCCAATTGAATTAATCGGATCATCAGGTGTATTCGAATCGATAATTGAATTAATTCATTTTGAATTCAATGGTGATAAATTAGTTGATTCTAAAAATGAATACCACATTAATTTTGATTTATTTATTAATATCTTTAAAATTATTTTAAACTCAACATTAGATCAAAGGGCCAAATTAAAAGGCTTAATCAACATGAGAATAGACACCATTGTTATTTCTTGTTTGATGATAGACTTTATCTTAAATTCGTTCAGTTTAAAATGCATACGAATGACTACTTTTTCATTAAAAGAAGGAGCTTTATTCGAACTTATGGAAAAAAACAGTAATTAGTTTTAATATATATATGGCAAATATTTTAGTTATTGATGACGAGAACTCAATAAGGCGCTCATTAAAAGAAATTCTTGAATTTGAAAATCATACTGTTGATGAAGCCGAGGATGGCGAGGCGGGATATAATATGGCCTTAAAAAATAATTATGATGTTATTTTAAGTGATATAAAAATGCCAAAGTTAGATGGTTTAGAATTATTACAAAAATTAAACGAAAGCGCTGTATTATCTTCAATAATTATGATGAGTGGTCATGGCTCAATAGAAACTGCTGTTAGTGCTCTAAAATCTGGCGCATATGATTATTTAGCAAAACCAATAGATTTAAATCGTTTGCTAGTTACAGTTAGAAATGCATTAGAAAAAAACAGTTTGCTTTCCGAAACAAAATCGCTGAAAAAAATCGTTGCTAAAAATATTGATATGGTTGGCATTTCTTCTGAAATAAAAGCGATAAAAGAATTAATAGAAAAGGTAGCGCCAACTGATGCAAAAGTATTAATTACAGGCGAAAATGGGAGTGGAAAAGAATTAGTTGCTAGATGGCTGCATCAAAAAAGTAAACGTGCTAATGGGCCATTAATAGAAGTTAATTGCGCCTCTATTCCATCCGAATTAATTGAAAGCGAATTGTTCGGACACGAAAAAGGTTCATTTACTAGCGCTTTTGCTCAAAAAAAAGGTAAATTTGAACTAGCTGAAGGCGGCACTTTATTTTTAGATGAAATTGGCGACATGAGTTTAAGTGCTCAGGCGAAAGTTCTTAGAGCCCTTCAAGAAAATAAAATTACTAGGGTAGGTGGGGTTAAAGAAATAAATGTAAACGTTAGAATTATTTCTGCCACAAATAAAAATTTAGAAAAAGAAATAGAAAAAGAGAATTTTAGAAGCGATTTATTTCATCGTATTAATGTTATACCTATTCATGTTCCGTCATTAGATCAAAGAAAAGAAGATATTCCCATTTTAGCTGATTATTTTTTGAATTTAATTTGTAGCGAAATGGGAATTTCAAAAAAAAATATGACTAAAAATGCAATAAAAACATTACAAGAAAAAACATGGCCCGGCAATATTCGAGAATTTAGAAACTTAGTTGAACGTTTAATTATTTTGGGCTCAAAAGAAATTTCTTCGCATGATGTAAAGCAATTTTCATAGTATTTTTAATTTTTTTGCGACTTTAACGCCTATAATCATTACATTTTTATTAAATACACACATTTTAAAAGTCTAAAAATCAAGTGTTTATGATTTATTTTAAATAAAAATCGTTTAATTTGATATTTTCCTTTCATCTTATCAAAATATTTTTTTCTTTTGCAACAATTATAAAAGCCTAAATAAATCGTAAAATATGTATTGGACATTAGAATTAGCAAGTTGGTTAGAAGATGCCCCTTGGCCTGCAACAAAAGATGAATTAATTGATTTTGCTATGCGAAGTGGTTCGCCGATGGAAGTAATTGAAAATCTTCAAGAAATGGAAGATGAAGGAGAGAGCTATGAGAATATTGATGAGATTTGGCCCGATTATCCAACAAAAGATGATTTCTTTTTTAACGAAGATGAATTTTAATTTATAAAATACCGCAATTAAAAGCGGTATTTTTTTTAATCAATTGATTTGCGATTAAAAATAATATAACCAATATGAAAAAAGAAAGAAAATGGATTTTCATACTGATCGTAATAATTTATTCCTATACTAATTGGCCCGATTGGGCTATTGATCACCGCAGCAGCAAGTCCACTATAATAACGATATAAAAATGGGGAGCTATACTCTGCTTTTTTATCTGAATTTTCTTTAATTGATTGGTAGGGTTGAAAAATATATCCTTCAAATCGAACGTCAACAAATTTACTCGGGCTAATTATTAATTTCAAGCCTCCAGCCAGATAATTATGACTTCTAAATGCGTCAATAAAAAATGTCTGACTTTCTGGTGTAGGATTAAATGCTGGTGCCGAAAGAATCGAAGATTTGTAATTCACAAAAAATTGTTGTGTTGAATATACGCCTTCTCCATAAACGCCGATTTTAAATCTTTTAATTGTTTTTATATAATTTTCAAAACTGATTTTTAATTGTATCCATGGGTCTTGTTTTTTGTTTTTAAAGTCTATAGTTGTATTACTCGTGTTTCCGGCTATATAGCTTTCTTGTCCAATTAAATAGCGAGCCCTCAAATTAAGTAATGTTCCTTCAGTCGCATACATTTTTCGATTAAGCGTGTTTATATTATAATTTGTTTGCAAGTATGAATAATCAAAATAGCTAATGTCTGCAGTATCTAATCTTGTAAAAATATCTGTTTGATAATATTCATTTTTCCATTGAGTGTAACCCGACGATAAATTAAATTGAGAAATATTTCCCACCGGAATTCCAATCTTAAATTCAGCAAACTGATCGTCTTGAATCAGAAAAGCTGGTTTTAAAATATCATAAAATAGAGCACTACTAGAGTAATAATTTAAATGAGAATAAGTGTAAGATGATTCAATGAAAAAAGGAAATGCTCCAGGTATATCAATTCTAATATTCGAATGAGTTCCTGTATTTAATTTGCCAATATAATAGTTTGAATAAGCACTAAATCCAACACGACCCAAATAATTAAATTGAAGTCCAATAAAAGCCTCGCTTATTGGTCTATTTGAGATAATCGCACCTGGCTCAATACAAAAAGGCTTTTCTTTTTTTCCAGAAATCTGCAGAGTGTATAATTTTTTAAGTGAATCAAGTTTGGCAGCTGGAAAAATATTTTTTATTTTATCATCGCTTACTAATCTAAAATATTTTTTTTCAAGTTCAATTAATGAAAATGTTTTTTTATTTTTAAATAAACTATTTTTTATAAATAGCCCTTGATTTTTAGTGAATCCATTTATTTTTATATCATCAAATATTATACTGTCATATTGTTTTCGAAACAAAATTCTATTTTGATCTAAATTAATTTTATTATTTTTAATTTGTTTTTTTAACTCTGGAATAATCCTAAGTGTCGCGGCATAACCACTATCAATAAATTTTTGAGAATCATCAAAATTAAAAGTAGTTGCTTCAGTCCATGGTTCAATTATAATTCCATTTTTAATAAACGAATTAGAATCAGTTTGATTTGTTAATAAGCTTCTTATTTGTAAGTATAAATTATCCTCATCTGGTTTTTGTTTTTTTTCGGATACATTTGAGCCAATAATAAAATCTGGACGAAACTCTTTTTGCATCACATCAATAGGAAAACTATTATATAATCCCCCATCAAATAAGAGTTTATTATCAATATTTAATGGTCGTAAATAAAATGGATAACTTATTCCAGCTCTTAATGCACTTGGCAAGCTCCCATTTTTAAAAACAATGGTTTTTTTATTCTCAATATCTGATGCCAAACATCTAAAGGGGACAAATAAACTATCAAAATTATTGTTTGATTTATTACATCTTCCTGAAAATGTTTCCATTAAATAATAATCAATAGGAATTGAGTTGATTAAATTAGTTGGTATATTTTCAATGTAATTAGTATTAAAATCATACTTATAAGAAAACCAAGAAGCATAATCATTTCTCTTTTTTATCATGTATTCATATTTTTTCGGAATATCGCCCTTAGTTATACTCTGAAAAATTTTTGAATTTACAATTTTTTCTATTTCTCTTGGACTATATCCAATCGCGTAGAATGCGCCAATAAGACCACCACTTGAAGTACCACAAATGTAGTCAATTGGTATATTGTTGTCTTCTAAAGCCTTAATTACTCCTATATGAGAAAGTCCACTTGAACCTCCACCACTTAATACTAAACCCACTTTTTGTGAGCATGCATTTTTTGTAAATAAACAAAAACTTAATGCAATTAATATATGAAAATGTTTTCTTAACAATCTATATAAGCTATTTATTAATTCATAAAGATAAATAATTATCTTAGCACATATCCTTTTCACACGTGGTAAAATTTATTTTTAAAAAGTTATTTTATTCTTTACTTGTACTTTTTGGCGTAATAACTACAATATTTTTTTTATTTAATGTATTGCCAGGCGATCCAGCTAATATCATTCTTGGTCAAAGGGCAAATAAAGATGCTATTGCAGCAATACACAAAGATTTAGGTACAGATAAACACATAGTTATACAATATTTAAATTACCTAAATGATATATCGCCAATTTCAGTTCATAATAAAGGAAATGTAGATAATTTATTTTATTTAAATCCTCAAAAATACAATTCCCATCCTTTATTATCATTTAATAATAATTGGATAATTGTAATAAAGTATCCATATTTAAGACGAAGTTATATTTCTAAACGAAATGTTTCTGAAATTATTAACGACACTCTTCCCGAAACTGCAGTTTTAGCTTTTGTAGCAATTACTTTTGCTTCTTTTTTTGGAATTTTATTGGGAATAATATCAGCTATTCGAAAAAATTCATTCTTAGATAAATTTATTTTTATTATAGCAACAGTTTTTGGAATGAGCGCACCCTCTTTTTTAGTGGGCTTAATAGTTGCTTGGCTATTTGGCTATATTTTATCTGATTACACTGGATTAAGAGCTTCAGGAAGTTTATATGATTTGGATGTTTGGAAAGGAGAGCAACTAGAGTTAAAAAATTTAATTTTACCCGCTATAACTCTCGGAATAAGACCTCTTAGCATAATTATACAATTAACTCGAAGTTCATTATTAGAAGTTTTATCCCAAGATTATATTCGAACAGCTAAAGCAAAAGGCTTATCTTTTAAAAAAGTTATATTTAATCATGCAATTAAAAATGCATTAAATCCTGTTGTAACTGCAATTTCTGGATGGTTTGCAGGTTTGATGGCCGGAGCTGTATTTGTTGAAAAAATATTTAGTTGGAAAGGCATCGGTTACGCCGTTGTTGAGGCATTAAATAATAATGATTTGCCAGTAGTTATGGGAGCAACTTTAATTTTTGCTTGTATCTTTGTAATTATTAATATTGTTGTTGATATTTTATATGGGATTTTAGATCCAAGGGTTAGGATTAAATAATTTAAAATATGAATAGAAAAAAAATAGTTGCCGGAAATTGGAAAATGAATACCAATTTTAATGAAGCACTCGAATTATTAAATTTTATTCAAATAAATTCAACGACTTCACCTCAAGTCGAAAAAATTTTATTTCCCCCTTTTGCTTTTATTAAAAGCATTAAAGATGCATTAAGTATTACAAATAATATAAAAATCGGCGCTCAAAATTGTAGCGAATTTAATTCTGGCGCATATACTGGAGAGGTTTCGGCAGACATGTTAAAATCTATTTCTTGTGATTATGTTTTAGTTGGTCATAGCGAAAGACGAAGATATTTTAATGAAACAAGTGAACAATTTATTTTAAAAATAGAACAAGCTTTATTGGCTGATTTAAAAATTATTTTTTGTTTTGGCGAAAATTTAGAACACAGAAAATCTAATTTTCACTTTAAAATAGTCAAAACTCAATTGAATGAAGTGTTATCTCGCTTGCCAAAAGATAAAATAAATCAATTAGTCTTAGCTTATGAACCAGTATGGGCTATCGGAACAGGCGAAACAGCTTCGCCAGTTCAAGCACAAGAAATGCATTTATATATAAGAACTGTTATTGCCCAAATGTTTTCTGAAGAATTGGCACAAAATATTTCTATTTTATATGGTGGAAGTTGTAATTCTCAAAATGCCAAAGAACTTTTTGATTGTCCAGATGTTGATGGAGGTTTAATTGGCGGTGCGAGCTTAATTGGTCCCGAATTTTGCAAAATTATTAATTCTTTTTAATGGCTTATTTGGCTTATCATTTTAAAGTTAGTCCGCTTCAGCCAGGTTCTGAAATTTTGATTGCATTAATTGCCGATTTTGGATTTGATACTTTCGATTATTCTGATGTTGGTTTTATCGCTTATATAAACGAAGAACTTTCTACTAATCTAAATTTTACAGATTTAAAATTTGATGACTTTATTTATTCTTATCAAATTGAAAAAATAAAAACAATTAATTGGAATGCGGAATGGGAACAAAATTTTGATCCAGTGTTAGTTGACGATTTATTGTTTATTCGTGCACCGTTCCATGAAAAAAATCTTTCTTTTAAACACGAAATTGTAATAATGCCCAAAATGAGTTTTGGAACTGGTCATCATCAAACTACTAGATTAGTTTGTAAAGAAATGTTTTCAATAGATTTTTATAATAAACGCGTATTGGATATGGGGTGCGGAACAGGAATATTGGCAATTTTATCAAAAAAACTTGGTGCTAATGAAGTTATTGGTATCGATATTGATGAATGGAGTGTCGAAAATAGTGTCGAAAATTGTTCAGTAAACATGTTTCCTGAAATTCAAATTAAATTGGGTAATGTTGATTTATTAAAAAACGAATTCCATTTCGATATTATTTTAGCTAACATTAATAAAAATATATTAAAAAAAGATATTCAATATTATTCTGAAAAATTAGTAACAAAAGGAAGAATTTTTTTAAGTGGTTTTTTTACAACTGATATCAATGAGATAAAAGATGTTGCTAACATTAATAATTTAAATTTTATTTTATCTACTAATGAAAATGAATGGGCAATGATGGTTTTTGAAAAAGTTTAAATTTTAAAATATTTTTTAATTACTAAATTAAATTCTTCTTTTAATAAACGATTACTGCAACTTATTTCTTTGCCAAATAACCAATTTTCTCCCCCCGAAAAATCATAAATACTTCCTCCTGCTTCCTTAACTATTATGGCTCCCGCTGCTATATCCCAAGGATTAAGATTATACTCAAAAAATGCATCTACTCTGCCACAAGCTAAATAACATAAGTCAGTTGCTGCAGAACCAATTCGCCTAACACCATGGGTGTTTTTAATAAAGTATTCCAATGCCTCTAAATAATTTTTTAAACGACTAAAATTATTAATCGGAAAACCAGTAGCTATTAAACTTTCAGATAAATTTTTTCTGTCCGATACTTGTATTTTTTCTCCATTTAAAAAAGAACCTTTGCCTTTACTAGCATAAAAACACTCATCGCGATTTATTTCATAAACAACACCTAAAATTATTTCACCTTTACACTCTAATCCAATGCTAACTGAATAACATGGGATGCCATGAACATAATTTGTTGTTCCATCTAAAGGGTCTACTATCCAATTATAATTTTTTGATTCTGATATGCTGTTTTCTTCAACTAAAAAGCCGGCTTCTGGCATAATTTTATTTAGTTCTTCAACAATCATTTTTTCAGAAGTTTTATCAACATAACTTACCAAATCATTCAATCCTTTAATCTCAACTTGGTTATAAATAAAATTTTTCTGCTCTTGTTTAATAAATTTTCCAGCTTTTTTTGCTGTAATAATTGTTTGTTCAAGAATAATTTCAAAATTCATTTGTATTATTAAATTAATATTAATGTTATAAAGTTATTTAATAATCTTCTATTTAGTATATCTTTACGAACTTAATTTAAAAAATGTTTATTATAAATAATCATATTAAAAACACTATTTATTTAGCTTGGCCACTTGTAATTACTCAGGTAGGTTATATCATAACGGGTATGGTAGACACAGTTTTTTTAGGAAAAATTGGTGCTGCTGAACAAGCCGCATGTATTTTGTCTAATAATTTATACATTTTATTATTGGTATTTGGTATTGGAGTTAGTTACGCAACAACACCCCTTGTAACATCTGCTAATCAAAATATGGACTTACTTAAAAAAGCATCTTTATTTAAAAACTCAATTTTTTTAAACGTTTCTGTTTCAATTATTTGTTTTATTGTTTTGTTCTTATCCTCCGGTCTTTTAAAATATATGCATCAGCCAGAAGACGTAATTAAATTGGCAGTACCTTTTTTTAATGTGCTTATTTTTTCTATGATCCCCATTTCACTTTTTTTTACTTGTAAACAATACTGCGAGGGATTAAGTAATACCCGTATGGCATTATTTATTAGTATTATCGGTAACGTAATTAATATTATTTTAAATTATTTACTGATTTATGGAAAATTTGGTTTCCCCGAATTAGGATACATAGGCTCAGCTTGGGCTTCATTTATTTCACGTGTTTTTATGGGATTTTCTTTTCTGTATTTAATTTTTAAATCTCCAGTAACTAAAGAAATTTCGGCTGTTTACAATAGAGTTAAAATTAATAAAAAGGAATTGTTTCATCTTGCAAAAATTGGTTTAAATGCCGGTCTTCAGCTAACATTTGAAGTAGCCGCTTTTGTGATTGCTGGTTTAATGGCTGGTACTTTTGGTAAAGAACAAATTGATGCTCACGGAATTGCTTTAAGTATAGCAGCTTTTACTTATATGTTTGCAAGTGGAATAAGTAGCGCATCTTCTATCCGTGTTGGTATTTATAAAGCTCAGGATAATTGGCTAGAAATAAAACAAGCAGCTTTCTCTTCAATTAAATTAGTTATGTTAATTATGGGAGGTTTTGCAATTTTGTTTTTGATGATTAATAATTTTTTACCTAAAGTATTTAGTTCTGATTTACAAATCGTTAATCTTGCATCTAAATTATTAATTATTGCAGCTTTGTTTCAATTATTCGACGGTATACAAGTAACCATTGTTGGCATTTTAAGAGGACTCGAAGATTTTAAAATCCCAACTTTAATAAGTTTAGTTGGCTACTGGATTATTGCACTCCCTTTGGCCTATTGGCTTGCTTTTATTCTAAAATTAGAAACTGTAGGCGTTTGGATCGGACTTTTAGTTTCTCTTATTTTTGCAGCTGTAGTTCTGTTTTGGCGCTTAAATTATTTGATTAATAAAAATTTAAAAATTAATAATCTTAAATAATTTATTATACTAATTTATCAGTTGCTTACTTTAAAATCTTCTACAACTAATTGAATAGTTTTGATTCCCTTGAATTCGTTTTCTTGAATTTTAAATACGATATCCATTGGCACTTTACGCTGAAAAAAATGGATAAAATCTCCTTTGTTATATGCAATGGCATTAAATCTAATATTAGGATTAGATTTTTGAAATAATTCTAATTTGAGATGATTTTTCCCAAATACTTTTCCCCAGCCTGTCTCGTATACTTGTTTGCTTAATAATACAGGCGTCATGTTTTCTGGTCCATGTGGAGCAAATTGTTTAATTATTCTCAAAAGTTTGTCGTTTATTTCGTGAAATTCTATTTCAGTATCTATCTCTATTTTTGGGATGAGTTGTTCTTCAGTAATTGATTCTGAAACTACATTCTCAAATTTTATTTTGAATGGTTCAATATTTTCTTTACTTAAGGTTAGCCCCGCAGCATATTTATGACCACCAAATTGTTCAAGCAAATCACTGCATTTTTCTATGGCGCTATATACATCAAAATCTTTCACACTTCTTGCGCTACCACTAATTTTGCCATCACTTTCAGTTAATACAATAGTTGGCCGATAATATTTTTCTATTAATCTCGAAGCAACTATTCCTACAATTCCTTTATGCCAATTAGTATTAAATAATACGGTAGTTTTTTTTAAAAGTGATAATGCATCTTTTTCTAAAATATCATAAGCTTCTAATGTGGTTTCTGAATCTATGTCTTTTCTTTGCGTATTAGTTTCGTTAATTGCTTTTGCATATTCAAATGCCAAAGAATCATCTTCACAGGATAATAATTCAACTGATTTGCTGCCATGTTCTATTCTTCCTGCAGCATTTATTCTTGGTGCAAGTGTAAAAACGAGTGTACTAATATTTACTGGATTCTTTTGTTCATTTAAATTTAATAATGCTTTGATCCCTGGTCTTGGAGAATTATTTATTATTTCTAGCCCAAAGTGTGCCATAATTCTATTTTCCCCAGTAATAGGAACTACGTCTGCTGCAATGCTTGTGGCAACTAAATCTAAATACTGGTAACACTCTTCTGGTTTCAAACCTTCGCTTATAGAATAAGCTTGTATTAATTTGAATCCGATACCTGCTCCACTCAATTCTTTGTATGGATAATTGCAATCTAATTGTTTTTGATCTAAAATAGAATAAGCTTTAGGTAAAATATTTCCTGGTAAATGATGATCACAAATTATAAAATCAATCCCATATTTATTTGCATATTCTATTTTATCATTTGCTTTTATGCCACAATCTAATGCAATAATTAAGCTAATGTTATTTTGTTTAGCATAATCAATTCCCATAAATGATATGCCATAACCTTCTTTATATCGATCTGGTATATAGTAACTAATTTTTTTGACATGTTGTTTAAAGAAACTATATACAATACTAACCGCAGTAGTTCCATCAACATCATAGTCTCCGAATATCATCACGGATTCATTTTTTAATATTGCGGCCTGTATTCGTTCAATGGCTTTTTGCATCCCTTTCATTAAAAAGGGGTCATGCAACTGTTGTAAATCTGGTCTAAAAAAAGATTTTGCTTCAGAATAAGTATTTATTTGACGTTGTTTTAATAATTGGGCAACAACTCTGTCAACACTTAATTGTGTTTGTAAATCTCCTGTAACTTGGATATTTAATTGTTCAGATATTCTCCATTGTTTTTCCAAAAAATTTAAGTTATATTATGATAAACTGCTTCAATATCATCATCTTCCTCCATTTTTTCAATCATAGCCATAACTTCTGCTTCTTCATCTGGACTGAGTTCTTTAGTTGTTGTTGGAATATAAATTTTACTTGTTTCGATTACAGAAATTTTCCGATTTTCTAAAGCAGATTGTATTTTTCCAAAATCATTAAACTGAACCTGAATAATAAATTGATTTTGATCTTCATCCATTGTTATTTCTTCTAATCCAAAATCAATTAATTCTAATTCTAAATCATCTTTTTCAATACCTGTCGCATCAATTTTAAATAAAACAATATGATCAAACATAAAACTAACCGATCCTTTAGTTCCCAATGAGCCATTGGCACGATTAAAATATAATCTAACACTGGCAACTGTTCTGTTAGGATTATTTGAAGTGCACTCTACTAATACAGGCACCCCATGAGGAGCATAACCTTCATAAATAATTTCTTCATAGTTACCTGAGTCTTTTTCGCTGGCTCTTTTTATGGCTGATTCAACATTTACTTTTGGCATATTAATTGCCTTTGCATTTTGTATAATCATTCTTAATCTTGGATTGCTTTCAGGATGAGGCCCCCCAGCTTTAACAGCGATAACTATTTCTCGGCCTAATTTTGTAAAAGCTTTAGCCATTTTGGCATATCTCTTAAACATGGTCGCCTTTCTAGTTTGAAATATTCTTCCCATTGTTTTTAATTAATAAAGATACAAGATAATTTTTTCGAATCAATTTAGAACCTAAATATTTTATAAACTTTCTAATAATCAAAAATTAATAAATTAAATA
>CAMCZO010000018.1 GCA_945887955.1 Chitinophaga pinensis | reverse complement strand
GCTGTTGTTCCATTTACTGATGTTTGAATTGGTGATACGATACCGGTTGGGATGGGCGCCCAATTTATCGTATAGGTAGGTGCAGGATTTGATGGGTTAAATGTTAATCCCAAATTAAATGCGTTTAATGTACTCGTGCAACTTGTTTGAGTGATAGTTGGACTTACTATGGGTTGAGGATTTACCGTTACATTTGTTGTACTTGTTTGAGTTGCCTGAATACTTTGAGTATTTAAACCAGAACCAATAATAGTGTATGTTGTCGAAACAAGAGGTGTAACAGAAAAAATTCCTGTTGCATTTGTTAAACCTCCGGGCTGAAGGGTAAACGTTTGATTTAATAAATTAACAAAACCTGTAGGTGATACTGTAGTTGTAACACCAGCACAAATTGCAGTATTTAAACCACAAGTTAAACTTGCTGTACCAGTACTTGTAAAAGAAACAGATGTTGTTACTCCACTATAATTAGAAATTAAAATTAAAAATTGCTGACCAACTAAAACTGGTAATGATGGTTGATAATTTCCAACATTTCCTGTTGGTGGAACTGCTCCCATTCCCGTTCCTCCAGAAGCTGAAGCATTCCAATTACAAGAAACAGGCGGTAAGGTATTATTAAAAATATTAGCACAAGTACTAGGTGTGTATGGCCACATCGCCCAATCATATAATCCAACTTGTGGATTTGGACTAGCTGGAGAACCAAAAATAAAACCCAAATTACCAGAAACACTAACAGTTAAAATTAACCACTGTGGCCCTGGTCCACTTGTTAATAAACAACCAGAATTAGCTGCAGCCAAGGGATTGTTTCCATTTCCTAGTTGAGGATTGGTACTTGGATTACTAATATTTAATCCAGAAATTAAACCGTTACCGGAGATACCTTGAAATAAAAAATTAGGATTTGTACAAATATTTTGAGCATTGTTACAGCCAGCAATTAAAGCTTGACTCTTTACATGAAAACAATAAAAAGTTAACAAAAAAACAAAAATTATTTTTGTCATAAAACTAACGAGTTATTAATTGATTTATTTTTTCAAAAACATTAATGGCGTCTAAATTATCATAAATAATTTTTCCATTTGAATCAAAAATAATATTTGATGGTAAATCAGAGTTATGTTGCTTTAAGTCTGAAGATTTTAAATTAATTGATTTTTTAATCCCATCTTTAGATAAAGAAATATAAGCTAAACTTGATAAATTATCTTTATTGATAAGCAAAACCACAATCCCTTTTAATCCTCCTTTTAACTGAGCAAATTCATATGTTTTTGCAACTTTTTCAAAAGCTTTATTTAAATCGCGAGATTTAGAATCTGAAACGCTCCAAAAATTTATTGCTAATAAGGTGTTTTCAATATTAGTATTTGGATATTGTGAATAAATCAAATTCTTTACTTCAAAATTAAGATTTGATTGAGCGGATAATAAACAAGTATAAAGAATGATAAAACCTGTAAAAATATTTTTTTTCATACGTTGAATTTACAATATAAAATTTAAATAAAAAATAAATTATAACTATAAAATTTACATTCTCTCTGGCATTGTTATTCCTAAAATAGACATGGCATTATATAAAACTTGAGCAGATGCTTTAGAAAGATGTAATCTAAAGTTACGTATCTGAGAATTTTCTTCTTTTAAAATCGGACATTCGTGATAAAAACGATTATATAACTTTGTGAATTCATAAATATAATTTGCTAACAAAGCAGGGCTATATGCTTTGCCTGCTTCAACAATAATGGCTTCAAAATCATAAATAAATCTAATGATTTCTTTTTCTATAGATTGAATAGAAAGGGAATCAAAATTTTCATCTAATAGATTTTCTGATTTTCTTAATATAGATTTGATTCTTGTATAGGTATATTGAATAAAAGGCCCTGTATGCCCATTAAAATCAATACTTTCTTTTGGATCAAACATCATTTTCTTTTTTGGATCTACTTTTAAAATAAAATATTTTAGAGCCCCTAAACTAATTATACGATATAAATTATCGAGTTCGAATTCTGTAAACCCTTCTACTTTCCCTAGTTCTTCAGTTGTTAAACGAGCTGTTTCGTACATTTCTTCTAATAACTCATCGGCATCAACAACTGTCCCCTCTCTACTTTTCATTTTTCCTTCGGGTAATTCAACCATTCCGTAACTTAAATGATAACATTCTTTTGCCCAATGATAACCTAAGCGATCTAAAATCTTAAATAAAACTTTAAAATGATAATCTTGTTCGTTGCCAACAGTATAAATTAATTGATTTAATTGAGGATAAGATTTAAAACGCTCAATTGCTGTTCCCAAATCTTGAGTAATGTATACACTCGTGCCATCACTTCTTAAAACAATTTTCTCATCTAGGCCCTCTGCAACCAAATCAATAGCAACACTTCCATTGTCTTTTTTATAAAATATATTTTTAGATAAGCCTTGCTCTACAACTTCCTTTCCAAACAAGTAAGTATCACTTTCGTAATAAATTTTATCAAAATCAACACCTAAATTTTTATAAGTAATATCAAATCCTTCATAAACCCATGAATTCATCGTTTTCCATAATTCTAAAACTTCAAGATTTCCTGCTTCCCATAATAGTAGCATCTCTTGGGCTTCCAATAATAATGGTGCTTTTTTTTCTGCAAGCTCTTTTGAATGTCCTTCAGTAATTAAAATTTCAACCTGTTGCTTATATAATTTATCAAAAGCAACATAATATTTCCCTACCAAATGATCACCTTTTAAACCACTCGATTTCGGAGTCTCTCCATTACCAAATTTTTGCCAAGCCAACATGCTTTTACAAATATGTATACCCCTATCATTAACCAAATTAGTTTTGATAACTTGATGTCCGTTAGCTTTTAATAATTGTGCGACCGAATAACCTAAAAAATTATTACGAACATGCCCTAAGTGTAATGGTTTATTAGTATTTGGAGATGCATATTCAAGCATAATCATTTTTCCGGAACTATTTTCTTTTTTAAAACCAATAGTTGTTTTTTGTTTGATTTCATTAAAATAATTAATCCAAAATTGAATACTTAAAGAAATATTTAAAAACCCTTTCACCACATTATACCCTTCAATAAACGAATTTGATTTTACTAAATAATCACCAATTTCAGTTCCTAATTGTTCGGGTGTTTTATTAGAATCTTTTGTATAAACGAATGTAACTAAGGTAAAATCGCCAACAAACTCCTTGCGAGTTTTTTGAAAGACAATATTTTGTGTAGAAATAGAATAAATTTCTTTTAAAGCACCTTGAACATTATTAAACAAAAAATTTTCTGCATCAATCATGTTTTAAAATTAACAATAATACTTCTATACTTTCAAATCAATTTTAATAATTATTTAAAGTTTTAGGATGATTAAAAAGTATTTGTTTCAATAAATCACAAAAAAAAACCGAAAAGATCAACTTGACGGTTTTAAAAATAAATACAATAAATTTTATAAATGAATAACTTCACCGTAAGCTGCTGCTGCTGCTTCCATAATCGCTTCACTCATTGTTGGGTGAGGGTGAATAGTTTTTATCAATTCATGTCCAGTTGTTTCTAATTTTCGAATGGCCACAATTTCGGCTATCATTTCAGTCACATTTGCGCCTATCATATGGGCCCCTATAACTTCTCCATATTTAGCATCAAAAATTAATTTTATAAATCCATCTGAATTTCCTGCTGCTTTAGCTTTGCCTGAAGCAGAAAATGGAAATTTACCAACCTTAATTTGATACCCTGCTTCTTTCGCTTTTTTCTCGGTATATCCAACACTTGCAACTTCTGGTTGGCAATACGTGCAACCTGGAATATTAATGTAATCAATAGGTTCAACCTTCATGCCCTTAATTTTTTCAACACAGGTTATCCCTTCAGCACTTGCTACATGAGCTAAAGACTGACCAGCAACACAATCACCGATAGCATAATATCCTGAAACATTTGTAGCATAAAATTTATCTGTTACTATTTTACCTTTATCTGTTTTAATACCAAGTTCTTCTAATCCAAATCCAGTAATATTTGCTTCAATTCCAACGGCAGATAAAACGATATCGGCATCAACAGTAATGTTTCCGGTTTTTGTTTTAATAGTAACCTTACAAATATCACCTTTAGAATCAATACTTTCAACAGAAGAATCAGTCAAGATATCAATACCAATTTTTTTGAAAGATTTTTCTAACTGCTTACTAACGTCTTCATCTTCAACTGGAACAATATTTGGCAAAAATTCGACTACGGTTACTTTGGTACCCATGGTTGCATAAAAATATGCAAATTCAACACCAATTGCTCCACTTCCAACTACTAATAGAGATTTAGGTTGCTTTGGTAAAGTCATAGCTTCTCTGTAGCCAATAATTTTTTTACCATCCTGAATTATATTAGGTAACTGTCGCGAACGAGATCCAGTTGCAATAATTATGTGATTACCTGTTAAAGTTGATACTTTTCCATCGGCCGATAAAACATCTACTTTTTTACCAGTTTTAATTTTTGCAGTACCCATAATCACATCAATTTTATTTTTTTTCATCAAAAATTGAACGCCTTTACTCATTCCATCTGCAACATCACGACTTCGTTTTATAACCAAGTTAAAATCAGCTTTAATATTATCAGCACTTATTCCATAGTCTTTTGAATGATTTAAATATTCAAATACTTGTGCGCTTTTTAGTAAAGCTTTTGTTGGAATACAACCCCAATTTAAACAAATACCACCCAAACTTTCTTTTTCTATGATGGCAGTTTTAAATCCTAATTGTGAAGCTCTAATTGCTGTTACATATCCACCCGGACCACTTCCTATAACTATAATATCGTAATTCATATTTTTTTTAATTGTTATTCAAAGTTAAATACAATTGTTTGAAAAGAAAATTATTTAATTAATTGTTTTACCGTTACTATCAATTTCAATAACTTCAAATCCAAGTTTTTTTACTTTTTCTAAATTTGTTGCTTTATCTCCAACTACAACAACAACCATATTGTTAAAAGGAAGATACTTAGTAGCTAATAAATTAATATCTTCTTTATTAATTTTATTAAGCAAATCGGTTTGTTTCGAAACATAATCTTTAGATAAATTATAATCTAAAACACGTTTTATAAAATATAATTTTTGCATTGAGGATTCGTATTTTAATGCGTCACTCTGAGCCATCGCATTTTTTGTAAAACTCAATTCTTCTTCTAAAATACCAGCCTCTGAATATTTTTTTAATTCTTTAAAAATTTCAACTAAAGTACTATCAGTTGTGTTTGCTTTAAAACCTCCGCTTATTGTGTATGGTCCTGCAAATTGAGTTCCAGAAAATCCGCCACGAGTTCCATAAGTCCAGCCTTTAACTTCCCTCAATAAAAAATTAATTCGGCTATTAAAAGCCCCTGCAAAACTAAAATTCATAATAGATGATTTATAAAAATCTCCTAAAGCTTCAAATGGCAATGCGATATAACCTATTCTAATTTCACTTTGAGCTGCATTTTTTTTATCTACAAAGTAAATTTTAGTTTTATCTATTTTGGTTATTTCAGTATTATCAAAACTAATTAATGAACCTCGTTTTAATTGAGATAAAAAACTTAATTCGTTTGTAATTTCATCTTGTGTAACATCTCCACTTACTGCAATCGACAGCATTGAGCTGTTTATTAAGGCGTAATGATTTTTAACATCTTCTAAGGTAATAGATGCGACAGTTTCAGCATTTCCATTAGAAGGATAACCCATAACATGATTTTGACCATAAAGTAATTTTTTATATGCCATATCTGCAAGAGCTGATGCATTAGTTTGACTTTGAGAAATGCCATCAAGTTGTTTCTTTTTTTCTAATTCAAATTCAGTTTGATCAAATTTTGGTTCAAACATACTTTCTTTAATTATTTTTAAAGTTGCATTTAAATTCTTTTTTTGTGTTTGAATACTAATAGATAAATCTTCATCGCCAGTATTTATACTAACAGAAGATCCTAGCCGATCCAATTTATTTTCAATTTCTTCTGCACTAGTTTTTAATGTACTTTGACCAAGCATAGAAGCCAATAATTGAGATAAACCAGATTTTTCTTTCGATTCGTATCTATGGCCAGCTTTGATTGTTATTAATATATTTACTTTAGGTATTTCCTTTTCTTGTATACCAATTAAAGGAATTATAGAATTTATTTTGGTTGTATAAAAATTTGGAACAGCAACAGCAATTGCCGGTCTAGGTTTTGGCATAATCGATCTGTTAAAATCATCTTTTGGTTCGATATAACTTAAATTTTTATACTCATTACTTTCTGTTTCAATTTTTCTCTCATACATTTTCCAATTATCAGGTTGAGCTCTTAAATCTCCTTTCCCTTTTGGCAAACAACTTAATATTACAGAAAATTTATTTTTGATATATAAATTATAAACTCGCATAACATCTGCTTTAGTTATACCCATATAAAATTGAATATCGTTTTTAATAAAGTTTGCATTTTTAGTAAGAGTAAAATATGAAGCTAAGCTTGAACCTTTACCTTGAACGGTAGCTAATTGATTATACAAATTACTTTGATATTGGGATTTGAATTTGATAATGTCATCATCAGTTGGTCCCTTTTTTTCCCATTCGACTAAAACGTTTTTTAATTCTTTTTCTATTTCAGATAAAGTTGAAGTGGCATTAGCTCTTATTACGATTTGAAATTGACCCGCCAACTCTCTTGAATATTGATAGGCACTTGCGCTAACTGCTTTTTTAGTTTCAACAAAAGCTTTATAAAAAGGAGAACCTTGCGATCCTGCTAAAATTTGAGCCAAAACATCTAAGGCTGCATCATCTTTTGTATGCGCTTTTACCGAAGGAAATGCAATGTTTAACATAGGAAACTTTACATTATCCTCATAGGATATATATCGATTTGAACTTAAAGTAAATGGTGTAACTATTTGATTTTTAACAACTGGCCCCTTATCAATTTTACCAAAATAGCGCTGTGCAAAAATTAAAACCTCTAAAGTATTTACATCGCCAGCTACAGTTAATACAGCATTATTTGCACCATACCACCGCATATAAAAACGCTTTAAATCATTCACATCAACTCTATTTAGATCTTCAATGTATCCAATGGTTGTCCAGCTATAAGGATGACCTTGAGGAAATAAGGCTTCGCCAATTTTTTCACCAACAACACCATAAGGAGCATTATCATATCTTTGACCACGTTCGTTTTTAACGGTTGCGCGTTGCACTTCAAACTTAAGTTGTGTAACTGAATCCAATAAAAAACCCATTCTATCTGCTTCTAACCATAACATTTTTTCTAATTGATTACTTGGTACAGTTTCAAAATAATTTGTTCGATCTGTATTCGTTGAACCATTTAAAGTTCCACCTGCTTCGGTTATAATTTTAAAGTGTTGCTCATCGGCAACATTTTTAGACCCCTGAAACATCATGTGCTCAAAAAAATGAGCAAAACCACTTCTTCCCTGCTGCTCTCTGGCACTTCCAACATGATACGTTACATCTACATAGCAAATAGGATCCGAATGATCTTCGTGAATTAAAATGGTTAATCCATTTGGCAATTGATAACGTTTATAAGGTATAATAATTTCGTTTCCTGTTTTTTTAACATCTTCAATTAAACTTGGCAATGAGGAAGGTTTGTTTTTAAGTGATTCAATTTCTGTTACGGCCATTTGAGCTTTAAAATTTCCAAAAATTGAAAGAAAAATAGTGGCAAATATTAATTGTTTTTGCATAATTATTTAGTTTTGACAAATATAAAGTAGAAATACAGATATTCTATTGAATTTTTAACAAATAAATTATATTAATTTAAAACAATTTAACAAGCTTTTTTACAATTTATATGTAATATAAATTAGATTTGTAATTAAAATATAAATCATTATGTATCCAGAAGCAATTGTTAACCCAATGAAAGTAGAATTAACAGATTCAGGCTTTAATCAATTATTAAATTCTGAAGATGTAGATAAAGCAATAAAATCTGAAGGAACCGTTTTACTTGTAGTTAATTCAGTTTGTGGCTGTGCAGCGGGAGCAGCAAGACCAGGTGTTAAAAAAAGTCTTGAAAACATAAAAAAACCATCAAATTTAACAACAGTATTTGCTGGTTTTGATGTGGATGCTGTTAATCAAGCGCGTAAGTATTTTACTCCTTATCCCCCATCTAGTCCTGCTATAGCTTTATTTAAAAATGGAGAATTGGTTCATTTTCTAGAACGACATAATATTGAAGGGCGCAATGCCACTGCTATTTCAGACCATTTAAAAGCTGTTTACGACGAATTTTGTTAAAACAAATCAGTTTATTTATTAAAATAAATTGATTAAGGCATTTTTTTATTCTATTCGATAAATTATAAATATACTTTAATATGAAAAAAATAAAACTTGTTCCTTTTTTTGTCATCATCATCTTAACTAATTTCTTATTATCAAATTGTGGTAAAGGAAGCGATGACTCTGAAAACTCAATAAAAGATAGTGTTGAAAATGTAAGTGGTAATTTAAATGGTAAATTAAATGAAAAAGATGCGGCCATTCAAGAACTCGTTTCTTCTTTTAATGAAATACAAGAAAATTTAAATAGCATCAAAGAAAAAGAAAAAATAATTTCGAAAGTAACTAGCGATGGAGATGTAAAAAGCAAAGAGGATCAAATTAAAGAAGACATTCAATCTATTTATGATTTAATGGCTAAGAATAAAGATAGAATTGGCTCCTTATCTAAAAAATTAAAGAATAGTAAATTACAAATAGATGGCTTAGAAAAAATGATTGACAATATGCAAGCAACTCTTAATTTAAAAGATTCTGAAATTGAAGAATTAAAAACAAAAATTGAGGGTCTTAATGTTGAACTTTCTAATTTAACAACTAATTATAAAGCCGTTGAAAATGAAAGCAATCAAAAAACAGAAATAATTAATACCGCATTTTACGCAATAGGAACATCAAAAGAATTAAAAGAAAAAAATGTTATTACTAAAGAAGGTGGTATAATTGGATTAGGAAAAACAACAAAGCTAAGCTCTGATTTTAATAAAGATTATTTTACTAAAATTAATATTGAAAAAACAACTAGTATTAATTTAGGGGCAAAAAAAATTAAAATCTTAACTACTCACCCAAGTAATTCTTATAAATTAATTGGCGAAAAACCTATAGAAAAACTAGAAATTACTAACACTAAAGAATTCTGGAGTGCATCAAAATATTTAGTTATCATTCTGGATTAAATAATAATTAGGATTAATTATTTAAATTAATAAAATTTAATTATATATTAAAATAAATAGCAAGACCGATCCTTAGCTCTTGGCTGAACTAAATTCCTTAGCTGTTAAACTATTTAATCCCATTTTTGTCCTTTAATTATCCCTTTATCTATTAGATTAGTTCCAAAATAGTCTGGTATATCTTCTTAACTATAATCCATTTGAAGAACACATCGATCCTCAAAAAAACATAATACAAGGGGTACCTTTTTTAAATCAACGAATATTTTATTCTTTATTCAATAAAATCAATAACTTTACTGAGCAAAAAATACGTTTAGGTCGTAATTGGTTAAGGATTAACAAAATGAAACGGAAATTTAAATTAATAATTATCTTATCAACCACAACTTTATTGTGTGTTGCAATGGTTTTTTTTTATTTTACTATTTGGAATAATGCTAAAATTGTTTTTAATAATGCTATTAGAAACAATGATATTAAAAATGCTGAAAAACTAATCATCGAAGGAAAATTCGACAATGACAGCCTTGCAAAAAATTACGCATTGGCTATATTAAGCTTCAAAAAAAATCAAGGTAATCTATTAGATGGATTCAACTTTTTGTTAAGGGCTATTTCACACAATCCGTATATTCATTTTTCGCTATCGAACCAAGAAATTGAGAGAATTTTTCTTAATTATTTAAATACTGCGAACCAAAGTCAAAAAATGCAATTTGCTTTAGACATTAAATTAAAAAATGCGCCACCTTTATGGCAAGATTTTTTTTGGAATTACTTCCATCAAGAAGCCATTTCAAAACAAACAGTTCAAGCCTGGAGCAATTGTCTTCACGTTTCAAATACTATAGAACAAAGCGAAATGGCCCTTCACGAAAGGCGAAGTATATTTTTAGATTATGACAAGTTTCATTCAGTTAACGATGATGCCATTGAGATTATCAAAAAAAATCCTTGCTACGCCCCTATTCTTTCTAAAATTGACCGTGTTCACAATAAGAATTATAAATATGAAGACTTGTTTAATGCTAGCTTCGAAAGGAACAATTTCCTTTCATGGCGTTATATTGTAGCTGATTTTAATACTACAGACGAAAACGGATTATGTAAAGGTTGTGAGGACAAACAAGTGAATAACATTGAATTAGACGAATTCAATGAGATTTTAACCTATTGGTATCAAAATAACATTTCGCCAATCAATGAACAAAGTATTACCGAATGGTTCAGTTCGTTAAACGTTAATGAAGCAAAAAAATGGGAAAATCATTTTTACACTTACCTGAACTATTTGCATCATGTAGAGCAATCTCGAACAAAGCCCTTGGTTAAGGAGCCCAGAATTGAAATTGCAGGAAAAATTTATTGCATTGGTCAGCGTATGTGTTTATGTGAGATTAAAAACGACACCATCGTTATGGTTGCTCAATTCGTAACATCTTCTAAAAATGCTGCAACATCGCAAGCTAATCAACTTGATTATGATGGCCAGCCAAGGTATTATGGACCAAAATGCAAAATAACATCGCGATATTGGGACCATCAATTTGCATATGATAGTCTGGATCAAAAAAGAGATAAACAACTTGGGGGGGGAAGCAAAAATATTATTACCTATAAAGGACAAGTACCTTTGCCTAATTTCATGACCATCTCTCCAGATGATGAATTCCCAGGTGCTAAGGGCTATTTTAATGGTATCCATGAATTTGCTGTTGGAGGGAATTTACCAGGTTTTTATATGGGAACGCCTATAAGTTTAGGTTGTGTTAGACTTCACGATTACCCTTCAAAATTTGTAAGATGGTGGACTCCCAATAATGCGAATTTCTTCACTTTGTATGATAATAGTCATTATATACAATTAATCCCTGGTGTATCTTCGGCTAAATTTGATTCTATAATCAAATAAATCACTCGTTAATTCTTAAATATCACTTAACAAAAAGTTGTTTTTTGCTCTAATTCCTTTTTCTGTTCTTTCAAGCTTAATACACTCTATAGTTGGATCGTGTTCAAAAAATAAGGTCCAATCGTTATCTAAAGCTGTTTTTAAAATTAATTCTTTTTCTTTTAATGTTTCTAAAGGTCGCACATCATATCCCATTACGAATGGAATTGGTAAATGACCAACACTTGGTATTAGATCTGCCATATAAGCAAGTGTAGATTCTTTATATTTTATAATTGGCAACATCATGGCTTCGGTATGTCCGTTTACTTCTATAAATGATAAATCAGTAATTAAGGTACTTTGCGAATCAATGAAATTTAATTGTCCACTTTCTTTAATTGGTAAAATATTTTCTTTTAAAAAACTTGCTTTCTCACGGCTGTTTGCTTGAGTTGCCCAATTCCAATGTTTTTCGTTACAATAATACTTTGCATTTTTAAATGCTGGTTCTAAGTTTGTTTTGTTACTATTATATTTAATACTCCCTCCACAATGATCAAAATGCAAATGAGTCAATACCATATCAGTAATATCATCCATCTCAAAACCATATTTATTTAAAGACTTTTGTAAGGTATCGTTTCCATGCAAATAATAATAACCGAAAAATTTTTCATCTTGTTTATTCCCCATCCCATTATCTATTAAAATTAAACGGTTACCATCTTCAATTAACAAACAACGTAATGCCCAACTACACATGTTATTTTGATCGGCCGGATTTGATTTATTCCAAAGAGATTTAGGGACAACGCCAAACATGGCACCTCCATCTAATTTAAAATGACCCGTATTGATTGCGTATAATTTCATATGTTTAATTTGTAACTCAATTATTTTTTTTATTTAAATAAAGTTTAATAAAACTAAGTTTTAGGTTTAATTTTATTAATAATCTTAGGATTTGGAACGGGTTTTTTTCTTGTATTTTGTGATTTTGTTCTTTCGATTGGTGAAGAATAGTCAAAAGTATTCGATGAAACGTTTTTATTTTTTTTAAGATGAAAAATAAATCCGATACGATAAAAAAGTAAATTACTGGCATTAGCTTTTATTATTTTATAATCATAACTATCAACTCCGTTTTTTCCAAGAGAAACTGAATTAAGGTTAACAAAATCAGTTTTTGTACCAAAAGAATAAGAGACTCTCATATCGAATAAAATATTATCAGTGATATGATATAAAGAACCAAGCCCGAGTCCATAATGATTTGTATTATTACTTAATATTGAATTTGAAGTTGATTTTTGATAATCTATTGGTTCTTTGTAAAAGGTACTTATTTGATTTGTCATAAATTGCCTGAACGCAAGATTAAGTTCAAAATATGGTTCCCATAATCCATAATTAAAAGTAAATTTTGGACCTAAAAATAAGCCTACACATGAATTTTCAAAACGTGAATATCCTTTATCGTTATTCGGAGTATTAAAAGTAATAGAATCAATATTTTTATGACCATGCCATTGAGCATCAAATCCAATAGAGAGCCTTAGGCTGAATGATTCCTTTTTTATTAATTGATTACTTAAGTATTCTAAGGAAAATCCTAATCCATTTTTATATCCAAGATTTTGCAATGATTTTTGAGGACAACTTCCGGTAAAATAAAGCCCTAAATTTTGTGCATTTAAATTAGTTACAAGAAAAAAATAAACAAAAATTAAGTAAATATTTATTTTAAAAGTCATTTAAAATAACTAAAATTCTATTTTAATTTAATCTCAATAAATTTAATGATTAACAATTATTTTTTTGATAACCCTTTCTGTTCCGTTTGAAATTTCAGTAAAATAAATTCCGGATGGTTTATTACTTAAATCTAAATTAATTAGGTTATTGCTTACATTTTGCAAATGTTCTGAAGATATTTGCTGGCCAATGGAATTATAAATTTTAATAAATAACTCTTCTTCTTTTGGAAGCGTAAAAATTAAATTAAATTGACCACTTGTAGGATTTGGCATAATTGAAATGTTAGAATTAAAATTTGTAATATTTTCTTTAATTCCAACTATAGGACTACAAGTAATTTGAGGAATGATTGCTAATTGAACTTTTGCGCTTCTAAAGGTTCTAAAAGTTCGCCACGTATTATTATATTGTAAAAACCAACTGCTAGAATCGTTTGCTGAGTGGGTTTTTGTATTGCTAAATATTTTTATAGAGTCACTTGAAGAAAAATAAGGCGTCTGAACAGCAGCAAAAAAACCAGAGATGTTATTGATTAATATAGGTGCCTGAAAATTAAATTTATACGGAATAATTTTTGTAGTTGTAAATGTGTATGTAGGGCTACCGCAATATTTAATAGTATTTGTTTTTGTAGAGGCGGCAATGTTAACTAAACTTTCACTTTGTTGACCTAATTGAGCTCCAGGCCCAGTGCTAACTGCGCCGCCATAAATTCTACATAAAATTTGTGTGCCAGAATTTGGAGATGATGGTTTTGTTCCAATGCTATCAAATAAAACAATTACACTATTTACTTGAGGGAATGGGGTTGCCGAAAAAGAATTGCTAGAATAAAATTGAGCAAACTCTTTATCCTTATAACAATTTGTACCTGTTAAAAAACCTGCAAATCCTGTTTGGCAACCTAATACTAAACTATTATTTGGAGCTTTATAGGTTGTTAATGTGTCAGTTTTTCTAATAATTCGTAAACTATCTATACATGGTGTTGGAGTAGAACAATTAGTAACTGAATTAACGACAACAGTGTAGGTAGAAGCATTTAAACTATTAGTTGCAACTAAAGTTAGGGTATAGTTACCTGCTGAATTAAAAGTTATAGCAGGATTTGGAACTGATGGAGAGGGGAAATATGAAGCAGGTGGTATTGAACTCCAAATAAATGAAGGCTGAGGACCTCCGGTAGAAGTGTTATTTGGCGTAAAAGCTTGGCCTAAACATGGGATAGCATTAACATTAAAGCTAGCAAATGCTGAACTTGTCGGTAATACAAAAGGTGTACATAAAGAATGAGTTCCTAATAAATTACGATTTGTACATTGACTCATCGCGGTTTGCATGCGGATAGATTGACCAATTGTAAACATATTTTTACAAACATCATCTGTTCCATCCATAAAATTCATAAACATTTCTCCATTTGGGCTTTGACTAACTCCACAACGATCAATATAAACAGGGTGAGTTAAACAGCCCGTATTTTCTTGTTTAGACCAAGGCGTATCGTTACAATAATCAGACAAACAATTTCCATCACCCCAAATATTTCTTAAACCAAGCCAGTGTCCAATTTCTTGTGTAGCAGTTCTTCCTTTATCTCTTGGTGCTAAAATAGTGCCAACTGTACCAAAATTTTTTGTCCATATCCAAATGCCATCATTCACTGCAGTTCCTATGCTTCCGCCAATTAAACCAGATAAATTTGTACCTGCTGGGTATGTGGCATAAGAACTTAAACTTGAACTTGGTGGTCTATCGCTTATCCAAATATTCAAATAACGAACAGGATCCCATATTGAGTTTAATTTAACAGTATTTTCAATATAATTTTGAATGTTTAAGGTTGCAGTTGTTGGATTTAGCCATGCATTCGTTTGGGCATTAATTCGATCGATGCCTCTTTCAGTTAAGGCGGCCCCGTTTGGATTTTTAGTGGCAAAACAAAATTTAATTCCAGTATTAGCAACTAAATTAGAAAAAACAGCAGGCACATTACCTATGTTTAATCCAGTACCAGCAAAGTCGTTATTTAAGACTGTTAATTGAGAATAAATTTGATTGGAATCAACATTAGGAAATGTTCCAACAGCCTCTCCAAAATGAACAACATGAACAATAATAGGTATGGTATAATTAACTATTTGAGATTTTCCGTTCGTCTGTAGATTTTTTGTAAATATTTCTACTTGTTTATTAAACCACTCATCCCATTGCTGAGGTGGCGCTTGTGTGCCACTAATGTTATGCTTTTCTATGTTTTGAGCAGAAATTATGGCCGAGCCAAAAATAAAAACAATTAACAGATTTAATATTTTATTCATAAATAAAAATTTAGGTGCAATAAATTTAAGTTAAAAATATTCAATATAAAATTTTTTTTTAGTTTATTTTGTTTAACCTAGCAAATTTTAAAAGTAAACTCTTTTGGCCCACGTTTTCGAAAATAATATTAGCTTTTGTTTCAGGCCAATTCCCTTCAAGAGCAGAAATTTGACCTTTGCCAAACTTGTCGTGCAAAACCCAATCTCCAGCTATTAAATTTTTATTTAATTTGGTGTCTAAAATTGAAGAAGAAGAGGATAAGTTAGAATTTATTTTAATAAGCTTTTTATTTGAAGGATTAAAAGTAATCACGTTTGTTTTTTCGTTATTAGTTAAAGCATTTTCATCGAGCTTATTATTTTTTAAGTAATTAGTTCTATATCCTCCAAAAGAATCATCTGAAAACTTTTTTTGAATATTTTCTTTAGGATAATCTAAATACTTATCGTCAATTTCATTTATAAATCGACTTGGTTCACAATAAGTAATATTTCCAAACCGATATCGCATGGTTGCAAAACTTAAAATAGCCTGCTTTTCGGCGCGGGTAATTGCCACGTAAAATAATCGCCGTTCTTCTTCTAAATCACTTCTGCTGCTTATCGACAATTGAGAAGGAAATAAATTTTCTTCAAGACCAACAATATAAACATATTTAAACTCTAATCCTTTTGCAGCATGAACCGTCATTAAACTTACTTTGTCCCCCTCTTTATCATCTTCTTTATCAACATTAGTTAATAAAGTAATTTCTTGCATAAATTCATCTAATGTTTTTAATGAATAATCTGTTTCCTCATTAAATTCTGTTGAGTTAGAAGGATCAATTACAGATTTGATTACCTCATTTAATTCGTTTTCTTGAGGGGTTCGTGGTTGTTCAACAAAATCTTTAATTCCATTTAATAATTCTTGTATGTTTTCATATCGGCTAACTCCTTCAGGTGTTTTATCGTTATATAATTCTTTTACTATTCCACAAGAAACAGCTATTTGATTTGCTAATTCATAAGCGTCTTTATATGCCAGCAAAAGGTTAAAGGATTTTATTTGAGTTA
The DNA here is from genome assembly GCA_945887955.1 of Chitinophaga pinensis. GTDB lineage: Bacteria > Bacteroidota > Bacteroidia > B-17B0 > Aurantibacillaceae > Aurantibacillus. The sequence goes on along the minus strand of CAMCZO010000018.1, from coordinate 21,557 downwards.
CAAAATCATTAATTTTAGTTGAAATACCGGCATTAATACCTAAATTAAATTCCTTTAAATTGCTAATAACCGTCCAAAGGCTAATGTCGTGTTCAAGAGCAGCAACTGTAAGTTTATCTATTGTTGTTTGTCCAATTCCTCGGGCAGGATAGTTAATAATCCGTTTTATGCTTTCATCATCGCTATTATTTATTATTAATCTGAAATAGGATAACAAATCTTTAATTTCTTTTCTTTGATAAAAACTAATGCCACCATATATTTTATAAGCAATATTTAATTTTCTTAAAGCTTCTTCGAAGGATCTCGATTGGGCATTGGTTCTATATAAAATTGCAAAATCACTATTCATGATTTGATTTTGTGATTTTGTTTCAAAAATATGATTAGCTATTTTTTGTCCTTCTTCATTATCTGTATTTGCTTTAATAACTTTTAACAGATAGCCCTCTTCGTTTTCGGTAAAAACAGTTTTTTTAAATTGTTCTTTATTATTTGCTATAATTTGATTTGCTGCTGCAACAATTGTTTTTGTACTTCGATAATTTTGTTCGAGTTTATATGTTTTTAGATCGGGATAATCTTTTTCGAAATTTAAAATGTTTTGAATGTTAGCACCTCTAAAGGCATAAATGCTTTGAGCATCATCTCCAACCACACAAATATTTTGAAATCTAGCAGCTAATTGTTTTATAATTAGGTATTGAGAAAAATTAGTATCCTGATACTCATCTACCGATATGTATCTAAATTTATTTTGATATTTTAATAAAACATCAGGAAAATCACGCAGTAAAACATTTGTTTGATATAATAGATCATCAAAATCCATAGCGCCAGTTTTAAAATTACGCTTTTGATAATTGGCGTAAATTTGACCTAATAAGGGTTTTCTACTATTTTGATCTTCTTGTTGGGTTAAGATGTTGTTTTGGTAATGTTGAGGCGAAATTAATTTATTTTTTGCATCACTAATTCTATTTAAAACTAATGAAGGTTTATAAATTTTATCATCTAAATTAAATTGTTTTAAAATTTCTTTAATTACACTTTTGCTATCTTCGGTATCATAAATAGTAAAGTTATTTGGATAGCCGATTTTTTCAGCTTCAATTCGTAAAATTTTAGCAAAAACACTGTGAAAAGTTCCCATCCATAAATTTTTCGCTTCGCTATGACCTATAATTTTAGCAATTCGTTCTTTCATTTCTTTAGCCGCTTTATTGGTAAAGGTTAGGGCTAAAATATTGAATGTATCAACATTTTTTTCAATTAAATGAGCAATTCGGTAGGTAAGAACACGAGTTTTACCAGAGCCAGCTCCTGCAATAATCATTACCGGACCCTCTGTTGATTTAGCAGCTTCACGTTGAATTGAGTTTAATTCATCTAAAAAATGATTCATTGTTTAAAGGTCCTAAACTTTTTTAAATTATTTGATTAAGATTTTTAGAAGATTTAAACATAATAATATTAAATTATGAGTTGTATTTAATCTAGACAATTTATTTCAAATTCAGTAAAATAGAAGTGCTATTTAAATACCAGTAAATGTTGATGCGGAGAATAAAACTTTGAAAAAACACAAATGTGTCTGCGAAGCACTGAACCGCCAATTTGCCAAACGCCTGTTACCTGATGTTGTTTTCTCGTCTGTCTTATTCATCATTTGTTATATGTTATGAAGTCTATTCGTAAATAGTCGTTTGCTGTTGGGTCAACTGCTAATATTTCGCCTGTTTTTTTATTTTCAATTGTCACAAAGTCGTGGTCTTTAATAAAATTACGGTCTTTAAAAAATCTAGTGAAATATTTGTGAATGTTTGTCCCAAGAAAATCAAGTTGACCGGCTTGCGGTTTTGCAGTCCAGGTGTCTGAAAGGTTATACTTTTCTAAAAGGTAGTTGCAAGTTGTTGCAAAAAATGAGGCATAACCAACACAATGAGCTGACTTGGAAATAATGAGTTTGTTAGGGTCAGTGTCGTTTTTTTTGTTGGCAGTAAAGTTGAGTTTTCTTGAAGTTATTGAAAGTCCAAGTTTGATAATTTGCTTAATGTCAGGGTCGGTTTGATTATCAGTATTTGCGTCAATATAATCAGTAAGTTTTATGTTTGTTGCTAAATAATTAGTCCGAATTCCATCCGACTTATAAGTCACTAAATGTCTGTAAAACCAACCACGAAACAAAAGCCCAACAGTCGATATAATTAAGATTATTAATAATGCTCGTTTGATAAACTTCATTGTTTAAGGGCCTTTGTTTAAAGTTACAGGTTAGGGTTCGCAAATTTGCAATGTGGATGTCTTTTAGCAGTGTCTTTCATTTAACCTCAATTTTTTTTAGAAGCAGAATGTTTCTTTTAACACTTAATACGACATATCCTCAAATGTGCAGTTATGGGCTTGTTTTGTTTTAAATCACTTTATAATTAATTTTCCGTATTTATTTTGGTCGCACCCACATTTTCCTTTTTCAATCAATAACTCATTTTTAAAATTCCATTTTAGTTGGAATGGTTGCCAATCAAAGTTAAATTTAGTTTCAATTAATTTTACTTTTCCATTCTCTTTAACATCAAATATTTGAAATTCTCCCGAATTACCACCATAACAGTTCATAAAGCCGCAGGCAAAATGTTTTTTATTGTTAGAGAAAAATGGTTCAGAACCTATTGGTATTTCGTTACCGTTTTCTTTGTCAATTAGTAAATAATCATCTGGACCTTCATATAATTGTATATCCATAAAATAATAATCAATAGTTTCAAGTGATACAACTGAATAGTTAAGATATTGATCAGTAGTATTGCCATATGCATCTTTACTATGATTATTTCTATAAGTTTTAGAAAGCCCATTTCTAAAAGTGCACTTTATAAATAATTTATTAGATTGTATGTTCTTGTCAATTTTTTTATTGTTCTCGGCAGTGGTATGACTAACGCTATTGAATTCGGAACTACTTATTGGATAGATAAGCAAGTTTTTATTTTCTAAAATTAATGTATCTTTCCAACAATCTTCATTAATTAATTCCCTTTCTAAATTAAAAATTACAGAATCAAGCTCATGCTTTTCTTTTGAATTAGAAAACTTTTCACTTAATAATTTAGTATTCAAACTATCAACTCTAAACTTGAGTATTTCAATTTGTTCTCTCTTAGTTTGAGCTGTAAAATAGATTGTTTTAAAAATTATAAATATAAATAAAAATCTTTTCATGATTGTTTTTGTTTTATGTGCTTAGTATCTAATTTTATTGTGGTTTCTAGTTTCTACTTTCGAATTTTGAATTTACAAATTATATTAATAAACTACAAATGTTTTTCTAAGTAAAGTTATTTTTATGCACGAATTATTACATAAACTTGCCCCTAACGGTTTGGAGATACAAGAAGTGCGGAATTAAAAAGCACTGCACTGTCTTAACGCAAAAAGATATAAAATGTTTCGAACTATATCGAAAGCGCAAACACTTTCTTGCCGCTGAAAAAATGAGCTTGCAACTTGCAGCCCCTGCGCATTTTTTTTGGTGATGTTAGCTATAGCTTTACTTACTAAATTTATATTCGCCAGTATTGTTAGTCGCGCTGTCGCTGTAAAATTTATACTTAATTGTTTTGTTACCTATTTTTTGAATAAACTCCTTATTGTCGAAAAGTTCTTCAGAGCTTTCATAGCAAAACATTTCATTTATATTAAAACTAAAAATCTCTTTAAACTTATTGTTTATGATGGAAACTATATGATAATGGTTTAAGTTCGAGTTGTCCGACCAATTTATTGCGTAACCAATTTCATCTTTTCCGTCTTCGTTCAAGTCTCCTAAATTTCTGAAATGAAATAGTCCGATTTGTTGCGCTTCTTTTGTAACTATAAAAGTGTCTACTGTTGGAATACTTGCATAGAGTCTAGTTACTGGCAGTTTTTTAATAATCAAGTCTAGGTTGTTTTCCCAGTCTACGGTGTTTTGCTTTTTATATGTTTCTTTATTTGTCAAACTACTTATATATGATTCAAATACAGTGTCTACTTTCCTGTCACCATTAAAGTCTCCAACTATTGAATAACGGTCTCCAAATTCTTTGTGAAATGAATTAGTGTCTGCTTGATTACTAATTGATAAACTGTCGACCGGAATATTTTTATTATTGTCAGTTTGATTACAACTGAAAATTGTCGCTATAAAAAGTCCGAATAATATTGTATTTGTGGTATTTCTCATAAATTTATATCTTTCATTTTACCGCTAAAGTTTATTAGAAGCAGAATGTTTCTTTTACCACTAAACCCGACATATTCGCAAAAGTGCTGTTTTGGGCTGGTTTTATTTTACCCTCTTATATTTTAAAGTATTTCCGCGACCCATATAACTTAGAGTTAAGAAATCCTTATTAAGAGAAACTATGTACCAACACAAATCTGATTCCTTGCATGACATATATTTTTCGTTTTCTAATTCAAGTCCATTGTCTTTGTCACTTTCATTTAAACATTTGTTTGATAAAACAAATGCTTCCTTATCCCAGGTTTTCATTCTATCACTACTTTCTTTTCTTTCATTTTTATCAAACATTAAAAAGTTTGTTTTGTCGTCCATACTTTGCCATTTCCCCTGAAGCAATTCATTTATAGACATAACATTTTTCTTTTCTGTTGTTGGCTTATTGTCTTTACTTTGACATATTGCTTGCGAAAAACAAAAAAAAATTGATAAAGCAATAAAAATATTTTTCATTTTAGTTTAATTTATTTCTTACTCCTAAGGCTTTTAAGATTACGCCTCGTTTTTTAGAGTGGGTCCTGATCTCCACTTTTAACGTTGTATACTAATCTTTTTTTGTCACATTGGGTGCTCAGCCCGTTGGTTTTATCAGCACTTCTTGGTTTTTAAAATGCCGACTAACTTGTATATATGACCTACAAACCTTAGCATATAAACCCAATTTTGGATAAATTGAAAAAACATTGTATCGTATTTTAAATATACAATTTATTTAAAGATAATCGTAAAGTAATATAATTTTGTTTTAAATTTTAATTTTCATACTCATTTGGCTTTTGCAATTAGCCCATTTTATTAAATGAAGCTTTCATTTAAACCATTTTATTGCTTTTGGTCTTCGATGAGGACAACCAGGCCAGCAACAAGGCTGACGTTTTCCAAAATTCAGTTCTTCAAGCATACGCTCTATATGTTCTAATCTCGTTTCACTTTTTTTGACGATGGTAACCCAGCAAATCCATTCGTTACGTTGAATAGGCGTAAGTTTATTCCATTTCTCAAGAATGACAGCATTTGTCATCAATTTTAACTTCATATCACTCGGCACTTCATGAAGGATACCATTAAAAATTTCGTTTGTCATATATTTTAGTAAACAATCAGATCTAATTAAATTCTTCCCATTATTTAGTCTTCATGACCTATTTTACTCTTTTTATTTTCGTTAGCAGGATTATTATATCCACTTCTAATTTCTGTATGTCTAATTTCTCCACCTGATTTGCCTGATTGTATACCAAAAAATAATACCACAAAAGCAAAAGCCAAAGTGCCAATTGAAATTAGGGAAGAAAAAGTTTTTTGTTTATAGCTTGCTAATAGTCCAAGTAAAGAAATACCTCCCAAAATATAAGAAAGTACGGCGAATATTTCAGCGGTTTCTTCATGACTTTTAATGAATGTTTCTGAAACTCCACTTATTTTTTCTACAACTTCTTCAGCTTCTTCGCCAGAAGCCATTGATGCAATTGCAGCTAATGCACCAAAAACAAAGATCATAAATGCAGTTCGTTTATCAGATTCTGATTTTGAGATAAGTCCTTTAGCCATTACAATTACTCCTACTATTGGGAAAATGATTGGTAAATGATTTACAACTAAATGCCAATGTGCTCCATTCATATTTTTGTATTTTAAAAATCAAATATATAATCCAAATGATTATCGTCAAAACATTCTGTTCTTTTAAGGATTAATTACTTAGAACACTTTCATTTTCTAAAATTAGTTATTTTTTTGGATTTTTAATACGCTTAGAATTTAACAGAGGAGATTATCCAGAACTTAGTTTATTAATCGACGATGATAAAATAACAGTTGATACAATTAAGACAATAGATTCTGAGATGGATTAGCTGATTTGAAATTAGTTTTAGTAAATAAAAAGATTTGTTGCTACAAGCTTGGTTTTGTGTTTTTTATCTGAAGCCGAAAGCAAATTTGCGATTTGGCACAAAATAAAAACCCTTCAGCCTTGCTAAAGGGTTTTTGTTGGTAGCGGGAGATGGATTCGAACCAACGACCTTTGGGTTATGAGCCCAACGAGCTACCCCTGCTCTATCCCGCACTATATCTTTTAATAAATATGTTGCATTTAATTGGAGTGCAAATATATAATTAGTTTCTTTGTAAAACAAATTAATATTAGTAGGATGGATAAAGAGCACAAAGCTGGATTTGTAAATATTATTGGTTGCCCTAATGTAGGCAAATCAACTCTCATGAATGCATTGGTAGGCGAGCGATTGAGTATTATAACCTCAAAAGCTCAAACTACTCGTCACAGAATTATGGGTATTGTTAGCGACAAAAATTATCAAATTGTATTTAGTGATACGCCTGGTATAATAAAACCTGTTTATAAATTACAAGAAAAAATGATGCATTTTGTAATTAATGCATTTACTGATGCCGACGTTTTTTTACTAATTACAGATGTTTTTGAAGACATACAATTAGAAGATTCTTATTTAAATAAACTTCAAAAAACTAAAACTCCTATTTTATTACTCATTAATAAAATTGATATTGCTACACAAGCTCAGCTCGAAGAAAAACTCATTTTATGGCGTGAAAAATTACCAAATGCTGAAATGATGGCTATATCAGCACTCGAAAAATTTAATATTGATAAAATAATGGGCCGAATTATTGAGTTACTTCCCAAGGGTAATGCTTTTTATAGTAAAGAAGAATTTACAGATAAATCTGAACGTTTTTTTGTGAGTGAAATTGTTCGCGAAAAAATATTATTAAATTATAAAAAAGAAATTCCATATAGCGTTGAAGTAGTAGTAAATTCGTTTTCAGATGAAGAAAAAATCATTAAAATTCAAGTAGACATCTTAGTTGAACGGGATAGCCAAAAAGGAATTATAATTGGCGACAAAGGCACTGCACTTAAGCGAGTTGGAATTCAATCTAGAAAAGACATGGAAGTATTTTTTAAAAAACAAATATATTTAGAGCTGTTTGTAAAAGTAGATAAAGACTGGAGAAGCAATGATACTCGATTAAAGAATTTTGGGTATTAATTTAAATTGGTTAATCAAATTTTAAAGTTTTAATTGGGGTTAATTTTGTAATAATTAATGTAGGTAATAATAACATGATTGAACAAATAAAAAATGTACCCATATTTAAATATAATACATAAAGCCAGTTAATATGAATGGCTACAAAATCTACATAATAAGTGTCGCTATTTAATTTTACAAATTGAAATTCTTTTTGAATAAGACAAAAGGCTAAACCAATTAAATTACCCCAAAGTAGTCCTTTCCCAATTAATTTAAAGCTTATCCATAAAAATATTTTTCTTACGCTTACGTTACTCATTCCAAAAGACTTTATTAAACCGACCATGGCGGTTCTTTCTAAAATCAAAATTAGTAAAGCAGTAATCATATTTATAGTGGCAACTAAAATCATCAATACCACAATAATAACTCCATTAATATCTAGTTTATCTAACCAAATAAAAATATTAGAATATAATTCTTTAACTGTAAGCACTTTAAAATTATAACCACAAACCTCCGTTATTTTTTCTGCCATATCATTTAGATTTTCGAAATTATTTAATGTAATTTCATAACTACCTACCTGATTATCTTGCCAATAATTAATCCGTTGTATTTGACGAATATCAACTAAAGATAATTTATCATCAAAATCGGCGAAATTAGTTTTAAAAATGCCGCAAATACTGAGTTTACGTGAACGTTGTTCGAATTTAGTAATAGAGTCATTTAAAACACTATCATATAGTTGATGTTGAGAAATAAAATAAACCAGCATTTTTTCATTCAACTTTAAATTCAACTTATCTGCTAAAGCTTTGCTTATTAAAACCTCTTTACTCACGTCGACCGAAGAAAAATTAGGGATTTTACCCATTATCAAATGAGATTTTAAAAATGTAAAATCATACTCTGCTCCCACTCCTTTTAAAATAACACCTTCATTTTCCGTATTGGTTTTTAAAATGCCATTTTTATATGCGGTAACCTGGAGGTGCTTAACACCAATCATTTTTTTTAAAGCAATTAAACTATTGGAGTTTATACTAATTGGTTCAGGTTCGTTGCTAGAATTTATATTTAAATTAGTAATTACTATATGTGTAGTTAAACCAGTAATTTTAGAAATGATTTCTTTTTTAAAGCCCAAAACAATACTAACGGTTAATAACATAACCGACATGCCAATTGTAATTCCAATAATTCCTATTTTTACAATCGGCTTTGAGATGTTACCTTTGTTTTGATCAGAATGAGAAATTCTATTTGCTATAAATTTTTCTATATTCAAAATATGAAATTAATTAAACACAAAAATACTAATACCATATCGATTTACTTAGTTGGAGCTTTAATCTTTTTAACTCAATTTATTTTTTCTCAAAATTCAAATATAAAAATAAAGCCAATAACATCTGTAATTATTGGTGCGCAGCAATTTGATAAATACATCCCAAAATTAAAAAACAAACGGGTTGGCATTATTACTAATATTACCGGAGTTATTGGAAATATTAGCATTGTAGATACTTTAATCAAACTTAATGTAAATATAAAAGTAATATTTGGCCCGGAGCATGGATTTAGAAGTAATTCCGAAGCGGGAGAAAAAGTAAAAAGCAACATTGATTCTAAAACAGGTTTACGAATTATATCTCTTTATGGTTCAAATAAAAAGCCAACAAAAAAACAATTAAAAAATATTGATGTATTAATTTATGACATTCAAGACGTTGGAGTAAGGTTTTATACCTATATCTCGACCATGTGTTATGCCATGGAAGCCTGTGCCGAAAATAATAAAGAATTTATTGTTTTAGATAGACCCAATCCAAACGGATTTTATATTGATGGGCCAGTTTTAGAAAATAATTTTAAAAGTTTTTTGGGTTTACATCATGTACCAATTGTTTATGGCATGACTTGTGGAGAATATGCACAAATGGCAAACTCAGAAGGATGGTTAAAAAATCAAGTAAAATGTAATTTGAGTATTGTAAATTTAATAAATTACGATCGCTCAGCTAGTTATGAACTTCCGATAAAACCATCGCCTAATATCCCTAATTCACATGCAGTAATTCTCTATCCGAGTTTAGGTCTTTTCGAAGGAACAATTATTAGTCTTGGTCGTGGAACCAGTTTCCCATTTCAAGTTGTAGGTCATCCAAAATACAGTAATAGTTTTTTTAGCTTTAGCCCTAAAGCCAGTATAATTTCGCAACAACCTAAATACTTAAATCAAATTTGTTTTGGATTAGATTTACGAAAAGACACATACATCATCTCACACCCTAGGAAATTAAATTTAATATGGATAAAAAAACTATATTTAGATTTAAATCAATTTGATTTTTTTAATGACAATTTTAATTATCATGCAGGAAATTCAATATTAAAAGAACAAATAAAAAATAATGTAACTGAGGAAGAAATTCGTAAAAGTTGGCAAAACGACATTGAAACATTTAAAAAAATTAGAAAAAAGTATTTGTTTTATCTGGATTTTTAAGTGTTTGAAAACAAAAAAAAGACTTAAATTACACCTAAATAATTAAAAATAATGAAATAAAAAATTGGCTTTTCTTATTTAGAAACCTATTTTTGTAATTGTTTAAAAGATGATCTAATGGCTAATTTTGATTTGATTATGCCCAAAATGGGCGAAAGTGTTGCAGAAGCTACAATTATTAAATGGACTAAAAAGGAAGGCGATAGCATTAAACTAGATGAAACCGTTTTAGAAATTGCCACAGATAAAGTAGATAGCGAAATACCATCCCCATTTGAAGGGATTTTAATTAAATGTTTATTTAAAGAAGGGGATGTTGTTCAAGTAGGTTCTATAATTGGAATTATTAGTAGTGATGAAAAATCAGTCGTTCATTCTATAGTTTCTCCTACTCATATTGATAATTCAGCGAAACCAGTTTTAACTCCTGAAATAAACATATCCAATTCTATAATTACTGAAAAATTACAAAACAATTATAAAAATTCTGATAAGTTTTATTCTCCCTTAGTAAAAAGTATAGCTAAAGAAGAAGGGATATCAATTACCGAATTAGACGAGATTATGGGCTCTGGTCAAGATGGTAGAGTAACAAAAGCCGATATTTTAAATTATTTACCCAATCGAAATAAACCATCTTCCATCACAACAAAATCTGAAAACAATACTACCTCATCATTAAATTCAAGCCAAAATAACTTTACTATAAATCGCCCTGCTGTTTCTGTTGGAGCAGAAGATGAAGTAATAGAAATGGACCGGATGCGAAAAATTATTGCCGAAAATATGGTGATGAGTAAACATGTGGCGCCTCACGTTACTTCATATGTAGAGGCTGATGTAACAAACCTGGTTCTTTGGAGAGATAAAGCAAAAAAGGAATTCGAAAAACGTGATGGAGAGAAATTAACCTTTACACCCATTTTTATAGAAGCTGTAGCAAAAGCTATCAAAGATTTTCCTATGATAAATGTTTCCGTTGATAATAGTGGAACTAAAATTATTATTCGTAAAAATATAAATATAGGCATGGCTGCTGCATTGCCTAGCGGAAATTTGATTGTTCCGGTGATTAAGAATGCAGATCAAAAAAATTTATTAGGCATTACAAAATCAGTAAATGATTTAGCTAATAGAGCAAGGAAAAACAAACTACTTCCCGACGAAATTCAAGGGGGTACATTTACACTTACCAACGTTGGTAGTTTTGGAAATTTAATGGGTACTCCTATTATTTTGCAACCACAAGTTGCAATTTTAGCTGTGGGAAGTATAAAAAAGAAACCGGCAGTTATTGAAACACCTCAAGGCGATACCATTGGAGTTCGTCAATTCATGTATCTTTCTTTGAGTTACGATCACCGAGTTGTAGATGGCTCATTAGGAGGAAGCTTTTTAAGGCGCGTAGCAGATTACTTGGAAAATTGGGATTTAAATAAATTGGTTTAAAATTATTGATTAGGTAATCAATATCGAATCTTCAAGTTTTTTTAAATAAATCTGTAATACGATCTTCTTTTCAAACAAAATTATTTTCTGAAGATACTGCTTCAAATTATAATTTAAGTTTTTATAAAATAATAAAAAAGATTACTCTAAGAGTTTAAAAGCAACAGCACTTAAATAGCCAATAAGTGTGCTTAAACCAACAACTCTGGCTCCACCTAAATGAACAGCTTCAGGTATCATTGTTTGTGCTATCATAGTTAACATTGCTCCAGCAGCTAAACCTTCAATACCAATTTCAATTACATGAGGGATAGAAGACCCAATATAATAACCTATCAAAGCCCCAATTGCTATAATCAGGACTAAAGACATCCACATAAGTAATATTTTTGTAGTACTCATTCCTGATTTTTTCATACCCATACTTGCTGACAAAGCCTCAGGAAAATTTGAAAGAAACAAACCTGCAATTAAAGTATAAGGGAGCACTTCAGTAAAAGAGGGGTCAGTTCCGGGTATAGCTAATTTAGCAGCTAATAATGCTAAAAAACCTGCGCCAATAACAAAACTTTCTGGAATCCCATCAATAAGTAAACCTAACCATATCGCCATCGGAGCTCCTCCATGGGTTTCTGCACCTTTTTTTTGAGCAAGGTCAATTTGTTTTTCGTCGATAACAGATGAATCCTTTTTATTAATTATGATGTGAGATATGGTGGAACCCACTTTTCTTAAAAACCCACCTCTACTATTAATTAATTCATCGAGCGTATAAAATAAAAAACCACCAGCAATACAACCAATAATGAGTGCGCCCATTGTTGTAATGGCATGCATATGATCATGTGCCATACCTGTAGGGCTATTGCTGTGACCAATTATTTCTTCAACAGTTGGAGCAATTAATTCTACACTCAAAGCAGCTAATAATGCTCCTGCACCAAAAGCAGTAAAAATAGCTGTAATTTTTGCATTTGGTTTAAAAACTAAACCAGCAATGGCTCCTAATGGAAGAGAAATTGTTACAAGAGCCCCTATAAGAAAAGCCCATAAAGCATATTTTGCAGTTGGATGCAAAAATTCTTTTGTAATATCTGTATCTTGTAAAGAAAAATAAGCTAAAATTATAGAAGCAGTGGCAAATAAAAGGGCTAAAAATACTTTTTTCATAAATATGTTTTTTTAAAAGTAATGATTATCAATTTAATCACAAAATAAATTTCATGAAGTAATAATAATAAAAAACTAACGTAATATTTTTCTAACAAAAGCCACCGTAAAATAACTCATTAAAAAAACACCCGAAAAGCCCTCAAAAACTGCTATAGGTTTTAAAATACCCCAGGCAAAATAATCGCCGTAACCAATTGTAAAAAAAGTAATCCCACTGTAATATAGACTGTTACCGAAAGATTCAAATATATTAATGCTATGATCATTTAATGCAATTGTTTCTGAACCTCCAGCAACAACATGACCAATGTCATTAAACCATTCACTAAAAACAAAATAAACGACACTAAAACTAAAAAAGGTAACAACCATGTTTGCTAAAACACGTGTTGAATTAGTAGCATAACGTCCAACAAAATCAAAAATATACTGTTGAAAATAGTAGGTTGGATATTTTATAAAAATTCTTTTTAATTTACTATTTGAATCTTTATTCAAATTAGCCTTAGCTTCGCACCTTTTAAATTCTACATAGGAATTATCTTCATCTTCATATTGGCCATTATTTCTAAAATTCTCTTTTAAAATTCTAAATTGTTCTGCTTTTTGAAATAAAGATGTGTTTTTTTGATTATATATTAAATCAAATACCTGGTTAGCTCTCCAATCGATAAAAATTCGACCCAAAATTCTCATTCCCACTAAATTCATTTCTTTGATTTTAACCTTTTCTGTTTCAGGAATAATGTCCAAAATATCTCGAACAATTGTATTGCTTAAATCAAGCAATTCGCATTTATTAAACCGTAAATCCATAAAACAATTTAAAGGACAACTTTTAAAAGAAATTTCAAAAACCTTCGAATGATTAAAGCTTACCGTTCCGCTTCCAAAATCTACTAAATCAAATTGTACTTCGCCATCAGCAAAATCTGATTGTTCGAAAGATTTATGACCTTGACCAAATTTAGCACTTCTAAATGTTACCTTACCATCACCAAAATCAACACCATCAAATAATACATCTCCATCATTAAAATCAACTCTTCTAAAATCTATTTTACCTCCACCAAAATCTGCATTTTTAAAATCAATCTTCCCTTTTCCAAAACTAGCTCGTTCAAAAGAAATATCACCTGACGAAAAACGAGCAAATTTAAAATCTACATTCCCATCACCAAAATAAGTCGATTTAAAATCCACATCACCTTTGCCAAAATCAACATCAACAAAACTTAAGTTACCTGTTCCAAAATTGGTATTATTAAAACTAATATTTCCTTCACCAAATTTTACAGATTGAAAAGTTGTACTCCCACTTCCAAATTTTGATTTCTTAAAATTAACATCGCCGTTACCAAAATTAGCGCTTAAAAAATTATTATATCCATTACCAAAAATAGCAGATTCAAAAACTATTTTTTCTCCTTCAAATTCTGTGTAACTAAAATCGGTAGAAATTTCACAATCAAAAAAAGCTTTTTTAGCTGAAAAATTTTTTAATTTAATTATCACATGATCATCTAATCCTTTATCTACTCTATATTCATTAATAGAAAAATCTTTTATGTACGAATTATTTAAGTTAATGTCTTGACCTTTTTCTATTAAATCATAAATTTCTTCTTTATTAACTACCGAATATTTAATAACGCTAACCCGTTTATTATTTTCATCAAAAAAACTTATTTCTGCTGTTTTCTCATGTTTAAGCATTGGCTTATCCTCAATAACAACTGAATAACGCAACAAATGATTTTCGTGTAATGGACTTTGTAACATGATTTTACAAGAAGATTTAAAAAAGTGAAATTAACAATTTGAAATAAAGAAAACAAACTTAAATAATAAACTAAATATTAATTGATTATTATATTAAAATAATGATCAATATAATAATATTTAAAAATTTCAAGAAGATAATAACGACAATTTATAAAAAAAATCATAAGTAACATCAATTTAGGATTCTATAAGGTCAATAATTAGGCTAAATAATTATTTATTTATTCTAAACAGTTATATTTATTTTATATTAGCAGTATTAAATATCTATTAATAATATTCGGTTTATTTTTTTATTTTATTGGTTCAGCTCAAAATCAAGGGTTGATTATAGATAAACCTATTTATGATCGGCAAGAAGAAATTATTAATAATGGAAAGCGATATAGAATACACAATAATTATTTATGTCTTGGAGGAGGATTTTTAAATTCGAGTATTCGTAAGGATATTCAAAAATCTATTAATGTAGATTATCAATTTCATATAAGGCGCCAACATTTTCAAACTGGATTAGTAATATCTGGCAATGCGTTTACAGGCAACAACAATTCGCAATTACATATTGGTTATGGATTAAGAAAAGAAACTCAAAAAATAAACCTTGCTTTTTTTATAGGTATTACCGGAGTAACTGGCGTTCAAACAATTTCTGATTCATTAGGCATTAAACCTTTGTTTTATGATGGATATGGCGCTTATTCAAGTATTCAGCTTATTAAAAAAATAACCTACGACATGGGTTTTGGAGTAGAATTTTTTGGAGAAATTAGTCAAGTTCAAAATATTATCGGCGCTAAAATGATTTTATTTTTCTCGAGTTCATTTAGAGGAAATAAAAGAAATTTTAATCCACACGTAAAGTCCGAAAACAAACGATGATAGATTTTATTATCGTTGGTCAAGGTTTAGCAGCTAATGTTTTGGCTCATCATTTTCATCAAAATTCTATCCGATTTAAAATGATTGGCAACTCAAAATTGAGTAATTGCTCTAATGTTGCGGCAGGCATTTGGAACCCGATTGTTTTTAAACGCTTAACAAAAAGTTGGATGGCAGATGAGCTAATCTCAGAATTAAATATTTTTTATTCTGCATGCGAGAAAACATTAAACACTTCTCTTATTACTCAGCGACAAATTATAAAACCATTTGTTGAAGATCAGGAAAAAAATTTATGGCTAAAAAAATCACAACAAAATCTAGGTGCTTTTTTAAATCCATTTATTAATGACTCTCATCACTTAGATTTTAAAAATTGTTATTTAAACGATTATTATGGCTTAGTTGAAAATTGTGGAAATTTAGATTTAGTTGCATTTATAAAAAAATCTGATGAATTTTTTAAACATGATATTATTTCACAAACTTTTGATTATTCTAACTTAAAAATGGAAGAAGATGGTATAATTTTCAAAACAATAAAAGCAAAACATATAATTTTTTGTGAGGGCCATTTGGTTAAACATAATCCTTTTTTTAATTGGATTCCTCTTAAGCCAGCAAAAGGTGAAATTATAACCATTCAAACAAATGAACTAAACTTTAAAAATAAAATTCTCAATAAAAACGGATTTATAATGGACGTCGCCGATCAAACATATAAAGTAGGAGCTACCTACGCCTGGGACGATTCAACTGATCAACCAACCAATAAAGGTTTGTTGGAATTAAAAGAAAAATTAAAAAAAATAATCGGCTGCAATTATCAACTAATTAATCATCAAGCAGGCGTTAGGCCATCGTCTGCCGACAGAAGACCCATTATTGGCCAGCATCCAAAATACAAAAATTTATATGTATTTAATGGCCTAGGAACAAAAGGTGTCATGTTAGCACCATACTTTGGAAAAAACTTTGTAAATTTCTGCTTAAATAAACAAGCCCTTCATCCCGATATTAATGTAAATAGATTTTATGACTCACACTTTGCCTAACTTACCTTTATTTTTAATTGGAAGAAGAGAATTTATTTCTTTTCCTCTTTTAGGTATTGATTCCATCGAAGCTAAGATTGATACTGGTGCTTACACATCCTCTATCCATTGTGATTCTATTGAAGTTAAGCAAGTTGATGGAAAGCTAATCCTTCATTTTAAAATCGATCCCTTTGCAAAAGAAGAATTTAGATTCGAAGAGTTTAAACAAAAAAAAATTAAAAATTCATTTGGCGAAATGGAGGAAAGATTTATAATTAAAACACTTATTTTATTAGGAAATAAAAAAATACGGAGTTCCATTTCACTTACCAATAGAGATAATATGCGTTATCCAGTTTTAATAGGTCGCCGTATTTTAAAAAGTCGGTTTTTAATTGATGTTAGCAAATTACATATTAATAATTTAAATTAATTAAGTCCAAAAAAAACAGTATGAAAATAGTTATCTTATCTCGCAATAAAAGTTTGTACTCAACTCAACGTTTAATTGAAGCTGGTGAAAATAGAGGACACGAGATGCTTTTATTAGACCACATGAAAACTGTATTAGTGATTGAACAAGGCAGGCCTCACATTTTTTTTAATGGAAAAGAAGTAACTGATGTAAACGCCGTTATCCCTCGAATTGGATCATCGGCTACGTTTTATGGCTCTGCAGTTGTTCGTCAATTTGAAATGATGAAAATTTTTACTGCTGTAGAATCTCAGGCTCTAGTAAGATCTCGCGACAAACTTCGAAGTTTGCAAATATTAGCTCGTGCAGGCATCGGTATTCCTAAAACAGCTTTTGCCTCATCACCAAAAGAAAAAGATATTGATAATGTTATCGAAAGCATTGGTGGCGCACCTTGTATTATAAAGTTATTAGAGGGCACTCAAGGCATTGGCGTTATTTTAGCCGATAATCATAAAGCTGCTAAAAGTGTAATTGAAGCTTTTATGAAGATAAAAGCAAACATGCTTGTTCAAGAATTTATTAAAGAAGCTGGTGGCGCTGATATTCGAGTTTTTATTGTTGACGGACAAATTGTTGGAGCCATGAAACGACAAGCAAAAGATGGCGAATTTAGAAGTAACCTGCATCGTGGCGGATCAGCTTCGGTTATTCAATTAAGCCCCGAAGAACGAGCAACAGCAATTAAAGCTGTAAAAAAATTAGGTTTAGGTATTGCAGGAGTCGATTTATTGCAATCTAAACGTGGGCCTTTAGTTATGGAAGTGAACTCGTCTCCTGGATTAGAGGGCATAGAAGGCGCTACAGGAATAGACATTGCAGGTAAAATAATTGAATATGTTGAAAGAAATGAATTTAATAAACCCGGAGAATAGTTAAAATATGCAATCTGCAATTATAATAAACAGACAATCAATTTTACCTGGCGAAACAAAAACGGTAATTTTAAACTCGTATGAATTACATACTAAAACAAAAATTGAAATACCAGTTTATGTTTTACGATCAAAAAACGAAGGCCCTGTAATGCTTTTATCAGCGGGTATGCATGGCGAAGAAACTAATGGTATAGAAATTGTAAGAAAAGTAATGCTTCACGACGAAGTGTCTAAACTTAATTGCGGAACATTAATTGCTATACCCGTAATTAATGTAATTTCTTTTTTATATGGTAGCCGCGATTTACCTGATGGAAGAGACCTTAATCGTTGCTTTCCTGGAAGCAAAACAGGTTCTTTTGGAAGCAGAATTGCTTACGACATTATGAAACACATTTTGCCCATTATAGATTTTGGTGTAGATTTTCATACTGGAGGGGCAAGAATTAACAATTATCCTCAGCTAAGATGTGTATTTAACATTAAAGCTAACGTTGATTTAGCTCGAAAATTTTCAGCCCCCATTATTATCAATAGTAAGTATCGCGATAATACATTTAGAAAAGAAGCTGCAAAAAAAAATAAACCAATTTTAGTTTATGAAGGTGGAGAGAGCATGCGCTTTGACTATAGCGCGATTAACGAAGGCGTAAACGGTTGTTTGCGATTATTGAATGCATACCATATGATTAATTTTGAAGTGCCAGATAATAATCCTGTCGCAATCGAAAAAACAACTTGGGTAAGAGCTAATAGTAGCGGCTTATTTCATATGAGCATTAAAAATGGTGCGCCAGTGGCAGAAGGCGATTTAATTGGCTTTATTTTTAATCCTTTTGGTAAAACAGAAGAAAAGATTATAAGTAAAGTAAATGGATATATTATCGGAATAAATAATCGACCGGTTGTGGACGAAGGAGATGCTTTAATTCATATTGGTATGAATGAAGATTAATTTTGTAATTTTACTCGATGAATAATTCAATCGATTTATCTGATTTTTTTATACTGGCATTTATTGCTATTGTCTTTTTTACAGGTTGCGTTGTTATTTTTAAATTTATGCGTAGCGGAAAAAAATAAGTATGGCTTTAAATCAATTTATATTATTCTTGAATTTAGGCGGCGGAGAGGTCGTAATTATTATTTTTGTTATTTTGCTTTTATTTGGCGGAAAAGGCTTGCCTAGCATAGCAAAAACACTAGGAAAAGGAATTAGAGAATTTAAAAATGCCAGTAGCGATATTCAAAAAGATATTCTAAAAGGAAACGAGGATGTTATCGAACAAGTTAACGAACAAGTTCAAGAATTAAAAAAAGAAATTGAAAAAGAATAGGCTTTTATCAAAGAAACTTCATTCAACAAAAAATTAATTTTAAGTTTTTGAAAGCTAGGTTATATATATCTTTTACTTTTCTTTTATATTCAACTATTTTTTTTGCACAAACAAATAATCTTTTAAAATTTAAAAAAGATACCCAACAACTTTATTTTTTTCAAAAAGAAAATCAAAGCGATAGTATTTTTAAAAATAAAAATGATCTTTTTTATTTGGTTATACCAGCTAATTACAAAAGCAACATTAATATTTTACTCGATAATGGCCAATTAATAGAAACAAACAACGATAGCATTTTTAAACTCATTTACATAGGTGGTTTTAAATATGAATCGTTTTTTAACGTAGTTGATAAAATCAATCAAAATATTATACAACCAAAGCCTTTTGAATATAAAATCTTAATAAATGGGGTATCAAATCTTGAAAAAAATCGGATAAAAATTCAAATTATTAATAAAAAAGAAGATGTAATTATTTTAGAAAACAATTTTTTCTATTTTAATAATCAATAACTTAATTAAGAAGTCTATTTTATGATAAATAGGCTTAATTACAAGACTTAAATGAAGTCGCTATGCATCTTATTCATTTAAAATCCATATATTTGCAACCTTAAAAAATAAATTTAATGTCTGAAATAAGAAATATTGCCATTATTGCTCACGTTGACCACGGTAAAACTACCTTGGTTGATAAAATTTTACATACTTGTAATTTATTCCGCGAAAATCAACAAACCGGAGAATTAATTTTAGATAATAATGATTTAGAACGTGAACGTGGAATTACAATTTTAGCAAAAAATGTGTCAGTTCAATACAAGGGCACAAAAATTAACATCATCGATACTCCTGGTCACGCCGATTTTGGTGGAGAAGTTGAGCGAGTAATGAATATGGCTGATGGAGTTATTTTATTGGTAGATGCTTTTGAAGGTCCAATGCCTCAAACACGTTTTGTTTTACAAAAAGCAATTTCGGCAGGTAAAAAAGCTATTTTAGTAATCAATAAAGTAGACAAGCCCAATTGTAGGCCCGAAGAAGTTCACGATAATGTATTTGATTTATTTTTTAATTTAGATGCTACCGAAGATCAGCTAAATTTCCCTACTGTTTTTGGTTCGAGCAAACAAGGATGGATGGCAGCAGATTATAATCATCCAACTAAAGACGTTACTTATTTATTAGATACTATTATTGAAAATATTCCAACAGCGCCTAAACGAGAGGGCACATTACAAATTCAAATTACTTCTTTAGATTATTCTTCATTTATTGGAAGAATTGCTGTAGGTAGAATTTTTCGTGGAATTATTAAAGAAAATATGCCTGTTAGCGTTGTAAAACGAGATGGTAGAATTCAAAAATCGCGAATAAAAGAATTATTTATTTTTGATGGCTTAGGAAAATTAAAAGTAGCAGAGGCCGAAACTGGTGACATTTGTGCTTTTACAGGGATTGATGGTTTTGAAATTGGCGATACAGTTTCTGATTTCGAAAACCCAGAAGGAATGCCAACCATGCATATAGATGAGCCTACAATGAGCATGTTGTTTACAATCAATAATTCTCCTTTCTTTGGTAAAGACGGGAAGTATGTAACATCTCGTCATTTGCGCGACCGATTATTTAAAGAGTTAGAAAAAAACTTAGCCATGCGTGTTGAAGAAACAGGTTCACCTGATTCATATCTTGTGTTTGGTCGTGGTATTTTACATTTGTCAGTATTAATTGAAACCATGCGTCGTGAGGGCTATGAATTACAATTAGGTCAACCGCAGGTGATCGTAAAAGAAATAGACGGTGTAAAATGTGAGCCAATAGAAGTGTTAACTGTTGATGTGCCTCAAGAATCTTCGAGTAAAGTTATTGATTTAGTAAGCCAACGAAAAGGCAATTTATTAATTATGGAGCCTAAAGGGGATTTAACTCACATTGAATTTGAAATTCCATCTCGAGGTATTATAGGTTTACGTAATAATGTTTTAACTGCTACCGCTGGCGAAGCAATTATGGCGCATCGTTTTAAAGCCTATGAGCCATGGAAAGGCCATATACCAAGCCGAATTGCTGGCGTTTTAATTAGCAAAGATAAAGGAACAGCAGTTGCTTATAGTATTGATAAGTTACAAGATAGAGGTAAATTTTTTATAGAAGCCGGAGAAGAAATTTATCCAGGAATGATTATTGGCGAACACATCCGTCCGGATGATTTAGTTGTTAATCTTTGTGCCGAAAAACAATTAACAAATATGCGAGCCAGTGGCACTGATGATAAAATGCGCATTGTACCTAAAATAAAATTCAGCTTAGAAGAATCTATGGAATATATTCAAGGTGATGAGTATGTAGAAATAACTCCTTTATTTATTCGTTTACGTAAAATTCATTTAGATGAGAATACCCGAAAACGTTTTTCTAAAAAAATAGAAGCACAATAATTTTTATTTTAAAATGTTTTAAAGTCTCAATTGAAAAATTGAAGACAAAACAAATTTTTCAAAATACCATATTTCCTGATGGTTTGGTATACGATTCAAAAAATGACCATTATCGAACCCCAAAAGTAAATTCAGTAATTGGCTACATCTCTGAAATAGCAAGGGATTTAGAGAATAAAAAAAGCCGGTCTTTTAAAAATTTCTCTAAAAAGACCGGCCCCGTACCCGGAATGGGACTTGAACCCATACGCTTGCGCACACGCCCCTCAAACGTG
>CAMCZO010000017.1 GCA_945887955.1 Chitinophaga pinensis | reverse complement strand
TAAAAGCAAATTATAAATTAAAACTATAAGTAGCTTTTACTCCATTAGTATAAAACCCTTCTATCAAAATCAAACCTTTTTTATCATCAAATATTCTTTTTAATTCTTCAATTACAATAATCTTTTTCTTATCAATACTCGTAATAATAAAACCTTCTTTTATACCTACTAATGATAGCTTTCCAGAATATAGCTTAGTAATCATTATTCCATTTTCAAAACCAAATTTAGCCAAGTCTTCAGGTTTCATCTGAGTAAATTCAGCCCCCACTGAAGGCATATTTAAAGTCAATGATTCGGTCTTTTTGATCAGGCTAGTTGTATTATTTAAGTTTTTTAAAGTAAGTGTTATTTCGATAGGCTTATTATTTCTGAGCAAAGCAATAATAATTTTATCACCAGGACGATAACGACTAATCTGTTCTTGAAGTTCGCTAACAGAACCCACATTAATATCTTGAATTTTCGTTATAATATCGCCTTCTTTAATACCAGCATCTTCAGCACTTCCACCATTATTTATACCATTCACATAAACTCCATTTAATTGATTAATATTTTTATCAGAAGCAAATTTAGAATCTATATCTTTAATGCTTATGCCAATAAAAGCTCTCTGAACAGATCCAAACTCAATTAAGTCACTTATCACTTTTTTAACAATATTTACTGGTACAGCAAACGAATAACCTTGATAAGTGCCATTATTAGATGCAATAGCAGTATTTATACCGATTAACTCTCCATTTGTGTTTACTAGGGCTCCTCCACTATTTCCTGGATTTACTGCAGCATCAGTTTGAATAAAAGATTCTATCGGGCGTTTATTATTATCTAGTATGTTATTTCTTCCTTTAGCACTTATAATTCCGGCTGTTACGGTACTATTCAAATTAAAAGGGTTACCAACGGCTAAGACCCACTCTCCTATTTTTACTAAATCACTATTTCCATATAACAAAAAAGGCAAGCCTTTTTGCTCAATTTTAATAAGAGCAACATCAGTACTTGCATCAAATCCTATAATTCGAGCTACATACGAACGTTTATCATTTAATGTCACTTCTATTTTATCTGCTCCTGAAATCACATGATTATTAGTGACAATATAGCCGTTATCACTAATAATAACTCCACTTCCACTACCCTGCTGAGTATAGCCTTGCTGACGTTTTTGTTGTCCAAAAAACCAATCTGCAAAAGGATCATAACTTAAATTATTAATTTGCTCGCTAGAAGTTTTGATATGAACAACAGCTGGTAATGACTTTTCAGCTGGTAAAGTAAAATCAATAATAGAACTAGATGAATTACCATTATTTAATACAGGCAAAATATTTTTTGAACTAGTTAAAGAATATTTTAAATGATTAGGCACATTATTATTAAAATAAAAGAATAAATATGCTGAAAACAGACTAATAAAACTGCCTAAACAGGCAACAAAAAAAAATTGAACGTTTTTTTTCATAATTAATAAATTTTAATATTGGAATCACAAAATTAATATTGTTGTTAATTTGTGAGTTTCTTTTTAACATTTGATAACCAAAAAATACTTAAAATCATTAAATTTACACATCAAAATCTAAAAAATTGAAACGTAAAATTCCCACTTTTGTTTTTGGACTATCAATAGGTTTATTGGTTGGAATCTGTTTTTTTGTTTTTAAAATAAACGATTTATTTAATAAACTCAAAGAGTCAGCAAGTGAAAAAATTACGGTTATCGAAAAAACAGTTAATAAAACTAATGAAGACGAAAAAACTAAAAATAACAATCGATTCAAAATAAATTTTAAAAAATCAACTAAAATTAATTACTCAGAGGTTGATAGTTTAATTAAAGAAGATTCTGATATTAATATTGCCTCAGACGAATTATTAACAGTTAAAAACATTAAAATTATTCAAATAGGGGAGTTTATTCCCTCTAAAGATTCAAGTGATATACAAAAAACTAGGATTGATGATACTAACACTGATTTATATTTTGTTGAGTTTTGGAAAACACCGCTCAACTCGAAAGGTTATCGTTTTACAAAAAACAAAATTATGCTTTATGGATTTGATGATTTTAGCAATTTAACCTTATATGAAATTGATCATTCTTTTTACATTAAATCATCAGATCAAGTGTATAAATTATTATATAGCTCAGAATTTAAACAACTCGATCGCGTATTAGATTCTGAACTCTTGGCAAAAATTAATTAGTTCTAATTTTAAGATGCAAATTCAATTTTATAAATACCAAGGAACTGGCAATGATTTTATTTTAATTGATAATCGAAAAGGACTTTTATCATTAGATTCAGAGCAGATTAAATTTATGTGTCATCGTAAATTTGGAATTGGCGCCGACGGATTAATTTTATTAGAATTAGAACCCGGTGCAGATTTCAAAATGGTATATTTTAATAGCGATGGCAACGAAAGCAGTATGTGTGGGAATGGAGGCAGATGTATTGTGTCTTTTGCGAAAAGCTTGGGTCTTTGCAAAGAAAAAACATTTTTTTTAGCTGCAGATGGATTACACGAAGCTTTGATAGACGAAAACGAGATGGTAAGTTTAAAAATGCTAGATGTAAATGAAATTGAAATAGGATCCGATTATTTTTATTTAAATACCGGCTCACCCCATTATATTAAACTTGTTAATGATATTGAAAATATTGATGTTTTATTTGAAGGAAAAGCAATACGTTACTCCGATAGATTTAAATTAGAAGGAACCAATGTTAACTTTATTCAAAAAAAAGATGAACAACTTTTTGTTCGAACATACGAAAGAGGCGTAGAAAATGAAACCTTATCATGCGGCACAGGTGTTACTGCCGCTGCTTTAGTTGCCTCTATTTTAGGGCTATCAAACAACAAAAATAATTGTTTAGTTAAAACGATGGGTGGTAATTTAGAGGTGAGTTTTGAAAAAGTACTTGAGAAAAATTTTTACAACATTTGGCTAAAAGGATTTGCCGTAATGGTATACAAAAGTGAAATTATGTTACCTTAAAGCATTAACAATGTTTATAGAAAGTCCGTTAGTTTATCTCAGAGCAATAGAACCAAAAGACATTAATGTACTTTATGAATGGGAAAACGATTTAAAACTTTGGCCAGTAAGTTTTACTCAAATTCCATTTAGTAAATTTATTTTGGAAGAATTTGTGAACGCTTCTCATCAAGATATTTATACCAATAAACAATTACGCTTAATGGTAAATGATAAATCAAGTCACGAAACCATTGGAGCAATTGATTTATTTGAATTTGATCCTCAACATGCAAGATGTGGAATAGGTATTTATATTCACGAAAATTTCAGGCAACAAGGATTTGCCTCACAATGTATTGAATTAATTAAAACCTATGCGTTTAATACGCTTAACTTAAAACAAATTTATGCTCACGTTAACGAAAATAATCAAAGTAGCTTAAAATTATTTACTAATTGTGGCTTTGAAAAAAACGGATTAAAAAAATGTTGGCACAAAACAGGATTAAATTCATTTGAAAATGTTTGGTTTTTACAATATATTAATAATGGTGTTTAAAAACTCAAATACTCTATTTCTATTTACTTTTCTTATTAGCCTCTCTTTTTTTAATTGTAATTCAGATATTTCTGATAAAAACTCTATAACAAAAAAAGAAACCTCCAAATACTTAAATCATGGCGACAGCGCAAACTATGTTGGCATGAACACTTGTAAATTATGTCACCAATCAATTTATAATTCTTTTATTAAAACTGGTATGGGAAAATCATTTGATTTAGCTAGTAAATCAAAATCATCAGCAGATTTTTCAAAACCAGGCATTTATGATAAAATTGCAGACTTACATTATAAGGCTTATTGGAATAAAGACAGTTTATATATTCACGAGTTTAGAATTCAAAAAAACGAAACTTTATATAGCCGTAAAGAACAAGTAAATTTCATTATCGGTTCGGGTCAACATACTAATTCTCATCTCCAAATAAACAACGGCTATTTAAATCAAATGCCAATGACTTATTACACGCAAAAAAAGAAATGGGATCTTCCGCCTGGTTTTGAAAATGGAATTAACACGCGGTTTACCAGAAAAATAGGTTTAGAATGTATGAGTTGCCATAACGCCTACCCTAATTTGATTATTGGCTCTGAAAATAAATATCAAAGTATGCCAAGCGGGATTGATTGTGAAAGATGCCACGGACCGGGAAGTATTCATGTCAAACAACGTCAAAATGGAAGCAAAGTAGACACTTCAAAATACATCGATTATTCAATTGTAAACCCAGCTAAATTATCAATAGATGAGCAATTCGATGTTTGCCAACGGTGCCATTTGCAAGGAAATGCTATTTTAAAAGAAAACAAATCTTTTTTTGATTTTAAACCAGGTCAAAAATTAAGTAATTATATTTCGGTTTTTTTACCAAAATATACAAATTCTAACACGGAATTTATTATGGCCTCACATGCCGATAGATTAAAACAAAGTGCTTGTTTTATAAAATCATATGAAAAAATTCAAAATAAAAATATATTAAAACCTTATAAAGAGGCGATGACTTGTATAACCTGTCATAACCCTCATGTGAGTGTTCGCGAAACAAATGCCAATGTATTTAACGACGCATGTTTATCCTGCCACAATACAAAACTAGAAAATGAAAACACAAAATTAAAATTACAAAATGCACATAAATTGTTTAAAAAAAATACCTGGTCTAATTGTGTGAGCTGCCACATGCCAGTCTCAGGTTCTTCTGATATTCCTCATGTTACTGTTCACGATCATTATATTCGAAAACCTATTACTGTTGAAGAAAAAAATAAAATTAAAACCTTTATTGGCTTGTTTGCAATAAACGAAAAAAAGCCAGACTCCTTAACAATAGCAAAAGCTTACATAAATCAATATGATAAATTTGATACAAAAAATAATTATTTAGATTCCGCACTCAATTATTTAAGCAATCCAAAAGAATTTGAAAAAAATAGATATGCCCTCATTCAACTTTACTTTATTCGAAATGATTTTAATGCAATAATTACTTGCCTCAATAAATTAGGCGAAGCGCGGTGCTTGAAAGAATTATTTATTAAAAAAACGTATGATAATACCGATGCTTGGGCATGTTATCGAATTGCCGAATCCTATTATTACAAAAACCAAATAACTAAAGCATTAATGTGGTTTAAGCGCGCAATAGAACTTGCTCCATACCATCTAGATTTCAGAAATAAATATGGTACAACTCTGGCGTCATCAAATCAATTATCAGAAGCCGAAACGCAGTTTAATTTTATTTTAAAAGAAAATCGAAAATATGTTAGCGCTTACTCCAATCTTGGATATATAAAATTATTACAAGGTAAAGAAAGTGATGCTCTACTTTTATACAAAAAAGGTGAATCTATTGACCCAGATAACGAATTACTTTTATTAAATTTATCTGCATATTATCTTTATAAACATGAAAATAAAATCGCAAAGAAATATTTACAACATTTGCACAAACTTTATCCAAAAAACGAAAAAGTAAATGTTGCATTAAATAAATTATAAACATAAATGAAAAAAAAATCAAAAAATAAATTATTATTTAATCTATTTATACTTATTATACTTGGTATTGGTGTCTATTATGTGTATCAAGAATTCTTTGCAAATCAAATTTTATTAAAAGATAAAAATTACACCTTTATTTATATCAAACATAATGATAATATAGATCAAATAATAAACGAAATTAATACTCAAAATATTATTAAAAATTTAAATAACTTTAAATGGTTGGCTAAATCAATGGGGCTTGAAAAAAATATTTATCCAGGAAAATATCGAATTATTAATGGGATGACAATGAGACAAATAATAAATTTAATCAAATACAATAAAGAAGAAAAAGTAAAACTTAATTTTAATTATCAGATACATAACCTAGAAGAATTTATTAGCTATATCGATGAAAAATTAGAATTAAACTCAACTGAGTTGAGCGAATTACTTAATAACAAAGAAATTTTATATAAATCGTTTCAACTCGAACCAGACAATGCTTTTTCTATTGTTATTCCTAATTCAGAGAATGTGAGTTGGGCTATTAGTAAAGAAGAATTATTTAAAATATTAGAAAATAATTATCATAAAATTTGGGATGCTAAGCGAATATCATTAGCAAAAAAAACTGGCTTTTCTATACCTGAAATAATAACACTTGCCTCTATTGTTCAAAGTGAAAGTAGAATTAAAAGTGAACAAGAAAAAATTGCTGGTGTATATATTAATAGATTAAAAAAAGGCATGCTTTTACAAGCTGATCCAACACTCAAATTCGCTAATAAAAATTTTAATGTAAAACGTATTTTAAATAATGATAAAGAAATTGATTCGCCTTACAACACCTATAAATACAAAGGATTACCTCCAGGCCCAATATGTTTAGTGTCACAGCAAGCAATTGATGCGACATTAAATTTTAATAATCATGATTTTATTTTTTTCTGTGCTAAACCTGAGCTTAATGGTTTGTCTGATTATTCTTCTAATTACCAACAACATAAAAATTTTGCCGATGCTTACCATAAGGCATTAGACAAAAAAGGAATTAATAGGTAATATTTTGTATTTTTGAAGTATTAATCTATTACATAATCATTAGCTTAAAAATACACGATTATATCTTTTATATCTTGCGATGAAAAATAATATTGAAGAAAAAATAAAACTATTAGAAGATAAATATGCTCAAATGGGTCAAGATTTAAATGGCTATTTAGATGGCCTTCTTCTATCAAATTATTTAACCTATTGGGATTATACTCAACTCGAGACTTTATTAACTTTACAAAATCCTAAAACCGATTTTCCAGATGAGGTAATTTTTATAATCTATCATCAAATTACCGAACTTTATTTTAAATTGTCCATCCACGAATTAGATCAAATAAGTAATAATGGCTTAAAAATATTACCAAACGGAAAAAACGAAGGTTGGAATAAAAAATTAGAAGTCCCTTTTTTTATCGAACGTATTAATCGCATCAATCGATATTTTGAAGCCCTTACAAAATCTTTTGAAATCATGATTGATGGTATGGAAAAAGAACAGTTTTTACGTTATAGAATGGCCTTATTACCAGCTAGCGGATTTCAAAGTGCTCAATATAGAATGATTGAAATGTGTTGCACTGATTTTATCAATTTAGTTGATAAAGAAGTTCGTGCTCAATTAAAAACAAAAAAAACAAATATTGAAGAATTATTTAATCATATTTATTGGAATAAAGGAGCCACAGAGTTAGCAACTGGAAAAAAAACGCTAACCCTAGAACAATTTGAAAAAAAATATTTTAAAAAATTTATTGCTTTAGCTAAAGAAAATCAAACAAAAAATATTTGGCAAAAATACCTTTCACTTAGTAAAACTGATCAAAAAAACATTAAAGTAATTGATGCCCTTAAGCAACTTGATATTAATATAAATATAAACTGGCCTTTAGTTCATTATAAAAGTGCCGTAAGATATTTACAACAAAATTCCGAGGATATTTCTGCTACCGGTGGAACTAACTGGCAAAAATACTTACCTCCTCGTTTTCAAAAACGTATATTCTATCCAAAACTATGGTCTAATCAAGAAATAGAAGACTGGGGCAAAGGTTGGGTAGAAAATAATGTTTATAAACACAAATAATATAATTGAGCAAATGTCAATTCAAGTCAATTCTATTTGTAAAACATATGGTAATCAAAAAGCACTAGATAAGGTGTCTTTTGAAATTGGTAGTAACGAAATTGTTGGCTTTTTAGGTCCAAATGGAGCAGGTAAAAGCACCATGATGAAAATTCTTACTTGTTTTATCCCGCCAACATCTGGTCAGGCAAAAGTTTTTGGATTTGATATTATTAACGAAAGCATAGAAGTAAGAAAACAAATAGGATACTTGCCAGAACACAATCCTCTTTATTTAGACATGTACGTAAAAGAATTCCTGGAATTTGTAGGAGGTTTACATCAAATAAGTAAAATAAAAAATAGAGTTAAAGAAATGATTGAGGTTACTGGTTTACAGGCCGAACAAACAAAAAAAATAGGTGCGCTTAGTAAAGGTTACAGACAAAGGGTTGGCTTGGCTCAAGCAATGATACATAATCCAAAAGTATTAATCTTAGACGAACCAACTACTGGATTAGACCCCAACCAACTTGAAGACATTCGTTTTCTAATTAAAAATTTAGGTAAAGAAAAAACAGTTATGCTTAGCACTCACATTATGCAAGAAGTTGAAGCTATTTGTGATAAAGTTATTATTATTAATCAAGGAATAATAGTTGCTAACGACGAAACAAAAAACCTACAAAAAAATAACATTAAACAAATTATTACCGTTGAATTTGATAAAAGTATTTCAATACAATTATTGCAAAGTATTCCCGATATCAATCAATCAATACATTTGCACAATAATACCTGGCAATTAATCTCAAATTCAAAAAACGACATTAGAAAAGATATTTTTGATTTTGCGGTTTCAAATCAATTAAGTGTTCTTACTTTAAACAAAGAAGAACAAAAAATGGAAGATGTTTTTAAACAGTTTACATCCAAAAAATCCTGATTTTTTAATGTTGATCTAAAAAATTATTATTAATTTATAAGTATAGGTAATTTTTAATAAAAACTTGATAAATAATAGTTTGCATTTTAGAATCAAATACTATCTTTGCAAGATATTTAACAAAACTGACAAAATACTTTAAATATTTAGTTCCTGTTTTTTGTTTGATTTCATTAAGATTTCAACAACCTTCTCAGCCATCTAATTTTGATACAAACTCAAAAATGAAGGCTGTATTTTTATACAATTTTACAAGATACTTTGAATGGCCCGAAAACAAGAAATTAAATAACTTCGTAATCTATGTAGTTGGGAAAAATGAAAGTTTAATGTCCGAATTAAAAAATCTTGCCGCTAAAAAGAAAGTAGGAAATCAAGAAATCGAAATAAAAAACTCTCCTCAATTCAATTCAGACATCATTTCAAATATTATATATTTTTCGCCAAACATTATTAATCCAATTGGCGATGCGGCTTCAAAAAACAAAAAACAAGGAGCTCTTATCGTTGGAGAAACTCCTGAGTCATGCTATAAAGGAGCTAGTATTAATTTTGTAATTATCGATAATAAATTAAAATTTGAATATAATGAAAAAGCAGCCGAAAAAGCTGGATTAGATACAAAAGAAGATTTTAAAGCCCTTGCACTAAAACTTATTAATTAATTTTGTTGAAGATAAAAAATGTATAAATTGCCTAAAATAATAACAAATTTGATTCTTAGCACCCTATTGCTTTTAAGCATAGGTGTTTATTCTCAAGAAGAAAAGTTATATAGAGCAAGAGTTCTTCTCGATTCAAAAATTCCTGCTAATATAGAATTAGCAAGATTATGTGTTGATAGTTTAGTTTTAGATTCAGTAACTAAAGACGACTTTATAAGTTGGACCTTAAGATCATTTATTTACTTTGATATATATAAACGTACAGAAAAGAACAAATTAAATTCAGACTTACGTGATACGATTATATCTTCAATATTAAAATCAAATAAATTAAATCCCGATGAAACTTATGCAGGAAATAACAAAAAATTACTTCAAAATATAGGCGCTGGCTATTTTAATCTTGCTAAAAAAATGCTTGAAGATTCTGTTAATGAAGAAAAGAGTTTAATTGCATTTAATCGATTTAAAGAAATTTATAAAATATTAGAACCTGATATTAATTTTAAACAAAAAGACATTGAATATAATCTATCCATAGGTAGTGTTTTTTCTGATATTTTTATAAAAGATAATAATAATACTAAAGCTCAAAATACAGCTAAAGTAGCATTACTAAAAGTTATTGAATTAGATCCTATTAACGAATCTGCTAATATTAATTTAGGCTTAATGTATTATAATCAAGCTGTAAATCTTAGTAAAGAGCTCGATTATGGTGCCGATTTTACGCAAATAGATTTTATTCAAGAAAATATGATTAAATTGGCTAAGCAAAGTGAGCAATTTATCTTCAAAGTTTACTCTAAAAACAATAAAAATGTGAGATCAGTTGAAGCTTTATTTTATTTATATAGAATGCTTTTAGATGAGCCTAAATCAGATGAATTCAAAAAAATTGCTATTGAATTAGGAGTTAAATTTGGAGACGAATCTCCAGCAAAAGACGAAAAAATAAACGAAGAGAAAAAATAAAAATGGATTTTAAGTTTACGATAGGTAGAAGAATAGGAATTGGATTTGCAATTTTTATTATTGGTACAATGGTTGCATTTATTTTGACAATTATTACACTTAATGATAGCAAAACTAGAACAGAAACTGTCGTTAGTCAAATTACTCCAAGTGTAGCCGATTTAAAAGAAATCAACTTACTTCTTCAACGTTCACATACTGATATTTCTAAATGGTTTTATAATAAATCTTTTAATGATGTTGAATTTAGAAAGGAAATAAAAAGAATTATTGAAAAAGACTACCCCACTAAAAAAAATCATTTACTAGTTTTATCAGCAATTTGGACACCTAATGAAAATCAAAAACTAAAAGTTCTTTTTAATCAAATCGAATCTTTATTTGTTATCTATCAAGAAGAGATTATGGATCAATTAAGTACCGCCGATGCTTATGAAGACCCAAATATTTATATGATGGCTAGGCTTCCTTTTGAAGACTCTGAAACTAGTATTCAAGCCATCTATAAAAATTTAAATGACCTAATTTCAATAAAACAAAAATTTGCTGAATTAGAAATAAAAACAATGTTTTCTTCGTTAGACTTTTTAAAACGATTTGTACAACTTCTTGGTATTACTCTAGTAATTGGAGGTGTTCTAATTGCTTTTTTTACTACCCGATCTATTACTAAACCGATACAAATACTAAAAAAAATGCTATTGTCTATGGGCTTAGGTATTTTGCCAAAAGAGAGGATTACTGAATCACGTGATGAAATTGGTGAAATGGGAAAGGCACTTAATGACCTTATTCAATCCATGCATCACACAACAGATTTTGCTTACGAAACAGGAGCTGGTAATTTTCAAGCAACATATATTCCATTAAGCAAAGACGATTCACTTGGACAAGCTTTGTTAAAAATGCGTGAAGGTTTAGCTGAAAGCGAAAGAATTTTAGAACAAAAGGTAATTGAAAGAACGGAAGAAGTAGTTCGTCAAAGACATATTGTTGAAGAAAAGCATAAAGAAATAACCGATAGCATAAATTACGCCGAAAGAATCCAAAGAAGTTTCTTGGCATCAAAAGAATTATTAAATGAAAATTTAAAAGATCACTTTGTTTTCTTTAAACCAAAAGATATAGTAAGTGGGGATTTTTATTTTGCTGAAAAATTAAATAATGGAAGTTTTTTATTAGCAACAGCAGATAGTACAGGTCATGGGGTTCCAGGAGCTATTATGAGCTTATTAAATATCACCAGTTTAGAAAAAGCAATTGAAAATCAAGACCAACCCTCAGACATTTTAAACACAACTCGTAAAATAATTATTGAACGTTTAAAAAATGACGGAAGTACTGAAGGAGGCAAAGACGGGATGGATTGTAGTGTAATTTGTTTTGATTTTAAGAAGAAAAAAATAATTGTTTCGGCCGCAAATAACCCTGTATGGATAGTAAGAGGCTCTGAAACTATTGAAATAAAACCAGATAAAATGCCGGTAGGGAAACACGATAAACAGCATGTTTCATTCACTCAGCAAACAATTGACATCAAAAAAGGAGACGTTATCTATACCATAACAGATGGGTTTTCTGACCAATTTGGTGGTTCATTAGGTAAAAAATTTATGAGCAAAAAATTACGTGAACTATTATCAAAAAATGCTCATTTACCAATGGAAGAGCAAAGAACAATCCTCGAAAACACTTTTATATCTTGGGTAGGAGATTTAGAACAAATTGATGACGTAACATTAATTGGAGTTAGAGTTTAGTGAAAGCTTAATCTTGCTATGTTTTAGATCTATTCTCATTTGTTCTGCCTTTTGGTTCCTGTTATTCGTTTTGCCGATCAGAAATCACTATTTCAAATTTCTAAAGAAGTAAAAGATTTAGGTAAACGTGCAAAGGATAAAAAATTACAACCTAACGATTGGGAAGGTAATACTTTTACAGTTTCAAATTTAGGCATGTTTGGAATTGAATCCTTTACTTCTATTATTAATTCCCCAGAATCGTGCATATTATCAGTTGGGGCTATAAGACAAGTGCCAGTTGTAAAAAATAATATTGTAGTTCCGGGTAACGTTATGAAATTAACGCTTGCTTGTGATCATCGAACTGTGGATGGTGCAACTGGGGCAGCTTTTTTACAGACTTTAAAAATATTTATAGAGAATCCTATTACCATGTTAGTTTAATTTTTTTATAATAAAAAAATACATAACAAAAAAAAGCTACCATTTAGGTAGCTTTTTTAATTTTATTAAAAAAAATAAATTACTTTTTTAAATCAATCGGGTAATAAATCCCTTTTATTTGAACTGCAGCTTTGTTATCACATTGAGAAGGTAAATTTAAAGGGTTATCAGTGCCACCAAACGTATTAGCAGTGTTATCAAAATAAATCTCTCTAGGATATTTAGTGCTTGTAGTAAAAGAAGCAACCCCTCCAACAAATGGATGAAATTCTTCGTAAGAAGCGCTAACTACACCCACTGTGTTAGTTAAAGTAACACCAGATACTTTATCAGGATAACAAGTAAAATTTCTTTCAACAGGTGTAGCATCATATATTTTGTAAGAATATGGCAAACTAAAAGAAGTAACTCCAGTAAAACTGCCAGTGTAGTATACTTTTGCTTTTTGCCAATTAATTGGATTAACATCTAAAAAAGATTTTGGTGTATTTTTAAATACAGAATCCTGCTTAAACCCATAATCATTTTCAGCTTTTGGATCGGAAATTAAAGGAAGTGTCTTTGTTATCAAACCTTCCCAAGTAATACTAGGCAAGGTATTCAATGAATCTGTAAGTTCTAACTTACCCTCAATTGTCCATGATATTTTATCCACAATAGGACGATCTGCATTAGGTCTTTTATTTCTAATAATCAAATCATAAGTAGTTCCTGTCTTTTTTTTAACTAACCAGCCGTCTACTTTATAACTTATTAAACTAACCCGACCAACAAAACCAAATTGTCTGTAATAATCGGTATTTGGTGGATTAACGTTACTAACAGTTGCATCATAAGCATATTTTATAATAATAGAACCATCTCTAACTCTGCCATCAGCACACTTGGTTTTATTAAAAGAAATTGATAATTGCTTTGCATCTGGATCTCTATTCACAACAAAAGTTGGCGAGCCTGCAACTGGAGTATAAAATTTTGGGTAAAGATTATTTTCTCCAATAAAGCTACAAATCATATCAATATCAGTAACTATAAAATTAGCAAAAGAGGCATCTATTGAAGATTGCAATTCAACATCAGCTTCTGGAGCAACATTTGGCTCTTTAGAGCAACTTAAAAAAATGAAGCTTGATGCAAGTAAAAATGTAAAACAAAAAATATTTTTTTTCATGTTGATACTAGTTTGAAGTAATTTTGTTGCAATTTAGCAAAATTATTTCAAACAACAAAATTTGATCAAAAAATGCTGGTTTTTTCAAATTGCAAAATTAATCTAGGTTTAAATGTTATCAATAAACGTTTAGATGGCTTTCATAATCTTAAAACAGTTTTTTATCCAATCAACTGGCTTGATGCATTGGAAGTTATTGAAGATGATCGTTCAAAAAATGGATTTAGTTTTTCACAATCTGGTCTAACTATAGATGTACCAATTGAAAATAACTTGATTTATAAAGCTTGGCAACTTATAACTAACAAAACGAAATTACCTCCAATTAAAGTTAATTTAGTTAAACGCATCCCTATGGGGGCCGGCTTAGGTGGAGGAAGTTCGAATACTGCTTATTTTATAACTTTAATAAATTCTAAATTTGGTTTAGGATTTTCATCTGATGAAATGATCCAACTATCCGCTCAAATAGGAAGTGATTGTGCTTTTTTTATTAATAATAAACCAGTTTTTGCAGAAGGAAAAGGTGATGTGTTATCAAGCATCAACATAAATTTAAATCAATATTATATTTTATTGGTGTTTCCAAACATTTATTGTAATACAAAAGATGCATTTAATAACTTAATTTATAAAACACCAACAATTGAATTAAAAACTATAATTGAAAAAATGCCAATTGGTGAATGGAAAAATTATTTAGTAAATGATTTTGAACAATCTATATTTTTAAAACATCCAAAAATTAAAGAATTAAAAGAACTTTTTTATTCTGAAGGAGCTGTATATTCTAGTATGAGCGGAAGCGGAAGCTGCGTTTTTGGTATTTTTGATCAAGAGCCTAATCTTAAAAGTTTTGAACATTATCAAAGTTTTTTACAAAAACCAAATAATCCTCTTTTTTAATTTGTTTAAAAAAATTTACTTTGTAGAATAAAAATAATGAATCGTTTTTTTTCAAAAAATAAACCTATGCGCAGTCATGCGCTTAAATAATAACTTTAGAGCAATTTTCTCTAAGTTGTTTTTATCTCTCAATTATAATTTTATAAAATATGTTTTTAATTTTAAAATTTGGTGGCACCAGTGTTGGCTCGGCTAAAAGAATAAAAGAATTAGTCAATATTACAGTAAATTCGACTCCAAAAATTGTTGTTCTAAGTGCCATGAGCGGCACCACCAATGCCTTAGTTGATATTTGCCAAAAACTAAATGAACAAAATGCTACTAAAGCCACAGATTTAATTAATCAATTAAAGGAAAACTATAGCCATGTTATTTCTGAACTATTTAATACAACTGATGGTTTAAATAAAGCAACACAACTCTTGAATACTCATTTTAATTTTATGTTATCCTTTACATTAGATGTATTTACTAAAAACGAAGAAAAAGTTATTTTAGCTCAGGGAGAATTGCTTAGCACAGCATTATTTCATTTCTACTTAGAAGAAAGTGGAATTAGCTCTGAAATTATTCCTGCACTTAATTTTATGAAATTAAATGAAAACGAAGAACCAGACTCAGATTATATTGAGAAATATCTTAAAAAAGAATTAAGTAAATACCCAAGCCAACACTTATTTATTACGCAAGGTTATATTTGCAGAAATGCCTTTGGAGAAATTGATAATTTAAAACGAGGTGGAAGCGATTATTCTGCATCAATCATTGGTGCTGCAATTAATAGTCCGGAAATACAAATCTGGACTGATATTGATGGAATGCATAATAACGATCCTAGAATTGTTACTAAAACCTATCCAATTAATGAATTAAGTTTTGATGAAGCTGCTGAGTTGGCCTATTTTGGTGCTAAAATACTACACCCAACTTGTATTTTACCAGCAAAAAAGAAAAACATTCCTGTGCGTTTAAAAAACACATTGCAACCTGAAGCGCAGGGTACTTTAATATCTAATTTTGTTACTCAACTTGGTATAAAAGCTGTGGCTGCTAAAGATGGTATAACTGCCATTAATATTAAAAGCGACAGAATGTTATTGGCTCATGGATTTTTAAGGGCTGTGTTTGAAATTTTCGAACGGTATAAAACACCCATTGATATGATTTGTACAAGCGAAGTTGCTGTATCATTAACAATCGATACTACTAATTATTTGAATGAAATTGTTAGCGAACTCAACGAAATTGCCACCGTAGAAATAGATCAAAATCAAAGTATAATTTGTGTGGTAGGTCAATTACCCAAAGATACTGCAGGCTATGGCTATCTTGTACTTGAAGCTTTAAAAGATATTCCTTTACGGATGGTTTCTTATGGCGGAAGCCCAAATAATATTTCGGTTTTAGTAAATAGTCATTTAAAAAAACAAGCGCTTGAAGCTTTAAACTCACATTTATTTCATTTTAATTAATTAAACATGTTCAATCAAAAACATACCGAATATTTTAAATCGCATGAAACTCCTTTTTATTTTTATGATACTCAATTATTAAAAGAAACATTAAGTGCTCTAAAAAAATCAATCCCAGAAAATTACATTATACATTATGCCTTAAAAGCCAATCCTCATCCTACAATTTTAAAATTGATTAAACATGCTGGTTTAGGCGCCGACTGTGTAAGTGGAAATGAAGTAAAACGCGCTTTGGAATGTGGATTTAAAAATACAGAAATTGTATTTGCCGGTGTTGGAAAAAGCGATAAAGAAATAAATTTTGCAATTGATCAATCCATCTTCTGTTTTAATGTTGAAAGTTTACAGGAATTAATGGTCATTAACGAACTTGCTAAACAAAAAAACTGCATTACTAATATCGCTATTAGAATTAATCCTTCTGTTGACGCTTATACTCATAAATATATTACTACCGGATTAGAAGAAAATAAATTTGGAATCAACCCTCATGAATTTAATAATTTAATAGAATTATTAAAAACACTAAAACATATAAAATTTAAGGGATTACATTTTCATATTGGCTCTCAAATTCAAAATTTATCAGCTTTTAAAGAATTATGCACTCGGGTAAATGAAATTAATCAGTGGTTTATTCAAAAAGAATTAGAAGCCGAACATTTAAATTTAGGTGGAGGATTAGGAATAAATTATAAAGAACCAGATAACGAAGCTATCGTTAATTTTGAAAAATACTTTTTTGTATTTAAAACGTTTTTAAAACATCTGCCTCATCAAAAAATACATTTTGAATTAGGGCGTTCAATCGTGGCTTCTTGTGGAAGTTTAATCAGCCGTGTATTATATTTAAAAAAAGGAATCAACACCGATTTTTTAATTTTAGATGCTGGTATGACAGAGTTACTAAGACCTGCTCTTTATCAAGCTTATCACAAAATTGAAAACATTTCGAAATTAAATGACCCGATCGAAAAAAAATACGATGTGGTTGGTCCAATTTGCGAAAGCAGCGATTGTTTTGGTAAGTCGGTTGAATTACCAGAAACCGATCGTGGCGATTTAATTGCCATTAGAAGTGCTGGTGCTTATGGCGAAGTGATGAGCAGTCGGTATAATTTAAGAGATCAAATCGATTCGGTATTTATGGACTAAATCGATTACATCATTATAAAAAATTATTTTTACCAACCCAATACCCAAGCAAAAATTAATGGCGCTACAATCGTTGCATCACTTTCTACAATAAATTTAGGGGTGTGTATGTCTAATTTACCCCAGGTAATTTTTTCGTTAGGAACTGCACCTGAATATGAACCATAAGAGGTTGTTGAATCAGAAATTTGACAAAAATAACTCCAAAAAGGAACATCATGCATTTCCATATCTTGATATAACATGGGTACAACACAAATTGGAAAATCTCCGGCAATACCACCACCGATTTGAAAAAAACCAACGCCTTTTCCTCCACTATTTTTAGGATACCAATCGGCCAACCATGCCATATATTCAATGCCACTTTTCATGGTGCTTGCCTTTATTTCGCCTTTAATCACATACGAAGCAAAAATATTTCCCATGGTGCTATCTTCCCAACCCGGCACTACTATAGGCAAATTGCGTTCTGCTGCTGCCAACATCCAACAATCTTTTGGATCTATTTCATAATACTGTTTTAGCTCACCACTTAATAAAATTTTGTACATGTATTCGTGCGGAAAATAACGCTCCCCTGCGGTATCTGCATCTTTCCATATTTTATAAATGTGTTTTTGTAATCTGCGAAACGCTTCCTCTTCCGGTATACAGGTATCGGTGACGCGGTTATAATGATTTTCTAATAAATCCCACTCTTCCTTTGGAGATAAATCACGATAATTAGGCACTCGTTTGTAATGACTGTGCGCCACCAAATTCATAATATCTTCTTCTAAATTAGCACCGGTACAAGATATGATGTCAATTTTTCCCTGACGAATCATTTCAGCTAATGATTTCCCTAATTCTGCGGTGCTCATGGCACCAGCTAAAGTCACCATCATTTTACCACCCTCGGTTAAATGTGTTTCATATCCCTTAGCAGCATCTACTAAAGCCGCTGCATTAAAATGTTTATAATGATGCGCCACAAAATTTGAAATAGGCCCTTTGCTTGAAATACTGGTATTTGACATGTTTATTTTTTTTATTGCAAAGATAAAATTTAGATTTACTGAGGATTAATAAGCAGTATAATTTATTATACTACTAATTCTACTCTTGGCGCAGCAGATAAAATTTCTTCATTTGCAGCAGAAGCATATTGTTCAAAATTCTTTAAAAATGATGCGGCTAAATTTTGTGCAACTTTATGAAAAGCTGCTTTATCTTTCCAGGCATTCATCGGCTCTAATATTTCTGATGGCACACTAGGGCATGCTTTAGGGAATTTTAATTTAAAATAAGGTGTTGTTCCAAACTCCACATTATCCAAGCCACCTGTTAATGCAGCTGTAATTAATGCACGCGTGTAGGATAATTTAATACGACTTCCAACACCATAAGAACCGCCAACCCAGCCCGTATTTAATAACCACACATTTACATTATGTTTCTTTAATTTTTCACCTAATAACTCAGCATACTTGGTTGGGTGCAAGGGTAAAAATGCTTTTCCAAAACAGGCCGAAAATGTGGTTGTAGGCTCGGTAATGCCCATTTCGGTTCCGGCAACTTTAGCTGTGTATCCACTAATAAAATTATACATGGCTTGGCCGGTAGTTAATTTGCTTATTGGTGGTAATACACCAAAGGCATCGCAAGTTAAAAAGAAAATGTTTTTTGGCATATCGCCTACTGCCGGCGTAACAGCATTATCAATATAATTTGCTGGATAACTAACACGGGTATTTTCTGTTTTAGAAATATTTGCGTAATCTACTGTTGACGTACCTTCGTAAAAATCAATATTTTCTAACAATGAACCGAATTTAATTGCACTAAAAATTTGTGGTTCTTTTTCTGCAGTTAAATCCACGCATTTCGCGTAGCAACCACCTTCAAAATTAAATACACCTTTGTCACTCCAGCCATGCTCATCATCTCCAATTAACTTACGACTTGGATCAGCGCTTAAGGTTGTTTTTCCGGTACCAGATAACCCAAAGAAAATTGCAGTATCTCCGTCTTTACCAATGTTAGCAGAGCAATGCATACTTAATACTTTTTGCTCGTGTGGTAAAATATAATTTAAAACAGAAAAAATAGATTTTTTTATTTCACCAGTATATGCAGTACCACCAATTAAGATTGTTTTTTTTGTGAAATTAATTATCGCAAAATTATGTTGGCGAGTACCGTCTATTTTTGCATCGGCTTTAAAACCTGGTGCATTAATAATTACCCAATCGTGCTTAAAGGTTTTAATTTCTTCGGCTGTTGGGCGCAAAAATAAGTTATACGAAAATAAATTACTCCAAGGGTATTCGTTAACCACGCGAATATTTAAACGGTAAGTCGGATCGGCACATACATAAGCATCGCGCACCCAAATTTCTTTACCACCTAAATAGGCCAACATTCGATTTTGTAAGGCATCAAATTTATCTGATTCAAAACGATTGTTTACATCGCCCCACCAAACACTGTCTTTGGTGTTTTCGTCATAAACAACAAATTTATCCTTTGGTGAACGTCCGGTAAATTCACCAGTATCAATAGCCAAAGCGCCTACATCAGTTAAAATACCTTCGCCTCTTAAAATAGTTTCTTCTACTAACTCACTCGGGTGAAGATTCCAATATGCCATTTCAACATTTGAAAGACCTAGTTCAGCAACAGAGGCATTTTCTGATTTGATTCCAATTTCGTTCATTGTAAAAAAATAAAATTAAAAATTTTTACAAAAATACAAAATAAAATACTTTGACTTTAATCGTTTTTTACACAATTTTAAAAAAATAATTTAAATTTTATTGTATTGATAATGAAACTAATGCGCCTTCTTTAGCGATTTTTTTCAACTGATTAATAATATTTTTTCTTTTACTTCCTTTTAATTCGTTTAATAACAAACAAATTCTGGTTTCACCCTCTCTTCCAATATTTTTTGAAGTAGAAGTTAGCTTATTTGATTCGATTACATTCATAACTTTATCAAATGCTTTACCATCGATTCCTGCCCCATAACTTCCAAAATTAATTTCAAGACCACAAGTTAAATCTGTAACACCTTTGTAAACTGTTTTATCTTTAGTGGGTTGAGGCCCCTGATTGACTTTTTGTTGTGCCTTAAAAGACAAAATAAAAAATAAAATACTACTCAAAAATATAAGTCTTTTTTTCATGTTATTTGGATATACTCGTTTATTTTAAATTAAATAAAAAAACCAAAGTAAATATCTTAAAATAAATTAATGGAACAAAATCTCACAATTTAAATTAATTTATTTTTTAGCCCCACAAATGCAAAACAAAGCCAGCCAGCGACAAATAAAACTCCTCCAATTGGAGTAATAGGACCTAAAACTTTTAGCCAATCTGCATTAAATAAATTGCGGGTACATAAAAAATATAAAGAACCACTAAACAAAATAATGCCCCATAAAAACA
The DNA here is from genome assembly GCA_945887955.1 of Chitinophaga pinensis. Lineage (GTDB taxonomy): Bacteria > Bacteroidota > Bacteroidia > B-17B0 > Aurantibacillaceae > Aurantibacillus. The sequence goes on along the minus strand of CAMCZO010000017.1, from coordinate 19,818 downwards.
AAAAATAAGCCCATTTAAAAAGCTTAGCTTCAAATTTAGTTTGAATTATAATTATTAAAAACATTGCTAAGGTATGATACATTTGATATTTAACTGCAGTATCAAAACCGTTTAACTGATCGATTGTAATTAAACCAGAAGATAATTTATTTTTTAAAGCATGGGCGCCTAAAGCTCCAAGAGAAACGCAAGTAGCCCCTGAAATACCGACAAAAATAAATTTTTTATTAAAAACCATTTTAAACTATTTTAATTACTTTTTTTCTTTAATTCTTCTAAAATTTGTTTGTCGGATTTTCCTATAAAAGCGATTGCTCCTTTTGCACTTAAAGCCCAATCAGATTTTGGAAATTCTGTAATTATTTTTTCATATAAACGCTTAGCTTCTGCTTCGTTATTTAAATACGTTGGCTCGTCGAATAATTGAGCTAATAAAAATAAGGCGGCTGACTTATCTTTAAAATTAGGATAATCTTCTATGCATCTATCTAAAACAATTTTGGCCTGAGGTATATTTTTAATTGCAATAGAAACTTGAGCAGTTTTTATTAAATAGACTGGTGCTAAACTATCATCCTTACAAAAATTAGCAAAATTTATAAAAGCTTGAATAGCTGTTGTTGCAGAATTTTTATTTAAGTCATTTTGATGCAAAAGAATACTATCTATTTTTCTCGCTTCATTATAAAGAACAGAACAGCTTTTATAATTAATGTTTTTTTGTACTAAATTTATGTTAGCAGTGTCTGGTGTTTGAAAATCGTTAGATTTAACATTAGAGTTGCTACAAGCATTTAGAAATAAAATAATTACTATTATTTTTAATAATAATTTGAAATTCATTGTAAAAAAATTATTTTTAAATAAATCATTTATTTTTTTGGCTTAAACACCTTTGTTTTATAATCTGCAACAAATTTGCCTACAGAAATATCTTTTAACTTCCCAGAAATTAATTTACGTTTAAAAGGACTTATTTTATCTGTAAACAAATTCCCTTCGATGTGATCATATTCATGCTGAATTACACGGGCAATTAAGCCATTATATTTTTCAACTTTTTTTTCAAATTTTTCATTATAATATTCTATTTCAATATCTGAAAATCGAGTAACATCTTCTCTTATTTTGGGAATACTTAAGCAGCCCTCATTAAATTTCCATTCTTTACCTGTTTCGTTTAAAATACGTGCGTTGATAAAAACCTGTTTAAATACTTCTAACTTTTTTCTTTCTTCAGGTGAAAATTCATCATCGTCGTCATCATCATCACTTTCAGAAAATGGTTTGGTATCTACAATAAATAAACGAATTGCTTTTCCTATTTGAGGAGCTGCCAAACCAACGCCTTTGGCTTTATACATGGTTTCAAACATATTATTGATTAACAAATCAAGGCCTTCGAAATTTTTTTCAATATCGCTTCCTACTTTTCGTAAAACAGGGTCGCCATATACTAATATTGGTAATACCATTTTATTAATTAGATTTTATTGTTTATGTCTGTTAATTTAAGTATATTTTGTAGGAAGAAAATCTTCTAAATTATCTACTATAATTAGGAGCTTCGCGCGTAACAACTACGTCGTGTGGGTGACTTTCTTTTATACCTGAAGCTGTAATTTTTATAAATTTAGCTTGTTGAAGTGCTTTAATATCTTTAGCACCGGTATATCCCATGCCTGCGCGAATGCCACCAATAACTTGGTAAACAATTTCGGCTATATTACCCTTATAAGGAACCCTTCCACTTATTCCTTCAGGAACTAGTTTTTTAATGTCATCTTCTGCGTCTTGAAAGTAGCGATCTTTACTGCCTTGTTGCATAGCTTCAATAGACCCCATTCCGCGATAAGATTTAAATTTACGGCCTTCAAAAATAATAGTTTCTCCGGGACTTTCTTCTGTTCCAGCAAACATTCCACCCATCATTACTGTTCCGGCACCTGCTGCCAAGGCTTTTACTAAATCGCCTGTAAAACGAATGCCTCCATCAGCAATGAGTGGAATTCCGGTACCTTTTAACGCAATAGCTACATCTAATATGGCAGATAGCTGAGGAACTCCAACACCTGCAATAACTCTCGTTGTACAAATAGAACCAGGCCCAATTCCAACCTTTACTGCATCTGCACCGGCCTTTACTAAATCTAATGCAGCTTTACCAGTGGCAATATTTCCTACCACCACTTGCATATTTTTATATTTCTTTTTAACTAGTTTTAGTTTTTCAATAACTCCTTTACTATGACCATGAGCAGTATCAATAATAATAGCATCAACACCAGCCGCTACAAGCGCATCAACTCTTAGCATTGTGTCGGCAGTAATTCCAACGGCGGCAGCTACTCTTAATCGTCCTCTTTCATCCTTACACGCATTTGGTCTAACTTTAATCTTAATCATATCCTTATAAGTAATAAGGCCAACTAACTTATTAGTTTTATCAATAATTGGAAGTTTTTCTATTTTATGAGCTTGTAATATTTCTTCAGCTTTTTTTAATGAAATTCCATGAGGTGCGGTTACCAAATTTTGAAAGGGAGTCATTACCTGAATAACTGGTTTTTTTAAATCTCTTTCGAAACGTAAATCTCTACTGGTAACAATTCCTATTAATTTATTTTGATTGTCAACAATTGGAATTCCTCCAATTTTATAATCAGACATTAATTTAACGGCTTCTCCAATTGACGCATTATTAGAAATAGTTACTGGATCAAGTATCATACCGCTTTCGCTACGTTTTACTTTACGAACTTGATCAGCTTGCTCCTCAATAGACATGTTTTTATGCAAAACGCCAATACCTCCTTCTTGAGCGATGGCTATTGCTAATTGATGCTCTGTAACGGTATCCATTGCGGCCGAAACAATTGGAGTATTTAACCTGATATTTTTTGTGAATTGAGAAGAAATATTTACGTCACGAGGAAGTATTTCTGAATATGCTGGAACTAATAATACATCATCAAAAGTAAGACCTTCTGAAACAAACTTATTAGTTAAAATATTGGAAGCCATTTGAAATGAATTTTCTGTTAAAATTCAGACAAATATACAAATTTTATATTGAAATTTGAAAAATGCAATCAACAACCGAAATAATTGAACTTGTATAAAAATAAAAAAATTAATGTTGTTAAATAAAAGAAAACTAATTGTATTTATTTCCTTATTAAATTTAATTAAAACCTAACAACTAAAAAAATATATCATCACTAATCAAACATAAATTAATTTAGTTGCTGTATCTTTAAAATAATATTATTTTTAATTAAAATACTTAAATAAAATATGATTGAAGAAGTAATTCTTGTAGATGAATTTGATAATTCTATTGGAACGATGGAAAAGTTAGAAGCGCATCAAAAAGGAGTGTTGCATAGAGCATTCTCAATCTTTTTATTTAATAAACAAGGGGAGTTATTAATTCAGCGAAGATCCTTAATCAAATATCATAGTGCAGGCTTATGGACGAATACTTGTTGTTCTCATCCTAGACCAAATGAAAAAACTTTAGATGCAGCAAAACGACGTTTAAAAGAAGAAATGGGCATAGAAACTGAGTTAATTTATAAAACTCATTTTACCTACAAAGCTAAATTTGAAAACAATTTAACTGAATTTGAATTCGACCACATATTCACAGGTATTTATAATAAATCGCCAGAAATAAATTTAGAAGAAGTTGATGATTTTAACTGGATTAGCCTGACTGATTTAAAAGAAAAAATAAAAATTAATCCTGAAACATTTACTGTTTGGTTTAAAATTGCAGTTGAAAAATTATTTTAATTAAATAATTTTATTTAATATCTCTATTGTTTTTATTAGCATTTCTTCTGTAAAATTTAAGTGAGTAACCATACGAATTGTTTGTTTTCCAAAAGAAGATATTCGAATATGTTCGTCTAATAATTTTTTTTCAAAATCCAAGCCGGATATTTTATCTTTTTTAAGATTAAAGATGATAATATTTGTATAAACGGGTAATACAGTGTCAACATAAGGCATGGTTAACAATATTTTCTCGAGAGCTTTTGCGCGAAGATGATCTTCTTTTAATCTTTGCACATTATTTTTTAAAGCAAATAAACCAGCAGCGGCTAAAATTCCAGATTGGCGCATGCCACCGCCAAAAACCTTTCTAATGCGTCGAGCTTTTTTGATAAATTCTTTTTTACCAAGAAGTAAAGATCCTACTGGTGCACCAAGTCCTTTAGATAAACAAACAGAAATAGAGTCGAAATATTGCCCAATTTGTTTAGGCGAATCATTTGATTCTATTAAAGCATTAAAAATTCTTGCACCATCTAAATGTAATTTTAAACCTTGTGCTTGGCATAAATCATATATTGGTTTTATTTGATGGCTGGAATAATAACTCCCTCCTGCCCTATTTACAGTGTTTTCCAAACATACTAAAGAAGTGTTAGAGAGCCAATCAAAATTGCCATTAATACAAGGCTCAATTAGTTCAGCAGATAAGCGCCCTTCATTACCAGTAATTAATTTGGCCTGAACACCTGAATTAAATGAAATGCCTCCACCTTCATAATTATAAATATGTGAATTTACATCGCAGAGAAGTTCATCGCCAGCTTGAGTATGCACTTTAATAGCAATTTGATTTGTCATAGTTCCACTCGGACAAAATAAAGCAGCTTCTTTTCCAAATAAATCAGCAACATACTTTTCTAATTCATTTGTTGTTGGATCTTCGTTAAATACATCGTCACCTAATTCGGCATTCATCATTGCTGATAACATTTCTTTACACGGCTTGGTTACTGTATCGCTTCTTAAATCAATTATTTGCATGATAGGTTATTAAATTTATATAATTTCAAAATATTAAATAAAAAATAATTAAAAATTCCAAAGTTTTAGTAATTTTTCGACAAACCTTTCTTTAGGCAAAAAATTATTTTCTAAATCCACATTCATTGGCACGGGGGTGTCTAAACTTCCTTCTCGCATAACAGGAGCATCCAAATAATCGAAACAATGTTCTGTAATTAAAGCAGCAATTTCTCCTGCAATTCCACCAGTAAGAGTATCTTCGTGCATCACAATTACCTTGCCTGTTTTTCTTACAGAAGCATAAATAGTTTCAGTATCTAAAGGTGCTAATGTTCTCAAATCAATTAAATCGGCCTGAATATTTGGATTATTACTTAGAGCTTCAATCGCCCAATGAACGCCTAAACCATAGGTTACAATAGTTAAATCATTTCCTTCTTTTACCAAACGAGCTTGACCGAATGGAATAGTAAAATAATCTTCGCTCACTTCTTCAGTAATACTTCGATAAAGTGCTTTATGTTCAAAATACATTACTGGATTAGGATCTTCAAAAGCAGCCAACAATAATCCTTTTGCATCGCTTGGAAAAGCAGGATAAGCAATTTTTAATCCAGGAGTTTTAAAAAACCAAGCCTCGTTGCTTTGGCTGTGAAAAGGTCCGGCTGAAACTGCTGCGCCTGTTGGCATTCTTACAACCACATCGGCATTTTGACCCCAACGGTAATGACTTTTTGCAAGATTATTTATTATCTGAGTCATTCCTTCGCTTACAAAATCGGCAAATTGCATTTCTACCATTGCTTTGTGAGCATTAATTGAAAGACCAAAAGCCGCACCGAGAATAGCACTTTCACATAATGGGGTATTTCTTACACGATCTTTACCAAAAGCTTCAACAAAACCTTCGGTAATTTTAAAAACGCCTCCATAATCGGCAATATCCTGACCCATTAAGATAAGATTAGAATGTTTTTGCATAGCTAATTTTAAGGCCTGACTTATGGCATCGATTAAACGCATACTTTTTGTATTTGTGTTTAGCGATAAAGTATTTAAAATATTTACTGGCTTAAACAGGTCTGATAATTCCTTTGCTGTATCTGGGTTTGGATTTTTTTCAGCAAAAGCTATTTCGAGGCCTTGATCAATTTCGTTTTTAATTTCAAGACGAGATTGTTCAATTAATTCTTTTGTTAAAACGCCTTCATTCATTAAAAAATTTTCGAATGTTTGAACAGGGTCTTTTCTACCCCAAATATCAAACAATTCTTTTGGTACATACTTAGTTCCACTTGCTTCTTCATGACCGCGCATTCTAAAAGTTACACATTCTAAAATTACAGGTCTAGGATTTTCTCTAATACTTTCGGCTAAATTTTTAACTGTTTCGTAAACTTTTAAAATGTTATTTCCATCAATTGAAATGCCTTCGATACCATAACCAATGCCTTTATCTGCAAAAGATTTACATTTAAATTGTTCGTTACTAGGGGTACTTAAACCGTAACCATTATTTTCTATAATAAAAATAACAGGCAAATCCCAAACCGCTGCAGTGTTAATACTTTCGTGAAAATCACCTTCGCTAGCACCGCCGTCGCCACTAAAAACAACAGTTACTTTTTTTTCTTTTCTTAATTTGTTTGCGAGTGCAATACCATCAGCAACTCCTAATTGAGGACCAAGATGAGAAATCATTCCTACAATTTTATAATCTTGAGTACCAAAATGAAAAGAACGGTCCCTCCCTTGAGTAAAGCCTCCTGGCTTACCTTGAAACTGAGAAAATAAACGGTTTAAGGGTATTTTACGCGAAGTAAATACACCTAAATTTCTATGCATAGGTAAAATATATTCATCAGATTCTAAAGCGAAAGTCGCGCCAACTGAGATAGCCTCCTGCCCTATTCCACTAAACCATTTAGCTATTTTACCTTGACGAAGAAGCAACAACATTTTTTCCTCAATCATTCGAGGTCTTAAAATATTAATGTATAATTCTAAAAGGGTACTGTCTTTATATTTTTTTCGTTCAAATTTTATAGGGGTTTCTGCCGTAATCATTAGTGATATTTATTATTAATTAAAAATTAAAACCTGTATAATTAATTTTTTGTGCCATCAATAACAGTTTGAATTAAATAAAAAAGATTTGATTAATATTTTTTAAAGGTAAGAGATTATTAGCTAAATAAAAAAGGGGTATACAAAAGGATGCGACTCATTTTTAATCTGGAATAACTATTGCTAGTATCATTAATTTCCTGATCTTGGATGAGCTTGATTATAAGATTTTTTTAACTTTTCTATTGTATTATGGGTATAAATTTGAGTTGCAGACAAATTAGCATGTCCCAATAATTCTTTAACAGCATTAATATCTGCTCCACGATTTAATAAATGAGTGGCAAAAGTATGACGCAATACATGAGGACTTTTTTTCTTATTTGTAGTTACTTCACTTAATATTTCGCTAACAATTTTGGTTAATGCTTGGGGTGATAATTGAATGTTTTTTAAGTTTACAAATAAAAAAGAATTAATTAAATTGTTCTCCTGTTTTGCATTTAAATACTCTTGGATACTACGTTTAAGATGAATACTAAATGGAATAATTCTTTCTTTATTACGTTTACCTAAAACTTTTAATTGCAAACTAATTAAATCAAGATCAGTTTCTTTTAAGTTAATTAATTCTGCTCTTCTCAAACCTGTTTGATAGAGAACATCTATGAGTAATTTATTTCTAATTCCTTCAAATCCGGAATCAAATTTTAATTGATTAAATATTTTATCAATTTGATTCTCGTCAATAAAAACAGGTAAGCGCTTTGGGGTTTTTGGACCTTGAATTTTTTGCATTGGGTTATTCGAAATCAAATTATTTTTAAGTGCGTACTTAAAAAAAGATTTTAAACAACTGATTTTTCTATTTACACTTACTGTTGATTTTTTTTTATCGATTAACGACGCGATAAAAGACCTAACATGTTGATATGATATTTCACTTAATCGTGAGTCATATACTTCTTGATTTAAAAAATTGAAGAATTGTTTTAAATCTACGGCGTAATTTTTTGTGGTTAATGGGCTAAACCTTTTTTGAAGATTTAAGTAAGATAAAAATTCATCTACAGCTTTATCATCCGACATAAAAAAATCCTAACCGAAATTATACATTTCAAATTAGGATTCCAATAAATTTATATAAAAAAATTATTAATTAGTCGTTAAGACCTAATATTAATTTTTGCTTGTAAACAGCTTTGATAACTTGTTCGCGACGAACAATTGAAGGTTTAGTGAATTTTGAACGTTCACGTAATTGTTTAACTACACCAGTTTTTTCAAACTTTTTTTTGTACTTTTTTAAGGCTTTTTCTATATTGTCGCCTTCTTTAATCTGAACTATTAGCATTTTTGATTATTAAATTAAATTTACGAATGGCAAATGTACAAATTAAATTGTACAAAAAGAAAAAAAATTCAATATTTTTAGTGCTTTATTCCTTTACAAAACTCTAACTTTATCTATTATTATATAAAATATGCGCAAGGATAGCTTTAAAATACTTAAAAAAGCAATAAACAATAGCAAAACCATCAGTATTATTACTCATTGGAGTCCAGATGGAGATGCTATTGGGAGTAGTTTAGCTTTATATCAATTTCTAAAATATTTAGATAAAAATGTAAAAGTGATAATTCCTAATGCTTTTCCTGATTTTTTAGAATGGATGCCAGGAAGTAAGCAAATCCTTAATTTTCAGGAAGAAGAAAAAAAATGTGAAAATTGGCTAAATAAAAGCGATTTAATTTTTACATTAGATTTTAATTCATACAAACGAATTGAAAAGCTTGGCGATATTTTAGTAAAAACATCAGCGCCAAAAGTAATGATAGATCATCATCAACAACCAGATGATTATGCAAAATATTATTTTCACGATGTAAATGCATGCAGTACGTGTGAACTTATTTTTGATTTAATATGTGGTTTAGGCGCAAAAAAAACAATTGATAAAAAGATAGCCGCTTGTATTTACACCGGATTAATGACAGATACAGGTTCCTTCAGATATCCAAGCGTTAATTCAAATACCCACACAATTATTGCTGAACTCTTAAAAACAGGTATTATTCCAAGCGAAATTCATGGAGCCGTTTATGACAATTATAGTATAGATAGATTAAAATTATTAGGCTATGCTTTAAGCGAAAAAATGAAAATAATTGATGGTTATCCTGTTGCTTACTTTTGTTTATCTAACAAAGAATTAAAACAATTTAATTTTCAAAAAGGAGATACAGAAGGGTTGGTTAATTATCCTTTTGCTATAAAAGGAATTAAAGTGTGTGCCTTATTTAACGAATCAGAAAATTACGTAAAGATTTCTTTTAGAAGTAAAGATAAAATTGATGTGAATGCCTTTGCAAGAAAATATTTTAATGGCGGAGGGCACATTAATGCTGCTGGTGGCAAAAGTGATTTATCTTTAAACGAAACTGAAATAAATTTTATTAAACAGGTCAAAACCTTATTTTAATTAAATAAAATGTTAGAATTTTTCGCGAAATTAAAATTAAATTCAATTATAGATAAAAATCCCACTAAAAAAACAAAACGATTTTTATCCTGGAACGACATAAGCTCAATGGCTATTATTATTGAATCTAATAAAAATTTAAATAAAAATAATTTAGATGAATTTATAGAAAAAACAGGGAAGTTTGTGGAAGTTTTTTATGTAGAAACAAATAATAAACAAGCTACTTTTGGAGACTGGAATTGCTTTACTAAAAAAGATTTAACATTTTTAAAATTACCAAAATCAGAAACTATTTTATCATTAAAAACAAAACAATTTGACCTTGTGATTAATACCTGTAATGATTCTAATTTATTTGCGGCTGCCTTAAATAATTATTTAACTTCAACTTTTAAATGTGGGCTAAGTAATGCTTATAACGATACTGATTTAATTATTTCTAAACAAGAATCATACGATTTACCATTATACTTAACTGATATTAGTAATTATTTAAAAATGATAAAATACTGATTTTATAAATAATTTAAAATTTAAAACAGCTATGACTATAGAATTTAATAAAAATGATGATTCGATGCGATTACTTATTTCGCAAATGGAAAAACGCCTTGAAAAAATATATTTAGGTGGTGGAAAAGAAAAAATAGATAAGCAACACAAACAAGGTAAAATGTCGGCCAGAGAGAGAATTGACTTTTTATTAGACAAGAATACATCGAGAATAGAAATGGGGGCATTTGCAGGTTATGAAATGTATGATGAGCATGGAGGTTGCCCAGGTGCTGGAGTTGTTATTGTAATTGGATATGTAAACGGCAAACAATGTATTGTTGTTGCAAACGATGCAACAGTAAAAGCAGGAGCATGGTTTCCTATAACTGGAAAAAAGAATTTAAGAGCTCAAGAAATTGCAATGGAAAATCGTTTACCAATTATTTACTTGGTCGACAGTGCAGGGGTATATTTACCGTTACAAGATGAGATTTTTCCGGATAAAGAACATTTTGGAAGAATATTTCGAAATAATGCGGTAATGAGTAGTATGGGTATTTTACAAATTGCGGCAGTAATGGGAAGTTGTGTTGCAGGTGGTGCTTATTTGCCAATTATGAGTGATGAAGCGATGATTGTAGATAAAACTGGATCTATCTTTTTAGCCGGTAGTTATTTAGTAAAAGCTGCTATTGGAGAAGAAATTGATAACGAAACATTGGGAGGAGCAGTTACGCATTGCGAAATAAGTGGCGTTACTGATTATAAATGTAAAGACGATGCTGATTGTTTAAGTCGAATTAAAAATATTATGAATAAAATAGGCGACTATGATAAAGCAGGATTTAATCGTCAAAAATCACTTTCGCCAAAAAAAGATGAAAAAGAAATTTATGGGATAATACCTGACTCTAGAGATAAACCATACAACATGTATGAAGTTATTGAGCGATTAATTGATAATAGCGAACATGAAGAGTATAAAGCAGATTATGGCAAAAGTATTATTTGCACCTATGCAAGAATTGATGGTTGGGCTGTTGGAATTGTTGCTAATCAAAGAATGATTGTAAAAGCAAAAAAAACAGGCGGTAGCTCCGAAATGCAAATTGGAGGGGTTATTTATAGTGATAGTGCGGATAAAGCAGCGCGTTTTATTATGAATTGTAATCAGAAAAAAATACCATTAGTTTTTTTACAAGACGCAACAGGATTTATGGTGGGTTCAAGAAGTGAGCAAGGTGGTATTATTAAAGATGGCGCCAAATTAGTTAATGCGATGGCCAATAGTGTGGTTCCTAAATTTACAATATTAGTTGGAAATAGTTTTGGCGCTGCAAATTATGCAATGTGTGGAAAAGCATACGACCCGAGATTGATTGTTGGTTGGCCTACTTCTAAAGTTGCTGTTATGGGTGGTGCCCAAGCAGCAAAAGTATTAGTTCAAATAGAAGTTGCAAGCTTAAAAGCCAAGGGGGAAAAAATAAATCAAGAAAAAGAAACTGAATTATATAATAAAATAAAAGATAAATACGATATTCAAACAACACCATACTATGCGGCTTCTCGCTTATGGATGGATGCCATTATTGATCCCTTAGAAACACGAAAAATTATTAGTATGGGTATTGAAATGGCAAATCACGCACCTATTACCAAACCTTTTATTTTAGGTGTTTTACAAACTTAATTAATAAACTATAAAAGATTTATCAGTTTTAGCATTTTCTAGTAACAACTGTTTGTATTCATTTATTAAAAGCATTTTTCTATTATTAATTATAAATTTTTTAATGTTTTGTTTTTCAAAATTTAAAGGCGATATGCCGTTTTTAATTTTAATATCTTTTATTTTAATATAAAAATAATAGTCAGCATCAGTAAATTCAATAACTTGTCCGGAACTAAAAGTAAGATCAGCTTGTGTTTTAAGTTTAGGGATTTCTTTTTTAATATCATCAATATATAACCACGTGCTATCGTTTAAATAAAAATTTTCAGCATTTTGAACACATAATTTATTTAGTTTTTCCTTATCATTTAATTGATTTGATTTTAATAATTGTTTTATTTTATCAAGTCCTTGAAATTTAGCTGGTATTTTTAAATAATCTAACCTAATAATGTTAGATTTTAAAATAAAATTATCGCGATGAGCATTGTAATAATTTTGGATTTCTTTAATTGAAATAATGGTATCTAAATTAGCCTCAATTAATTTTGTTTGATAGATGTAATTAACTAAACTTTTTTTATACGACTGAACTTGTTTGTCTATTTCAATTTCATCGGAATTTAACTTAGAAATTGCTTCTTGATAAAACAAAGCCTCTGTAGCCCAATTTTCGATAGTTTTAATAGCACTTAGGGCGCTATCTTTTTTATTTCCATTTGAAATAAAATCAGTTTTAAAATCATAAAAATTTAGATTTTCATTGCCGGCCTTAGCAATTAATTTAGAAGAGATATCATCTGCATCAGATTTACCATAATTACAGGCGTATAAAAAACAAACTAATATTATAAAGTAAAAGTTATTCAATTAAATTATTTAATGCTAAAGCTAAGAGAATTTTTGTGATCTTGAAATAGATTGAAAATATATTTATAAAAAAAATAGCTGTTAAAAAAACAGCTATTTTAAATTGTTATATTATTTGATGGTACTCAAAACCTCTTGATTTAACTCTACCTTATATTTATCTTTTAAATAATTTAACCATTCAGTATCTAAAAAATTCTGAAAATCAGAAGTTGCACTTCCTCTACATTCGGCTAATGTTTTAGGGGATTTGGCGAGGATATTATTTATAATCAACACTAAAACTTTTTTTTCTTTAGCATCAGTGAAATTTTTTGATGCAATTCCTTTAATCCAATTTGCATCAACATTCGTATTTTCTCCTTTTAAATAAGTTACGTTTTCTGAAGATACGTTTAGCTGTGAGGAAATATTTAAGATTTGAACAATCTCTTTTTCAGACTTACCATCTTTAAATAACTTCCGTAAATCTTTAGCTACTTTTTCATTTAAGCATTTGTATGTAGTTACTTCTGCTCTTTCATCCCAGAGATACTTATTTTTATTAGTATCGTAAAAAGTTTTAAGTCCAAGAGTATCTTTTACCGCCTTGCTCCATACTTTTTGATCAGTTAAGTCAAATAACAAAATGCCGTCGCGATATTCTCTGTAAAGATTAGCAAATTCAACATATTTTTTTTCAAGTAAAGCATCTTCAAATGAAATAACATTTTCTTCTACCCAAGTTTTATAAATTCCTTTCATAATTTCAATCACATCGGTTGGAGAACGAAAAGTCATTTGAGCTTCTAAAAATTTAGCGAATTCATTTTGAGTATATGATTTACCACCAAGATTAAAAATCTCTTTATTACCAAATTTAGCTGCACGTTCTGCTTTCCAGGTTGCTTTTAAATAAGTAGAGTCCATAATTTTATTAAACTCATCTTTATTTTTTATGTTTTCTTTAAAATTATTTTCTTTTTTAACTTTTTCAATTAATGCTACACGACCCATTTGAGAACGGCTATCTCTGTTAATTTTTGATTTAATATCATTTTTAATATCACTAAAAGGCGGCAATGTTTTTAATTCAATTCGTTTAATAATATGCCAACCATATTGAGACAAAATCGGTTCTGAAATTTCATTATCAGCTTTTATTTTAAAGGCAGCATCTTCAAAATCTTTTGGCAAACGACCACCTTTAAAAGGCTGTAATTGACCGCCACGCTCATTAGACTGCTTGTCATCACTAAACTGACGAGCTAATTCTTCGAAATTTTGACCTGCTTTAATTTTAGCATAAATTTCGTCTATTTTAGTTTTAGCATTTAATTTTTCTTGATCATTAGCTTCTTTTAAAACTCTACACATAATGTGTGCTACAAAAATTTCGCCTCTACTTTCACGTTTATCTGATATTTTAAGAATATGGTATCCAAAACGTGTTCTAACAATAGGGCTTATTTCCCCAACTTTTGTATTATACGCAGCTGATTCAAAAGGATAAACCATATCTAATGCCGTGAAATAATTAAGGTCTCCCTTATTATCTAAAACAGAAGGATCGTCGCTTGTTTTGGGTGCAATACTTTGAAATAAATCAGATGAACTTTTAGCGTAATCGGATAATTTTTTAATAGCATTAACCTTAACTTTATAAACAGAACTATCTTTTCCTTTTAAAAATTTAGAAATCTCAGTAGAATTTTTTAAAAGTTTATCGTAATTTAAAAGCTCAACAGGAGTTGGAAATTTACCCATCACTGCATTACGAATTATATTTATTCTTGTCCAGGCTTCGAGTGTATCTTTAGGAAGAGCAGTTTCTTCTAATCTTACTAAAATATGACTAGCACGAACTTCATATTTCATCCGATCGTATGTTTCTAACAATAAATTCTCGGTGGTATTTTTATCTGTTAAATATGGTGCTGCCAATTGGCGACGATAACCTAATAATTCAGTTTTAAAAGAATTAAGAGTATCTAACCCTAAACTTTCTGCTTCAAAAACCTTGCTTTTAAATAACGAAAATAAATCGACGTATTCTTTTACTGATTTGGAACTTGAAGGCACCTCTTTCACATTATTTTTTTTATAAACAGCTTCGAACTCAGACTTTTTAACTGGCCTTTTATTTATCGTCATTACGATAGGATCTTGAGCAATTATATTATTTAAAAAAATAATATTTATTAGTGAAACAACAAAAATTTTACTCTTTTTCATACTTATTTTTATTTAGTTCTTTATAGATAATTAATTATTTAATAATTTCAGCAAGTTTTTTTTCTAAATCGGGGCCACGTAAATTTTTAGCAAGAATAATTCCATTTGGATCGATTAAATAGTTTTGTGGAATACCTGTAACACCAAAAGTTTTTCCTACTTCATTACCCCAACCTTTTAAATCGCTTACATGAGACCAAGTTAAATTATCTTGATTAATGGCTTGAACCCAAGCCTCTTTATTTGAATCCATTGAAATACCCAAAACAGTAAACCCTCTATTTTTATATAGATTAAAAGCGTTAACTACATTTGGGTTCTCCATCCTACATGGCCTGCACCAACTGGCCCAAAAATCAATTAATACGAATTTACCTTTATAATCTGAAAGACTAATTAATTTACCCTCTGGTGTTTGTTGCGAAAAATTAACTGCTTTATAGCCCACCATTGTTCCTTTTTTATCTTCAACCCGTTTGGTAGCTAATTTAATAAACTTAGTATTTTTAATGCTAACATCTATAAAAGATAAAGCCTCTTCTAAATCGCTTATTGGAATATTGGGATTATTAAAGTCGGTATAAATAATATAACCACTTACAGGTGACTTAGGGTGATTTTTGATATATGTTTTTATTCCAGTCATAAACTGAACATTTAAATTTTGGTATTCATTTTGAATACTTTGTTGAGTTTGAACATCACCTTTTTGAGTTGCAATATTATAATCAGCCTGCAATTTTTGTTGTATTTGAACAAAATTATTTATCATCATTCTGTATTCAACATAATCATTTTGAGTTAAACCTCCTTGAAGAGAAGAATAAAGTAAAGAATCGCCGATGAGGTTTGCTTTGATAGGCTCGTTATTAGCAAAAAAAAGATAATTAGGTTGAGCATTAATATCGTTTACTGTTGTAAACCAATATAGGTTTGGCTCAATGCTTTTAAGATTAAACACAAATTTTCCTTTTACAATCTTTGCAGAATCGGTATAATCTTTTTCGTTCCATTTATGATGAACATAAATAGATTTTCCATTATAATTTCTAATTGTTCCATCAATTTTGAATGAAAATGTTTTTTCAGAACTTGTGCTCTGAGACCAAAGTAATTTGGTTGAGAAAAATAACAAAATAAAAAAAATAATTTTATTCATATTTAATATTTTTTAAATTAAGACCATCATTTTAGTATTAAAACAATTATTTGATTTAGGATAGCAAATATACCAAGATTTAACTAAAATCATTAAAATTTAGATATTTTAACAACCAAAAAAGACCCTTTAAAATACTTACTTTTCTTAAAAATAAGAGGGCAAAACTAGGGTGAAAAAAAAATTAATTCATTCGTTTCGAATTAATATAAAAATTTGGATCTATTATGAAATTTTTATCATCTAGTGATATTGTTTTCCATTCCTCACTGGGGTATATCCAAATATTATTTTTGGATATTAACCTTATAGGCAGATTAAAACCCAAAATACAATTAGACCATCGAAATTTTAATATTTTATTTGAATAAGAATATTCTAAAACAGGAATTTGTTTTGTTCTTAAATATTGATCAAATATTTTTTGTAAATCATAATTTAAAAAAGTAATTAAATAATCTTCAATTTGTTTAGTGGAAACCGTTTGATGCCAAAAATTTTGATTTAGGCTTTGAAGCATTTTTTTCCATAATTCGTCGTTATTAATAAGTTGCCTTATGGTATGCAACATATTAGCAGCTTTGTAATACATGTCGCCTGAACCATCTTTATTTACATTATAATTAGTTATAATGGGTCGGTCGTTTAGGATAGCGTTTCGTGTACCAATAACATATTCTGCTCCAGCTTTTTTACCATATACACTTTGAACAAATAAATTTTCTGAGTATGCTGTAAATCCTTCGTGTATCCAATTATCAGCTACATCTTTTGCTGTAATACTATTTCCAAACCATTCGTGACCCGATTCATGAACAATAATAAAATCCCAATTTAATCCCAAACCGGTTAAAGACAAATCTTTACCTAAATAACCATTTTTAAATTTATTACCATATGCTATGGCGCTTTGATGTTCCATACCTAAAAAAGGTGCTTCAACCAATTTATAACCATCTTCATAAAATGGATATTTGCCAAACCAATCTTCAAAACAACGCAACATAGGTTTTACTTGCTTAAATTGTTGTTTAGCTTTTTCAATATTTCCTTCTAGTACCCAAAAATCTAAATCTAAAACACCCGCTTTCCCATAAAAAGTATCTTTAAAATTTACATACTTACCGATATAGGGAATAATATTATAATTATTAATAGGATTTTTTACTACCCAGCAATATGTTTTGGTTTGATTAGAATTAGTTTTTATAGATTTACATTTGCCATTAGAAACTGTAACTAAATTACTAGATGCGGTAAAATAAACAGATGCGCTATCAACTTCGTCGTATTGATGATCTTTATTCGGGAACCATACACTAGAAGCCATGCCTTGACAAGCGACAGAAATCCATGGATTATTATTTTTATCTTTAGACCAAATAATACCGCCGTCCCACGGAGGAAAAACAGCAACATGAGGTTTGCCATGAAAATAAACAAATAAACTAGTTGTATTATTTGAAATTGACGTCTTAATTGTACTAATAAAATAAGCGCTACCATCTCGTATAAATTTACATTGTTGTTTATCTTGAACTACACTATCTATAATCATTGGCTGCATCAAATCGAGTTGCATGAGAGGATAATAATCAAGAGTCTTATATGAAATTATATTGTAACCAAAAATTGAGCTATCTTTTTCATTAAAAGTTACATGCAAATCATAATGGGTTAAATCCCACCATTTACGGGCATCAGTAATACTTCCTCTTAAAGAATCGGCATGAGTGTAGAGATTCGTTTGTGCAAAAACAAAAAAATTAGATAAAATAAAAAAATAAACACTAAAAGTTTTAGTAGAAAAGCACTTCATTTAAATTACAAATAAAAAAAATTCAATTATTAAAATAAAAAGAAAACAACACAAAAAATATGGACATTAAATTAAGAAATTAAATCTAATAAAATTAACAGATTAGTTATTAGTAAATAATTCGATTAACTTTAAAAATTAATTTTAAAACATGTCATTACGACTGCATTTTTTTAAAACCATAGTCTTTATTTTTTTTATTTCATTCTCTGTTAAAGGGCAGGTATTGGTTTCTGGCATAATCAATCAAAAGTCAGGCTTAGCTCTTAATGAATCAACCATAAAAGTTTTTAGCCAAGATTCATTATATATTACAGGAACAAAAACTGATAAAGATGGTAATTTTAATCTTTACTTACCAAATAAAAAAGAATACTATGTAATTATTTCTTTTATAGGATATAAAGACATATATAAAAATATTTCTATAGAAAAAGATAATATAAATTTAGGTAAAATTACACTCTTAGAAGATGGTAAAAATCTTTCGGAAATAGAAGTAAATACCATACAAAAAAGGGGCGAACAAAAAGGAGACACCACTTTATTTAATGCTGATGCCTATAAAACGCAACCTGATGCAACGGCAGAAGATTTAATTAAAAAAATGCCAGGTTTTACATCAGATAATAATGGATTAAAAGTAAACGGAGAAACGGTTCAAAAAGTGTTGGTTGATGGTAAGCGATTTTTTGGCGACGATCAAAATGCAGCCATAAAAAATATACCTGCAGATATTATTGATAAAGTAGAAGTATTTGACAAAATGAGTGATCAATCTCAATTTACTGGATTTAATGACGGTGACCAACAAAAGACAATTAATTTTGTAACAAAAAAAGAAAAAAACATTGGTGAATTTGGAAAAATTTATGCAGGAATAGGATCAGACGAAGATCGCTTACTCAGATATTCGAATGGAGCAACAATTAATAGTTTTAATGACAAGAGACGAATTTCGTTACTACTTCTTTCTAATAACATTAATCAACAGAATTTTAGCATGAGTGATATTACCGGTGCTCTGGGCAATTCAGGTCAGAATTCAGGAGTTAGGCAAGGAGGAAGTGGCAGACAAGGAAATTTTTCATCGGGAGCAGATAACTTAATGACATCTTCACAAAAAGGAAATACATCAACTCAGGCATCTGGGTTAAACTATAGTGATAAATGGGGCAAAAAAACAGATATTTCAGGAAGTTACTTTTTCAGTAACACAGATAATAAAAATGCTTCAGATATTTCTAGAAATTATTTTACAGACGATCAGTTAAATTACAAACAAACAAATGCTTCAGAAAATCAAAATCAAAATCATCGTATTAATTTAAGAATTGAATATGCAATTGACTCATCTAATAAAATTACTATTAGTCCAAATTTAAATTTTCAAAACAATACTAATAAAACTAATTTACTTGGAAATAACACCATATTAGATTCGATTTTTTTGAGCAAAACCCAGACAAATTCAGTAGAAGAAAACATAGGGTATGATTTTACAAATTCATTTCTTTATCAACATAAATTTAATAAAAAAGGACGCTCAATCTCCTTTAACATTATAACACAGCAAAACGAAAAAACTAATAATGGAAACTACAATTCAGAAAATAAATATCAAAACGACAATTTAAATTTATATTTGAATCAAGAGTACAATAAATACGGCATTACTAAAAAAATATCGCCTAATATTTCTTATACTGAGCAGATTTTAGAAAATTCTCAAATTTTATTAAGTTATAACCCCTCTTATACAGAAGCTTCATCAAATAAACAAACATTCGATTCAAATTATGTTACTACTAATTTTTCTGATTTTAATACAGAATTGTCAAATAAATATGCTATAATTTATGAAACACAAAGAGGAGGTATAAGCTATAAATATCAAAAAAATAAACTTAATTTAAGTTTTGGTTCTGATTTTCAAAATTCAAGTTTAATGGGAGATCAAACATTTCCATTAAAATTTAATTTGGTTAAAAAATTCGATAACATTCTACCCAATGCAATGTTAAATTACAAAATAACAAAAACTAAAAATTTAAGACTGTATTATAGAACAAATACAAATATTCCAGATATTAATCAATTGCAAAATGTAATTGACATATCAAATCCATTACAGATAAAATCTGGAAATTCGGAACTCAAACAAACCTTTGAAAACAATATTAATATTAGGTTTGGAGGTTTTGATTTAATAACCTCTCGAAATGTTATG